>JAFRKO010000028.1 GCA_017431685.1 Mogibacterium sp.
TGTAACGGCGCTTGTAGTCATTTTGTCGATCACTTCACTTGTGGTTCTGATAATAGCCGGTTTCAGGCAGTCCGAAGTCAGGACTCTCGGCAGGTGGGCAGCAATCGCACTTGCCATGATGATGATTGGAGCAATAGGAACAGGCATAGCTCCTCCGCAATACTTCGGAATAGTGGAAAGGTGCAGTGTGTTTGCTGCGACAGGCTTTAATGCCGTACTTGGCTGGTATTTGTTCAAAGGATTCGGGCAATCGAATGGACGCATATATGACTAAACTGGAAACCAGATTAACAGTGCTATATGATGAACCATTCTGGATAGGACTATCTGAAAGGGTAGAGAATGGAAAGCTCACTGTTGCAAAACATGTTTTCGGCGCAGAACCGAGCATGGCCGATATATATGAGTTCGTGCTGAATCACTCTTATGAACAGAAGTATAGTCCGCCTGTGGATGCTGAAGTGAGAAAGGAGCATACAAATCCCAAAAGACGACAGAGAGAAGCGCGAAAAATGACTGCGCAGAAGGGCGTCGGGACGAAATCACAGCAGGCACTTCAGATGCAACGCGAAGAAAAGAAGATAGAGAGAAAACAGATCAGTAAAGAACAAAAGGAGGCGGAAAAGCAGCGCCGGTTCGAGCTGAGGCAGAAAAAGAAAAGAGAGAAGCATAAAGGTAAATAAATCGCTTGACTCTGACACTGTGTAAGATATTACGGTAATGATGAGCTCAATAATAACTCCTTGGAGGTTAAAAATAAATGCTGAGAATAGGCGAATTTTCAAAACTATCAAGAGTCAGCATCAGAATGCTTCGTCATTACGATGATATCGGACTGCTGAAACCCGCTGAAATAGATCAATTTACGGGTTATCGTTATTACAGTCCTGAGCAGCTGCCTGTGATCGGGCGGATCACAGCACTCAAGGATATGGGGTTCTCCCTGGCAGATATCGTAAAGATGCTTGAGATCTACGAAAACAGGGATGAGCTTGATGATTACCTTATGAAGCGTCAGCTCGAACTGCAGGAGATATCGGAAACGACGCAGCGGCAGATGCGGCTCCTGGATACAGCCAGGGAAAGGCTGAGAAAGGAACAGAACATGAGTTACAATGTATCGATCAAAACTATACCTGAACGTTATGCTGCAACAGTACATATGACTATACCTCACTATGAAGATGAAGGGATGGTGTGGCAGATCTTAGGCGAGGAAACAGCTCCACTTAACATGGTTCCGGCAGATCCATGCCTTGTAGCGGCAGAGTATCTGGACGATGAGTACAAAGAGGAGAATGTGGAACTCATTGCCTGGAAGACTGTCAAAGGCAAGTATCCTGACACCGAGCATGTGAAGTTCAAAACGCTTCCGCCTGTAAAGGTCGCCAGCTGTATGGTCAAGGGCGGATACGAACAGATGCCGGAAGTGTATGGAGCCGTGATCTCCTGGGTCAATGACAACGGCTATGAGTGCGCTGGACCGATGTTCAATATCTATCACGTCAGTCCGCACGAGACACATAATCCGGATGAGTATGTCACAGAAGTGTGCTATGCTGTAAAATAACAATGTAACAGGAGGAGGCTGGTGTTTCAAAATGTAACATCAGTCTCCTTATAACGTCATTAGGCATGAGAAAAAGCTTGTGGAAGAGAAGCTTTACACAACTGACAGCTGGGGACAGAAGGTCATACGTTTCTATGATCCGGACGGAAATCTGATCGAAGGTGGGACACCGGTATAGCATGGCAAACATCATAACTGGAATCAGAATATTGCTCAGTGTTGCTTTGCTTTTCTGTCCGGCATTTTCGCCAACGTTCTATGCGCTGTATATAGCTGCCGGATTCTCAGACATAATCGATGGTGCTGTGGCAAGGAAAACAGGAACCGTTAGCGAGTTCGGATCAAGGCTGGATACAATCGCGGATATCGTATTCGTAGCAGTATGTCTGATTAAATTGTTGCCTGTGATGCATATTCCGGGTTGGCTCTATATTTGGATTGCTACCATTGCCATGATTAAGGTGACGAATATTGCAGTTGGATTCTTCAGACAGAAAGAGTTCATATCTGTTCATTCCATAATGAACAAGGTGACTGGAGGGATGCTGTTCCTTCTTCCGCTCACTATGGCAACAATAGATCTGAGGTACAGTAGCGCAGTTGTTTGCGTGGTTGCAACTGCAGCGGCGATTCAAGAAGGATATCTGGTTAAACAGAGTGTTATGAATTGAACGAATCGGAGCTCTATACAAAATCCGAATGCTGACAAAGACGTACTATCGGTTCAAGAATAGAGGAGAGATGATATGATTAGAACGGGACTGTCAAAAATAATTGTTACAATGACTGTTCTGATGTTGCTCCTGACCGCATGTACATCTGCTGAGGATACTGCATCGGAATCACAGATACAGGAATCATCCTCGAAGATACAGGAATCATCAGATGCTGGTGATCCGGCAAGGGTGCTTAGAAATGGGGAGAACGATCTTGTGTTCGATATGACTGCGAACGAACTTATTGAAGGGTGGAATGCTGTCTGTGACCGGGAAGGCACACCGGATGCCTGTCTGCCTCCTTTAGAACAGTTCGAAACGTATGTGGAAGACACCTCAATTCCTTCGGATCATCGCACGAGACACTATGTATATGCTCCCGGAGATGCAAGGTTTTATCCGGTATTGAATATTTATGTTTCGGAAGAAAGCGGACAGCTGCTTCAGATAGAACTGAATTATAATGAACATGATCTGCGTGACAATACATGGAGACTGCACGAAGAAATGTGCTTTGTGGCGGCGGGTGTACTGATGCCGGATATCAGCGCGAAGGAGCTGGCCAGCCTTTGCAGGGAAGTGAATGAGTTGGCCGCGGAAAAGATCGTTTCGCACGAGGAACGGTTCGGGAAAGGCATGGTTCCGGGCGTGCTGATATGTCATAATGGAATCGGTGTGTACCCGTATTTCGCAGTTGGATCCAGAAGCCATTTCTGTGTGATCCCCGTGGATGAGGAAACCATATCAAATTATCAGGAGGCCGGAACAGAGATCCGGCAGCAATACTGTAGACATGACAACTAAGAAAATTGTAATAATTGAAGATGACCCCGCCATAAATCATGGCATTGAGCTGACGCTGGGTAAAGAACAATATGATTTCTGTTGTTGCTATAACCTGCGAGAGGCAAAGGATATACACAATGCAGATCTGGTCATTCTGGACCTGAATCTCCCTGATGGGAACGGTTTGGAATTCCTCAAAGAATTAAGAAAGACTTCGCAGATCCCTGTGCTGATCCTTACTGCAAATGACACTGAACTGGATGAAGTGACAGGGCTCAGTCTCGGTGCAGACGATTATGTGACAAAGCCGTTTTCACTTATGGCGCTCAGGCTTCGCGTACAGAAGCTGCTCGCACACACTAATGCTGCGACTGGGTCATTTTCATATGATAAAAATGGACTGTTTCTGGATTTCGATAATCTCCATTTCAGTAGGGATGGGGCAGAGATCGAATTGAGCAAGACCGAGATAAGGCTTCTCAAGTGCCTTGTTGAGAATGAAGGCGTGACATTATCTCGGGACAAATTGATAGACTATGTATGGCAGAATCAGCAGTATGTTGATGAAAACGCGCTGACAGTCTCGGTGAAAAGACTTCGTGATAAGGTCGAAAGCAAGGATGAAAACCTGATCCATACAGTATATGGCATCGGTTATGTTTTCAGATGGGAGTAACAGGATGTTCAGGCGTGATGAGTATCAGATCCTGAATAAAATGCTCGACGATGCCATAAGCGGCGATTTCCATGAGTCGCGGTTTGACGAATCAGAGCTCTCCAAGCTTCAAAGCAAGCTGATGAGATACCTGTCTTCAGCATCCATGTCGGAGCGCAAGCTTCAGGAAGAAAAAAACAGGATCGAGGAGCTGATCACGAACATTTCGCATCAAACCAAAACTCCTCTTACAAGTATAATGATCTATTCACAGCTGCTTGAAGAAGCGGTCAATGATGGCCCGGCAAAAGAGTATGCAGAAGAGATTTGTCTGCAGAGCAGAAAGCTGGATGAGCTGATCAAGGCACTGGTGAAAATGTCCAGACTTGAGACCGGCATCTTTCAGTTTCAGAAAGAAGAGACTTCATTGATGGATATCGTCATAACTGCATCATCTCAGGCATCTCCACGTGCACAGGAAAAAGGCATCAGCATCACGATCAGTGAAGATAATGATGCGACCGTTATGATCGATCCAAAGTGGGTGACGGAGGCGGTATTCAACATCGTGGATAATGCGATCAAGTATTCCGGAGAAGGAACAGAGATCTGTATCAGCGTGTTTTCATATGAACTGTTCTCCGGTATACGTGTTTCAGACCAGGGAATCGGTATAACAGAGGATGAGATCCCTAAAGTGTTCAGCAGATTCTACAGGGGCTCGGCCGTGCATGATAAGGAGGGTATAGGCGTAGGCCTCTATCTCTCCAGACAGATCGTTGAAGATCATGGCGGCTACATCAAAGTCACATCCAGAGAGGGACAAGGCAGCACCTTTAATATCTGCTTCCCGAATATGTCAAAACTGTAATATTTCAGAAAGGATATGGAAAGAATGAATTGTTATGCTAAGTACGAACCAAAGTACTTAGCACTTTTGGAGGAATAGAATTCATGGAAGTATTGAGAACTGAAAACCTGAAGAAATACTACGACCAGAGTCAGATCCCTGTAAAAGCGGTAGACGGAATAGACATCTCAGTCGAGCAGGGCGAATTTGTGGCAATAGTCGGAACAAGCGGAAGCGGCAAATCGACGCTGCTTAATATGCTGGGAGGTCTTGACAGGCCGACAGAAGGAACTGTTTTTGTGGATGGCAAAGACATATTCAGTCTCAAAGATGAGGAGCTTACTATATTCAGGCGCAGAAAGATAGGCTTTGTATTTCAGGCATATAACCTTGTTCCGGTACTGAATGTTTATGAGAATATAGTGCTTCCAATACAGCTGGACGGAAATGAAGTAGACAAGGACCATATCGATGAGATCATTAGTGTACTGGGGCTTAGTGAAAAAACGCAGAGTATGCCGAATCAGTTATCAGGAGGTCAGCAGCAGAGGGTCGCGATCGCAAGAGCGCTTGCAACAAAGCCTTCGATCATACTTGCTGATGAACCTACAGGAAATCTCGATTCTAAAACCAGTCAGGATGTGCTCGGCCTTATGAAGACATCCTGCACCAGATTCCGCCAGACCCTGATCATGATCACTCATAACGAGGAGATCGCTCAGATGGCAGACCGCATCATCCGTATCGAGGATGGCCGTGTTGTAATGAAGGGCGGTGCGCTTCATGAATAGTGTAAATAATCGGGGTTGCATAAACAATCTGTGCAGAAAAAGCATGGCTGCAAACAGACGCCGCAACATTATTCTGACCATTGCGATCGTTCTGACAACAGTGATGATGACTACGCTTTTCACTTCGGGCGGCAGCATCATGCGATCAGTTGAACGAAATACCATGTATCAGGTCGGAACAAGCAAACAAGCGGGATTCAAATTCCTGACGCAGGAAGAATATGATCAGCTTTCCGGGGATCCGGAGGTGCATGACCTTTCGTATAACATCATCGTTGGCGAGATCCTGAATGAAGAACTGAATGAAGATTATACAGAAGTCCGTTATACGACTGAAGATGCTGCAGAATGCGGATTCAGTCTGCCTGAAACCGGAAGTCTTCCGGAGGAACCGGACGAGATCGCAACCTGTACATCCGTACTGGATGCGTTTGGTGTGTCGCATGAGATCGGAGAGATCATTCACCTGAAGATAAGCAACGGCTTCGATGAGTATGAAGGAGACTTCAGACTAAGCGGATACTGGGAAAAGCCGGCAGCAACCATGGCTAATGAGATCTATATTTCAAAAGAATTTCAGGAAGGCTTTTCTCCGGCTTGGAGGAACAAAGCTGATAAGGACAGGTTCATAGAAGCAAACAGCTTTGCCGGCTCTGTCAATCCCGGCTTCAACTTCAGCAGCCGGTACGATTTATCCGGGCAGATGGCAGAACTGAAAGATCGTCTGGGATGGGGAGACGAGATCAATGACGGTGTAAACTGGGCATATGCGGCAAACACCTTTGATCCGACTACTGCAGCCATTGTATTGATCATACTTCTTCTGATCATGGCATCAGGATATCTGATAATCTACAACATCTTTTACATAGCGGTCTCGTCAGATATCCTTTACTATGGTTTGCTCAAGACTGTTGGGACAACTAACAGACAGCTTAGGCGTATCATAGTGCGGCAGGCAGCTATGATCAGTTCGATAGCAATTCCCGTCGGATTGATCCTGGGATATTTTGTCTCGGTAGTGCTTGTGCCATATATTATGAGTAATTTCAACGCAGGAGACAGTGAGGCGATCGCTGATATACGTATATTTGCTGCCAGTGCGGTTTTCTCATGGCTGACTGTAAGAGCCGGTTGTATAAAACCATGCAGGATAATTAAGAAGATCTCTCCTGTGGAAGCAGTCAGATACAGCGAGTATGCCGGCGACAAGCTTTCTACAAAAAGAAAAACGCATAAGGTAACTGTCACTTCCATGGCCTGGGAGAATCTGAAGCGCAGCAGACGCAAAACCATTCTTGTCGTGCTGTCTCTTGCTCTCAGCGTGATCGTGATAAATGTTACAGTATCGGTCATATCGAGCTTTGACAAAAACTTATATGTAAAGAACTTTGCGGCAACTGACTTCATGGTCGCCGATGGCTCTGTGATAAGTAAGAACTATCAGGATATGGATTATGAGGGAGTAGCGGATACAGATATCGAGTCACTGAGCAGGATAGACGGTGTGACAGATATCGGAGCCATCCGCATGAGTGAAACGTTGCAGCTCATGGAAGGAAAAGCCCTTGATCGTATGGCAAAGACATATAAAGAACATCCTGACTGGTTCGCCTTCAGTGAAGATCACAAAGCTGCAGTCGAGCATGAGATTTATGAGACACACAGCATAGATGCTCACATTTATGGCATGGATGAATTCCCATACGAGAATATGGAGATTGATGCAGGCGAGATCGATTGGGAAAAGTTCAGAACCGGCAAGTATGTAATAGTGTCATCTCCGGTTGAAAGCGGGAACGGGAAGAAGGATGCAGAATATGCATTCTATCAGATAGGAGAGAATGCAATAGTCGTATTTCCTGATGGTACAGAGGATGAGTACGAAGTCATGGCGATAGGAGATATCCCATATGCTATGGGCCCGGAACACAGTCACGGGCTTGATGTATACTTTACACTTCCGATGGGTGAATACCTGAGGCATATTCCGGAATCCGGAGGCGCAATGAAACTCTTCTTCAATGCAGATGAGGCAAAACTGGAAGCAGTAGACGATGAGGTCAGAGAGTACTGCGAGGTTACGAAGCCGCAGCTGGGCTATACATCAAGAATGACATATCTGGACGACTTCAAAGAAATGGTAAGGATGTTCCTTCTTGTTGGCGGCGCACTGAGTTTTGTTCTGGCACTCATAGGTGTTATGAATTTTATTAACCTGACCGTTACATCAATCAATGAGCGAAGGACTGAACTTGGAACTTTAAGAGCGATCGGAATGACCGGAAGACAGATGACTCAAATGCTCAGAATGGAAGGAGTTTTCCGTATATGCCTGACCTTCGCGTTTGTACTGACTGCCGGCATGCTTCTCAATCATATTCTTGTAAATCTAATAGCAGGACAGATGATGATGTTCAGCTATAAGTTCGTGATATGGCCGGTGCTGGCTTGCATACCGATATTCACGGCGATCTCAATTGTGGTGCCTGGAATGGCAGTGAGAGAACCAATAGACATGAGTTATTCCAACTGATAGAATTATTATAATTTAAATAGAAAAGGAGAGTGCTGTTTGAAAAAACTACACAACACACTAGAGATTGTATGCTGACCGGGAGGTTGGCGTGCGATCACAAGAACCTCCCGCTGAAAGGCAATTGAAGTCAACAATTTTCAGGAGGTAAAAAAATGAATGCAAATGACGTAATAATTCGTTCGGAAAAGAAAGTAGAATACAGGGAAGTAGAGAATCTTGTAAGGGTGTCGTTCTGGAATGTATATAAGCCCGGTTGCAGTGAGCATTATGTGCTGCATGTGCTGAGAGATGATCCGGCATTCGTGAAGGAACTCGACTTTGTCATGGAAAAGGACGGCAGGCTGATCGGACAGAATGTTTTCGTGAGAACCGTTATCAATGCAGATGATGGCAGGGATATCGATGTCCTGACAATGGGTCCTATCTGTATAACGCCTGAACTGAAGCGCAACGGATACGGCAAAATGCTGCTTGACTTTTCCCTCGAGAAGGCTGCGGAGATGGGATTTGGCGCAGTCCTGTTCGAGGGCAACATAGACTTCTATGGCAAGAGCGGTTTTGACTATGCCCGAAAGTTTGGCATACGCTACCATGATTTGCCGGAAGGCGCAGATGATTCATTCTTCCTGTGCAAAGAACTGATACCGGGATATCTGGATGAAGTCACAGGAGTGTATCAGACCCCGCAGGCATATTATGTGGATGATGCTGATGTAGAAGAGTTCGACAAGAACTTCCCCGCAAAGGAGAAGCTGAAACTACCAGACCAGATCTTTGGCTAAGCCTGGTCGGAACAGTTTCTTGACAAGCAAAAAACAGTATGTTATCTTAAGCTTACCGACAAGTTGTCGGTAAGCTTTTATAAAAGGACTGCAAAGATGAGGATCGTAAAAACTGCCGAAGAGAGGAAAAATGAAATACTTGATGTGGCAGAGCAGCTGTTCGCCGAAAAAGGCTTTGATAATGCCAGCACAAATGACATTATCAAAAGGATCGGCATAGCCCGAGGCACGCTTTATCATCACTTCGGATCCAAAGAGGAGATACTTGATGCTCTGGTCGAGAGGATGACCCGTGATGCGATCGCCAGATCAAAAGCTGTTGTTTCAGATAGGAGCCACCCGCTTCTGGACAGACTGACAGGAGCGATAATCGCGCTTGATATAAACGACGGAGCCGGTCCTGAGGTGTTTGAACAGATTCATAAACCTCAGAATGCTTTGCTCCATCAGAAAATGCAGGAGCGCCTGATCAGCGGAGTGGTCCCGCTGATATCAGAGCTTATCAGGGAGGGAAACGAGACGGGTGCTTTTGATTCGAAATACCCTGATGAAGCTGCAGAGATGATCCTGATCTATTCGAATATTGCATTCGATGCACTTGCCGGGCTGACTGAGGAGGAGCTTGTACACAAAGGTCAGGCTTTTATCTGCCATGTTGAACGGATACTTGGTGCAGAAGAGGGTAGTCTGGCACCTGCGATCATGAATATCTTGAACAGATAATACTCAAAAGGGACTTGCCTCTGTATATGGCGGGTCCCATATATTGGACCATTCTACCGACAATCTGTCGGTAGGCAAAGGGTAGCAAAAATGGAACAACGATCTAACTACAATAAATTCCTTCTTCTCTGGAGCGGAGAACTGGTGTCAGCAATAGGCTCGGGACTTACTAGTTTTGGCCTTGGCGTATATGTATTCCGGGAGACAGGAAGCGCCGCTGACATGGCGCTTGTGGCTCTGCTGGCATTCCTGCCGGTGCTGCTCCTGAGCGCGCCTGCGGGAGTTCTGGCTGATCGGTATGACCGCAGGATCCTCATGATGGCCGGCGACGGGCTGTCAGCACTCGGGCTTGTATATATCCTTATATGCATGCTTACCGGTGAAGCACAATTGTACCAGATATGCATAGGTGTATTCATAAGCTCAGTATTCTCGTCGCTTCTGGAGCCTTCCTACAAAGCGACGGTTACGGATCTCCTGACAAAGGAGGAATACTCGAGAGCGGGCGGCATGGTGAGTATCGCCGGCAGCGCAAGATATCTTATATCACCGCTGATCGCCGGCTTTCTGCTGACAGTGAGTGATGTGAAGATGCTTCTGATGATCGATATAGGCACATTCTTCCTGACAGTAATATGCACGGCAGTGGTCCGCAAAGGAATTTCCGCAAAGCCTGCAGATGCAGAAGCGTCTTTCCTTGAAAGCTTCAGGGAAGGCTGGGCGGCGATAAATGAGAAGCGTGGTGTGATGATACTGATCATCGTCTCATCCGTGATGACATGCTTCATGGGCGCGATGCAGATACTGGCGGAACCTATGATACTCGATTTTCAGAGCAGCAAAGTGCTCGGGATAGCTGAGACCGTTTGCGCGTGCGGAATGCTGGTATCAAGTGTGATCATCGGGATCCGCGGACTGAAGAAAAACTTTACGGGCACTCTCAGCATATCTCTTATGCTTGCGGGCCTGTCTATGGTCGGCTTTGGCCTTAAGGAGAACATTCTTATGATCTGCGGTTTCGGTTTCATCTTCTTCTTCATGCTGCCGTTTGCGAATAACTGTCTCGACTATCTGGTCAGGACCAATATAGATGCCGGCAAACAGGGAAGAGCGTGGGGCCTGATCAGCTTCCTGTCTCAGATAGGCTATGTAGTGGCATACGGGACGGCAGGGCTGCTTGCCGATAATGCTGCGAATGCATGGCATATCGGTGTAGGCCGGGGAGCAGCTGCAGTGATCATGGTCTCGGGAGCTTTGCTCGCAGCGGTCGCGGCAGCATTGTACCGGTCAAAGGATGTAAGAAAACTGGAAGAGCAAAGTGCAGGTGAAACGTATGGAAAGACGAATGATAATCAATGACATCAAAGCAAATAAGCTGGTCTCGGCTGCGACCTGTATTTTCATGGCGGTAACGGCGATGCTGCTGGGCCTTTCGATACTTCTTTATGCAAGTCTCGCAGATTCCATTGACTCTCTCATGACTGAAGCGAAGACTCCTGATTTCCTGCAGATGCATACGGGAGAACTGGATGAGGATGATGTTAATAGCTTTTCCCAGCAGAGAGAAGACATAGAGGCAATGCAGATCTGTACCTTTCTGAATCTTCAGAACAGCCAGATATCTATCGGAAATGAGTCTTTTGAGAACAATATGCAGGATAACGGGCTCAGCTGCCAGAGCAGCCTGTTTGACTATCTCGTAGATGCGGATAATAAAGTGATTTATCCATCTGAAGGAGAGGTGTACGTGCCGGTATGCTACAGGAAGGAGTATGGGATAAAATCCGGAGATGTGATGAGGATCGGAAAGGAAGAACTGATCGTTGCGGGATTTCTGCGTGATTCACAGATGAATTCGATGATGGCTTCTTCCAAGCGGTTCCTGATCAGCGAGCCGGACTATGAAAGACTCAGACAGCTCGGCAGTGAGGAATACCTGATAGAGTTCAGGCTTAAGGATGGCAGCGATATCAATGCCTTTGCCACAGCATACAAGGATGCAGGACTGCCCGATAACGGTCCTACGATCACGTATCCTCTTATCCGGATGATGAATGCACTTTCAGATGGCATGATGATACTCGTAATACTGCTTGTAAGCGTTGTAGTACTGCTTATCTCGATGCTGTGCATCAGATACATTATCCTGACTCAGCTTGAGAAGGATAAAACCGGTATAGGAATGCTGAAAGCGGTGGGAATATCAAGGCGTGACATAAGGAAGCTCTATATGTCAAAGTACCTTATCTTATCCGTTGTCGGATGCATGACGGGTGTTATCGCAGCGATCATCACGGCAAAACCAGTCGGCGCGCAGATGAGAGAGCTTTACGGGAATGCCGGAAACACCGGACTGATATATGCACTCATGATACTTGGAGCGCTTGCGGCTGAAGGGATGATCCTGCTGTCGGTGAGCAGATTGCTCCACAGGACAGACAGAATATCTGCGGCTGACGCACTTTACGGGAGGGGAAGTTTCGGAAAAAAGAAGAATCTCTGGCTTCCTGCAATGATCATCACCGCAACGGCGATGTTCATGATACTCGTGCCGCAGAATATGAAGAGTACTATAGAGGCGCCTGAATTCGTCACATATATGGGGATAGGCGAGAGCCATATCCGCATCGATGTAAGGCAGACCGGGAATGTCAGGAAGATCGCCGGAGAAGTGACTGAAGACATAGGGCATGACAACAGAGTACGTGATTATGTGCTGATGGAAACAGGCTCCTACAGGACGATCCTCCAGAACGGGTCGTCGTATGATCTGATGATCGAAAACGGGGATCACAGCAGATTCCCTGTGAGATACACAGAAGGCAGGTATCCTGAAAATGACAGAGAGATAGCTTTATCTGTCCTGAATGCTGAAGAGATGGGCGTGAAGCTGGGGGACGAAATCATTGTCTGCAAGGAAATGAAGGACGGCACTGCGGAGGAGATTTCCTGCAGTGTATGCGGGATCTATTCAGACATTACTAACGGAGGCAAAACAGCTAAGGCCTGCATGAAAGATCCGGATGATGCAACGCCGGTAATGTGGAGCATCATATATCTGTCACTTGCAGATGAGGATCTTACCAGAGAGTGGACAAATGAATATCAGGACAGATATTCGTCATTCGAAAGCGGCGTCAAGGTCACTCTGATCGCAGACTATCTAAAGGGGACCTATGGACAGACAATAAGAAATATCTCAAAGGCAGCTGCGGTCTCTTCTGTCATGGCGTGCTTTGTACTGTTTATCGTGATGCTTCTGCTGATACGGCTGGTGGTCTGGAGAGAACGCAATGACAGTTCGCTCAAGAAAGCATTGGGATTTACCTCTTCAGATATCCGCATGGAATATCTGAAGAAGACTGTGACTTATATACTTCCTGGGATAGTGCTGGGAGTGTTTGCCGGGATCGTTCCGGGGCAGAGCCTGGCGGCATTGCTTCTCAGGTCTATGGGAGCATACAGCTTCCGATTTATCATCGATCCTCTGACAGTGTTTGCGGCGGCACCGGCTATGATAGCAGTGTCTGCAGTGCTTGCAGCGATCCTAAGTTTGACGGAAGTTAAAAGAATTCATGCATGGGAATGCCTCAGAGCAGGGGCATTAAAGTGATTACACGGGGAAAATGGTGACGACATGAAAGAATTGCTGACAGTAAAACATTTGGGTAAGGCGGATATCCTGAAAGACATAAACTTTGAGATCAAAGAAGGTGAGATGGTCGCTGTCATGGGACCGTCCGGATCAGGAAAATCAACACTTCTGTATAATGTATCCGGGATGGATGATCCGGACACCGGCGAGGTGATGCTTGGGGATACGGTGATCACCGGGATGAATGAGGATGAGAAAGCCGAACTGAGACTGAAAAGAATGGGCTTTGTGTTCCAGCAGATGAATGTGCTGGAAAATCTGAACATAATAGACAATATAGTGTTGCCTTCACTCCATGCTGACAGGAAGCGCAAAAAGGAATACTGCGAAAGGGCAATGGAGCTCATGGAAGGATTCCATATCGGCGATCTGGCGGAACGAAAGGTGTCCGAAGTGTCAGGCGGGCAGCTACAAAGGGCATGCATATGCCGCAGTATGATATCGGAGCCAGAAATCATATTTGCTGATGAGCCGACAGGAGCCCTGAATCAGACAGCAGCTACAGAAGTAATAGAGTCATTTCTGAAAATCAACAGAGATGGAACAACGATACTGATGGTCACACATGACAGCAGGATCGCTTCCATGTGTGAGAGGATTCTGTACATACTGGATGGAGAAATCAGAGGCGAACTGAAGCTCGGTAAGAAAGAACAGAATGACAATAGAGAACGAGAGCAAAAGACCGTTAGATGGCTCGCTGAAATGGGGTGGTAACACTTATAAATTTGGGTACAATCCCGGGTACAAACGTGGACGGCGCTTTTCCTCCTTGGTTTTTCAACGTTTGTACGCTTCTGACTTCTTCGAGTCCCATGTCCTCCGCCAGAATCTGGGAGCTGATGAGGCTCTCTTTTTCGTTGGAATTACTGGGTTTCAAGCCCTCGGGACTGTCTGAAAACCTGTCATTTTTTCGATAAAATCTTGATTACACTATCAGAGATTTTGATGAATATAAAGAGGACAACCACCGCGAGGTCAAGAAGGCAAAGGGCGGTCTGCCGCACTCACTGTGGGAGACATATTCGTCTATGTGTAATACCTATGGCGGAGTCATTATCTGCGGCGTAGTAGAACATGACGATCATATTTGGGAGACAAGCGGCCTGAAAGATGTCTCAGGTCTGAAGAAGGCATTTTGGGATACTCTGAATAATACGAATAAGGTCAGTGACTTACTCACGGCCGATGAAGTGCGTATGCTGGACAACAGATACGCGCTTCTTTTTATTAGAGGCGAAAGGCCTGTGATGGATTTAAAGTATGACATCCTCAAGCATCCGTCAGTCAGACTGACGACGGATGGGCAGGCTGCTTAGGAAATCAGGCGAAGGATGCTGCCTAGCATCTGCTTTTTAAGAATTTCCGGCGGTAACGGATCTGCATCAGTAAACCACCACCTGGCAGCCTGCTCAAGCCCGCCGATGATCAATTCGGTAAGCAGTTTCGGCTCTGCAGAAAGATCATGTCCTGCAGCTTTGTCGGCTGTCAGATGAGTCAGCAGCTCATCATGCATACTGGTACGGATTACTCCTGAGATCGACCACAGCATAGAATCTGAGGCCAGAGAACGCAGAAGTTCCGTGTTGTTCTCCAGTAACGAGAAGGCGCCTGAAATGAGACTTTCGTAGTATGCATGACCGGAAAGTCTGCTGAGATCTGAAGCATCTCTGTGATAGCGCAGAAGCATATCACGGATCACAAAGTCGGCGAATTCATATTTATCCGCGAAATGGTTGTAGAACGTTGCAGTCCTCACAACCGCAGAATCGCAGAGTTCTTTGACAGTGATCTGTTCAAAACTTTTGACCTTGAGAAGATCGGTAAATGCGCGTGTTAATGCAGCGTATGTTTTCTGTATCCTGAGATCCGTACCTGACATATTTGACGAAACTCCTTCCGATGTAAATTAATTGATTCTGAGAGGGCATCTATGCCTTCTCTTTTTGTGTGAAATTAATATATTGATAGTGTATGCAAATAATTTACTGATGTCAAATAAAATTCGGAGGTCAGAAATGGAAACTATCAGAGTAATGAACAGGGCTGAAGACTATGCTGCAGCTAATATCAATAGAGATCATGTTGAAGTATGGGAAGAAGGAGAGCGAAACAAAGGGAATAAGGGATGCCTTGAGTGGTGGTATTTTGACTGTGATACGGAGGACGGTATCAAGATTGGGGTGAACTTTGCCCTGTATCATCCTCTTATGGGGTCATCCGGGCAGGGATATAACCCGTTCGTTTACTTCAACATACAGATGCCTGATGGAACGGTCAAGAATCATCCAATGATGTTCGGAAGTGATGACGCGACAGCAAGCAAGGACAGATGTGATGTGCGAATCGGAGATAACAGATTTGAGGGAGATCTCGATAACTACCATATAGTGATCAATGGTGATGAGGGCACGAAGATCGACGTCTGCCTTAAGAGCACATCCAGCGCCTGGAGACCGGGCACAGGTTATGTTCTGAACGGGGAAACAGATCAGTTCTTCACATGGCTCTGCGCTGTTCCGAGAGGTGATGTTAGCGGAACTCTCGTTGTCGATGGAAAGGAATACGATGTTAAGGGCACAGGCTATCATGACCACCAGTGGCCGAGCATCCAGACTTTCTTCTTCTGGAATCAGTGGGTATGGGCAAGGCAGCAGAACGATGATTACACGATGGTACTCTTCGACTGTGTTGCTCCGGCAGCGAACGATTACAGGCGCATACCGATCTTCTTCATAGAGGACAAAGAAGGCAATGTCATTTTCGACAATACTGATACTGAGACATGCAGGGTCGAGATCCCTGAAACTATTGTCCATGATAAATGCGGAAGAACATATCCGGCAGTATCCAGGTATATCTTCACCAAGGGAGATACCACAGTGGAATACACACTGACAGCGGGCAAGGAATTCGTATACACAGATCACTATGCGGCCGCACCTGCTCCGCTCAAGGCATTATTTGATGCAAAGGGTGTAGACACCAAGTACAGTAGATTTGCTGCAACAGGTGACCTCGTCATGAAGAAGGACGGAGAGACAGTTCTTGAATTCTCCGGAGAACTTCTGTATGAGCTTGAAAGCTTCACTAAGAACTATGTGCTGTAAGTGTCGGAGACGGCAAAGGAGAATTAATTCTTTTGTCGTTGAACTCACCACTTGACAGGGTGGCAGTGACTTACTTGCAGCCGATGAAGTGCGTATGCTGGACAACAGATACGCACTTTTTTCCACATATATGATCAGGACCTTGCGAGATTGCTCAAATAACCTAGTATGTTGTCATTTATGTTGCCGGTAAGAGCACGGTTGTAATTGCATATGAATGTCCCGGATATGAGGATCATCATGGCTTCTGCTTCGTTCTTGCCGGCTTCATCACCGTAAATCTGAATCAGACACTTCTCCATGACTTCACGCCATTCACGGAATTCATCCATAACCATTCTGCCTATCTCTTCACTGTAATGTCCCAGGACGTATGTCTGCGTAGTCGCGTTAGGCCTGAACTCATTCGCCTGACCATCAGCCACATACTTCATGAACGCATTCATATATGAAAGATTGGAATCATAATCATCTCTTGGATGTGAAAGGAACCAGTCGATGCAGTGCTGAGACATGTATTCTCTGGTGTATTTTACGTATTCAAGTATGAGCTCGTCCTTTGATCCAAAGTAGTGTAGAAGTGTAGGGTGAGCCATGCCGGCCTCTGCGGCGATATCCCGAAGCGTGATAGTGTCTATAGGTTTTATGTCTATGCAACGCTGGAAAGCCATAAGGATATCCATGCGCATCTGATCTCTGTCTACGATTTTAGGCATACAAATACCTCCGATGTTTCTGTATGCCAAAATATTACAGTATTTCTACCAAACGGTCAATAAAACCATTGCGTGCAGAAAGCGCCTGTGATATCTTAAATCTACCAAGTGGTAGAAAAAAGAAAGCGGAGGTATATTCAATGTCCCGAAGAGAAGAAAAAGCTGCAGGATTTCTCGACAAAAAGATGCCTGCGGACATAGCTAAAACCATCACTACATGCTCGATAATAATGATAATCGCCATACTGGTTCATGACGGCGATCACATCCGCCAGGCGCTCAACTGGGGATACTCGATACCTATATCGCTTTGGGTGCTCAATTTGACTGTATACGTGCTGCCGGTGATCACCTTGTTCCTGGCAAAGAGTGGCAGACCCTCGGCGAGCGTAGTTGGTGCGGTAGCAGGGGTCTTTACAACGGCATCATTTCTCATACTCCATCTCTGCGGATCATTCACTGGCAATTGGGGAGTATGGAACTTCTCATATTTTGATCTGATCAAAGGCGTGACTTATAACGGTGCGTATTATCAGGGAGTGGACTTGCTAAGTTGGGTGCTTTTGTTCCACATCCCTGTGTTCTGCCTGCCTTGCTCATGGAAGTGCTGGCAGCAGTATAAGAGACTGAAAGAAGGCAGATAGAATGGAACCGTCAGAATTGTACGTATCATGCCCCGCCTGCGGGGATGAGGAAAGCGATATCCATCAGAGAATGAAGCTATTGAGGACGCTCTGCGCAAGTGTTCTCCTTACCATGCCCTTGATGTGGGGGATGAGGCCTCATATACAGCTGTTATTCGCTACCGCTGTGCAGTTCTGGCCGGGATCGTACTTTTACAGAGGAGCATGCAGAGCTCTTAAGGAAGGCATTCTGGGGATGGATTTTCTGGTCGCTCTCTCGACTACGATAATCTATATTTACAGCACATATGTCACATTCACCATGCATCATGATATTAAAGTCTATTTTCTTTCGGAGTGTGTACTTTTGTCACTGATCCTTTTCGGCAAGTACATGGAGACTACTTCACGATATGAGGCTTCCGCCGCGATCCGCAGGCTCATAAGACTCAGACCGGAAACAGCATTTGTACTGCGTGAGGGAAAAGAAACAGAGGTACAGATAAGTGAACTGACAGAGACAGATGTCATTTCAGTCAGAGCCGGTGATCACATACCGGTCGACGGAAGGATCATTTCAGGCTCGTGTATGACAGATGAATCCATGCTGACGGGTGAAAGCGAGGCGGTTTCTAAGGAAAAAGGCGACATGCTGTATTGCGGCACGCTGGCAAGAGAGGGACACGCTGAGATCTCATGCGAGGATATCGCAAAGAAGACTATGCTTGCGCAAATTATAGATATAGTCAGTAACGCGCAAAACGTGAAGGCGCCTATAGCCAGGCTGGCTGACAGGATCGCAACAGTGTTCGTGCCGGCAGCGACCCTGATCTCAGCAGGTATTTTTTGTCTCTGGTATTGGGTGATCGACCCGGGAAACATGGGGCAGGCCGTGTCTTGCCTTTGTTCAACTCTGGTGATAGCGTGCCCGTGCGCGCTTGGACTTGCAACACCTACCTCAATAATGACAGGATCGGGTAGGGCAGCAGAGCTCGGCATACTGTTCCGTGGAGGCGAGCAGCTTGAAAACGCTTATAAGACTGACACTGTCGTGTTCGATAAAACGGGAACGCTTACTATGGGGCTGACCGGGGAAGGTGAAGAGGAGATTCTCAGACCCGGCGCTGAAGAAGTGGTCAAAGCTCTTAAGGAGAGCGGCATGGATGTGTTCATGATAAGCGGCGACAAGGAAGTCAAAGCAAAGGCGGCCGCTGCGAAGCTGGGCATCGAGCCTGAGAAGGTAGTGTATGAGGTGAAGCCTGCAGACAAAGCCGGCATTGTAAATAAACTCAAAAGCGAAGGGCGGACTGTAGCAATGGTAGGAGACGGCATAAACGATTCTCCTGCTCTGGTCTGCGCTGATACGGGCATAGCCATGGGCACCGGGACCGATATAGCGATCGACGCGGCGGATGTGATGATCGCAGGAAGCTGCATCAGCGCACTGCCTCTCGTGTTCAGTATGTCGAGGGAAACCGTAAGGAACATACGGCAGAACCTGACATGGGCGGTCATATATAACGTGATATGTATACCGCTGGCGGCAGCGGGCATCGTCAATCCCTCAATAGCTGCCGCGGCAATGGCTCTTAGCTCAAACGGAGTATTACTTAACTCTCTGAGAATAAGAAAGCTTGAGAGGAAGGATACTGTTGATGGATAGAGAAACCTTCAGAAAGAAAGTTGACGGCATGATCTGTCCTCAGTGCGAGGATGAGATCGCGCAGGCTCTGATACACATGCGCGGAGTACTTTCTGCTGACGCAAGCTACAGAAAAAGCGAGGTCATAGTTCAGTATGCTCCGGATATCATAAGCGCTGAAAGCATAGAAAAGAAACTGTCGGATATCGGTTATCCCGCAGGAGAAGGCAAGAGCGGGATTAGATCAGATATCATATCAGCAGCAGCGGTATTGCTGCTGTATTTTGCTGTCCCGGTCATTACCGGTATGGTCGATATCCCGCAGGCAGAGCAGGGAGCATCTTTTGGACTGTTATTCATGATAGGTGTTCTTACAGGTGCACATTGCATAGGCATGTGCGGCGGCATAATGCTCACACAAAACAATGCACTGATGTACAATGGGACAAGGCTCATAAGTTATACCATTGTCGGAGCGGTATTCGGCGCTATGGGGACGATGATCAGTTATGATATAGAATTTAAAAGCATGCTTCTCACGATGTGCGGGCTGCTTGTTGTCATCATCGGACTTATGATGTGGGGCGTTCCGGTTCTGAGGCGCATCAGCCCGCAACTGACAAAGCCATGCAGATTCAGAGGCGGTCCCGCCATTGTAGGGCTGCTCACGGGACTGATGCCATGCGGAGCGCTGACGGTTATGTGGATGTTTGCTGCTGCCTCCGGCTCATGGAGATCCGGGGCTGCTTCGATGTTCGCATTCGGACTTGGGACATGCGTGCTCATGATCACTTTCGGAATGTTCGGGAAATTCATTCCGAAGAGGTATAATAAGTACATCACGAGAGTCAGCACGGTGCTGATAGTCACACTGGGGCTCCTGCTTATGACAAAAGGACTTAAGCTGCTGTGAAAATACACATACTGAATTGCGGGTACATAAGAGTATATGAGGATCTGCTGTACGGCGGCGGGAGTATAATGACTGATTTCCGGAAAGCCGTTATGGTTCCCGAACGCAAACGGGTAACACTCCCGGTGTTTTCATATCTGATCGAGCATCCGGCAGGGCTTTTTCTTGTGGATACAGGCTGGAGCAGAGATATCAGTCCGGATGGAATCTATGATCTTAAAGCTGTAAAAAGCGTTCTTCCTTCGCATCTGGCCGCGCTGTACAGGCCATACGTACCTGCGGGCATGGCAATGGATGAACAGCTGAGATCTATGGGTATAAGGCAGGAAGATATAGACGCAGTGCTCATTACACATCTTGATCCGGATCATGTTTCGGGACTCAGATCAGTGAGCCGGGCAAAGAGGATAGTGATACCTGAGGATGAAGCATACTGGTCGGTAAGGACGAAATACCGTATCAGACAGCCGGAGCAGCTATGGGATGTAGAGGGTGCGGAAAGAGTGTTCTTCAGAGGCCATCTGCTTGGCCCGATGAACAAAGCCATAGATATCACAGGTGACGGCAGCATCATGATGGTGAATATGCCGGGGCATACAGACGGGCTTTGCGGAGTCATTGTCAGAAACAGGGAGAAATATGTCATTCTGGCTTCGGATGCCGCCGTATCTGCGCGTAGCTGGGAAAAGCTGGAATCACCGGGATTTGCCGCTGATCCGGCACTGCAATTCAAAACTCTGCGCTGGGTTGCAAAAGAAGCAAACGACACTGCATGTGCAGCCGTTCTTTGCAGTCATGATAAAGAAATAAAAACTGAAACGATAGAGTTCTAGCAGGAGAGTCTCATGTCCTCCGCCTGAGACGACTGTTGAAAATATACAGTCGTTTTTTATGAATCTTGCTAAACACAATTATGAGCATAATTATGTTGTGATATCCGACATAATTATGCTACTATTTATTTGGGAGGTAATTACTTATGCCACATATAATACCAATGAAAGATTTGAGAAATACAAGCGAATTATCCAGGCTTTGTCATGCAAGGAAAGAGCCTATATTTGTTACAAAGCAGGGCTATGGTGACCTTGTGGTAATGAGTATGGAAACATACAATCAGCTTGTAGGAATAGCGGAAGTAGACTCTGCGATCACTTACTCTGAGGCGGAACTTGCTGCAGGGGCAAAACCTGTTGAGGCCAGAGCGGCACTAAGCGAATTGAGGAGGAAGCATTTTGGATAAATATACAGTCCTCATTTCTCCTCAGGCTTATCGGGACATTGATGAGACCTATGTATACATCCGAAAAGAGCTATTTGCTGAAAAAGCTGCACTGGATCTCGTAGATGATATTGAAGATGCAATACTAAGCCTTGAAAACATGCCGGATAGAGGTGCTGAACGTAAAGTGGGCATATATGCCGGAAAGGGTTATCGTCAATTGTTTGTAAAGAACTATACTATAGTTTATAGAGTTGAAGAACTTTCAAAAACCGTAATGATAATAACTGTTAAGTTCTCACATCAGAACTTCTAACTTTGGGTACAGAGCTGGGTGCAAGCGTGGACGGCGCTTTTCCTCCTTGGAATTTCAACGTTTGTACGATTCTGACTTCTTCGAGTCCCATGTCCTCCGCCATAAACAGCCTTGAAATTTCAAAGATTTCAAGGCTGTTCTTGTGCTTGAATATGGGTACAATCGGAGACATACAGAATCTGATCAGATATACATGCTGTTAATGTATTGCTGATGTGCGCACAATTATGTATAATAAATGTGTGTAAAGTTAGAAAAGGAGGTTGCTTATGGCTTCGAAAACCGCCAATCTATATGCGAGAATCGAACCGGATTTAAAAGAACAGGCTGAAAGTATACTTGCCGCTCTAGGGGTTTCTGCATCAAATGCCATAACTATGTTTTACAGACAGATAGTTTTGCATAGAGGTCTGCCTTTTGATGTTACGCTTCCTGCAAACATGCCGGTAAACATCGCACAACTGTCAGCCGATGAGATAAATGCCGAATTAGAGAAAGGCTATCAGGACATGCTCAGTGGCAAGGCCAGAGCAGCTGATGATGTGTTTGCTGACATACGGAAGGAATATAACATATGAAATACCGGGTCGTTATGTCTGATCAGGCAGGCCAGGATGTCAGAGCTATATTTGAGTATATTGCATTTGAAAAGCAAGCACCTGAAACTGCCGCCGGGTTGATTAACAGAATTGAAGAACAGATCCTAAAACTTGAGGAGATGCCACATAGGTTCCGCGAGTTCGAAGGTGAACCGTGGAAGACCCGAGGTCTTAGAGTCATGCCTGTTGAGAACTATCTGGTATGTTATATTCCTGAAGATAATACTATGACAGTAACAATAATCAGGATATTTTATAGCGGTCAAAACATAGATAAGCATCTGACACACAAATAACCTATAAGGAAATAAGGATACGACTGTTGAAATATACAGTCGTTTTTATATGGAATAATCGAAGTACGTTTGAGATAGTTCAATGAAACGTCTTACTGCAGGAGATCGCTGACCGGCTCTCGGTACGGCGATGCCGAGGGGAATAGTATATGGAGGATCAAGAGGAAGCGCGGTTACTTTTCCGTTGAATTGCGGAGTATATATCATATTATCAAGTGTTATGCCCAATCCGGCCTCAACAAGGTGATAAGCGGCAAGTGTATCGCTGCATGAAAAGCGTATGTCAGGAATGATACCGTTGTTTTCCAGATAGATTGAGCAATCGCTTGCGACATCAGGGTGCATCATAATAAAGGGTTCGTGTGAGAGATCTTCTCCGGACACGGATCCTTTTTTAGTAAGTTGATGATCAGAAGATACGATCGCAACAAAGGAATCTTCGGTAAGCGTGAACCAGTCGAAATCCCCTTCACGTTTACTGATGATGCAGAAATCAGCCTCACGCGATTCCACTTTGTATGCGAGTTCAGAGCTCATTCCTTCTATGATGCCTACCTTTATCCCGGGGTGCCTTGTACAGAAATCCGTGATCAGCTGTGACAGTGGACGGAAGTAAGCGGGATATGGGGTGCCGACATATATTTCACCGGTCTCGATCCCAAGCAGAGAGTCAGCGGTTTCACGTGCAAGTGTATAGTCATCAGCCAGCCGGCGGAACAGAGGCATCATATGTTCACATTCCCTGGTCGGCTGGACGCCGCCTCTTGAACGCAGCAAAAGCGTGAATCCCAGCTCTGCCTCAAATGCTGCCATCATTTTACTGATACCGGAAGGGGTATATCCCAGTTCATCAGCCGCAGCGCTTATACTTCCAAGTTCGATCACACGAAGTAAGACTCTGCATTTTTCTGTATCCATTATGCACCTCGCACCAATGTGACAATATGTCACAGAATATGTGATTTTATGTCGCTTTACTCAATAATATGCGGATGATAATCTTGAGTCAAGAGGAGACAGGGGACGGTTCTCTGTCTCCGAAAAGCGATGTAAAAGGAGGCACTAATGGTAAGGATCGCAGCAGCTCAGATGAGAGTGAGCGAAAACATGGAAACTAATTACAGAAAATCACTTGAGTTCATTAAAGAGGCTGCTGAAGCAGACGCTAAGATGGTCTGCTTTCCTGAAGGACAGCTTACACATTATGTCCCGCAGTATAAAGGCCTGAAAACAGAAGATATTGCGATCGAAACGGATCACCCGTATATCCAGGGGTTCTGTGATGCCTGCAAAGAAAATGGGATCATTGCCAGCATAGCTGTAAATCTGAAAATCGCAGGCAATGTTTATCCTTCGATGATGCTTATATCCGAAAAGGGAGAGATCCTTGGCATCACTAAAAAGAACCACATTGTCTATGCGCCGCACTTCTATGAGAAAGACTATTTCACTTCGGGGAATGAGGGCTTCCCGGTATTTGATACATCTATCGGCAAAGTCGCTCAGATCGTATGTTTTGACAGGCACTTCCCTGAAAGTTTCCGTACATGTGCGCTTAAAGGAGCTGACTTCGTCGTTACAGGAGTTGCCAATGAAAAGATAGAGCCTTGTGAAGTGTTCAGATGGGAGATCCTTATCCCGGCATTCCAGAACAGCATGAACTGCCTCATGGTCAACAGAGTCGGAGTGGAAGGAAACATGGACTTCTGCGGGGAGAGCGTATTCGCAGCTCACGATGGGACTGTGGCAGCTATTGCAGATGACAGTGAATGCCTTCTGACGGCAGATCTGGATTTTGATGCTGCCAGAAAGCTGAGAGAGGAAAAACAGTATTTGTCACTCAGGAGACCGGAAGTATTTGAACTTGATTAGGGAGAGAGAAATGGTTTCAAAGAGAATACAGAATATGAAGCCTTCCGCAACCAGTACTATAAACGGTATGGTATCAGAAATGAAGGCGCGCGGGGAGAATGTTATTTCGTTCAATGTCGGAGAGCCTGACTTCGATACCCCGTCACCAGTGATCTGCGCTCTTGAAAAGGCTGTAGAGGATGGTAAGACCAGATATGTAGCAGTAGGGGGCATCACGCCTCTGAGGATGGCCATTGCGGACAAACTCCGGAGAGACAATGATCTTGTGTACAGTATCGATCAGATTTGTGTTACAACAGGCGGAAAACAGGCTGTGTTCAATGCGGTCATGGCATTATGCGATCCCGGAGACGAGGTCATAGTAAATGCCCCTTGTTGGGTCAGTTACGTGGAAATGATCAAAATGGCTGAAGCAGAGCCTGTAGTGGTAAAAACTGATGAGAACTATCATCTGGATCTGCAGGTGATCAGAGCGGCTGTAACGGACAAAACAAAAGCAGTCATCATCAATACGCCAAACAATCCGACTGGTGCTGTTTATACGGCAGAAGAGCTAAAAGCACTGGCAGATCTTGCTGAAGAGAAGGATTTCTACATCCTTTCGGATGAGATATATGAAAAGCTCACTTATGACGGCAAAAAGCATGTAAGTATCGCATCTCTTTCGCAGGCCGCATATGAACGTACTATAACCCTTAACGGTTTCGCCAAGGCATATTGCATGACAGGATGGAGACTGGGATATGCAGCGGGTCCTGCGGATGTAATCAAAGGAATGATCGCTTATCAGGGTCATTCTACCAGCAATTCGACTACTTTCGTGCAGTGGGCCGGCATTGCAGCGCTGGAGAAGTGTAATAAAGAAGTTGAGAAGATGAGGACCGCTTTTGAAGAGCGCCGCGACTGCATGAGAGGGAGACTTGACAGAATAGAAGGCTTCAAAGCAGGAATGCCTCATGGAGCTTTCTACTTCATGCCTGATGTAAGCTACTGGTTCGACAAGACATATGAAGGTGAAAACGGCCCTGTGGTAATAGGTGATGCGCAGGGGTTCGCAAAGTATCTTCTGAAAAAGGCGGCTGTAGCAGTTGTACCGGGTGATGCTTTCGAAACGCCAAATGCTGTGAGATTTGCATATCCGGTTTCAGTAGAGACTATAAATGAAGGAATGGACAGGATAGAAGCAGCACTTAAAGAACTCAAGTAAAACGGAGGCTGAAATGAACGTATTTGATGAAAAGTACAGAGCAAGATTCGAGAAGCTGTCAACAACAAATGTATCTGATGCATGTGATTTCTATAATATACACGGAGCGACATATGGGATCCGCCCGATGATCGAAAAGTGGGGCAGGATGGTAGGGAGAGCTGTCACTGTAAAGATGTGTGCAACAGGAGAGACCAAAAACAAGCATCACCTTGGAATGAATGCGATCGTTGCAGCCGAACCCGGGGATATCGTCGTTATCGATAATGGAGGGCGTCTCGACACTTCATGCTGGGGAGGCATACTCGCCAACAGTGCCAAGATGAAAAAGATCACAGGTACAGTCATCGACGGATGCTGCAGAGACCTTGATGACATAATCGATGCAGACTATCCGGTCTATGCAAGAGGGTGCGTTGTTGCTACTGCAAGAGGCCGTATCATGGAGCAGAGCACCAACGAGATGATTTCGTTCGGCGGAGTCCAGGTCAGACCGGGGGA
>JAFRKO010000061.1 GCA_017431685.1 Mogibacterium sp.
TATTTCAAGCGTTCTTCATTTGTCCACTTTCTATTCTTTCCACCTTTTGGCCTTGCCATAAAACCACCTCCCTAAGCAAATCCTAGCATAAGAAAAGTAGACATGCTTTTTTAACATGTCTACTTTCATCTTACTAGTTCATGCTACAGGGGCTGATCGTTATATAGGATTTAATAATTAAAGTTTGACTAATGAAAAGGGCATCTGCTGATCATGACAGGTGCCCTTTGTTCATTTTCGTATATGCTGTTAAATGCCGATGTACTGCTTGTAACAGATGCGGATGATTGCTTGTGAATCTGGAATTAGTACTCTGTATGCGCATACTCTGTGATGTAGTTGTGCAGCTTCTTAGTATCTGCCCAGCGGGAGAATCCGTATCCGCTTCCAAGAACAACTGTGACATATGCGCTGCCGTTGTACTCATATACTCCTGTGAAGCAACATCCGGCATTGTCTTCGGTTCCGGTCTTGCCGCCAATGAAGTTGCTCACATAGCCAAAGATCGAATTGGTGGACCAGAGCGTCCATCTTCTCTTGTTCTTGATGCTCTTTATGGTTTTGTACTGGGTGGTCCAGCATTCCCTGATCTCAGGGAACGTGTATGCGTATGCGGTAAGCATAGCCAGCTCCTTGGCTGTGGTATAATGCCCGTCCGCATCGAGGCCGTGAGGGTTGCAGAAATGGGTCTTTTTCATTCCCATCTCCTTTGCCTTTGAATTCATCATGGCAACGAACGCTCTCTCGCTTCCGCCGACTTTCTCTGCAACGGCTGTTGCGGCGTCATTTGCGGATGGCAGCAGCATCGCGTACAGCAGGTCGTGAGTCTTATAGGTGTCTCCGGCTGCAAGACGGCCGCTTCCCCAAGGGGTCGCAGCTGCATGCCTTGAGATTTTTGTTTTGCTGTCGAGCAGTCCGCTTTCCATGAGCAGCACAGCTGTCATCAGCTTGGTAGTGCTGGCCTGGGCGCGCTTTGTATTGGCGTTTTTGGAGTAAACAAGAGTGCCGGTGCCGTCAGCGTTGATCCTGTATACACAGGCCGCTTTGGCAGAAAGATTATAGGACTCTATATTACGGGTAGTGACGGTGATATAGTCGCTGACAGCGGTCTTTGAGGTATCCGTTGCAGGCGAATAGAGACGCCAGATAGAAGATGTTCTCTGACGGTTCTCTTTTGGGATCTTAAAGCTGACCGAGGCATTCGGTGTACCGGTAACATATATCCTGTCTTTTGTGTACCACTTTTTCTTCTCGTGGTTGTACCGCTGAAGCTTAACCAGACGGCCTTCGGATGCCGGCGTGATCGTCGCGGTGATTTTAGCCTCTTTACTGCGGGCGACATTAAGCTCGGTTTGGTAGCCGGTTATAACAGCTGTAGATTTTTCGTGTATCGGTTCTGTTGAGGCAGCTGCAGGAGCTGCTGCACCGGAGGTCGTTTCAGCAGGCACAGCTTCTCCGGTGCCGGAATCACTGCTTGCTTCGACAGCGGTGTTTCTGTTTGCAGCAGCATAAGCGGACAGCTCAGCTGAAGGCATTACAAGAGACAACGTCATCGCAAGGGCAATGAATAAGACCAGAATACGTGAAGTATACTTTTTGTTTTCCATATGATCATCTCCCGTATTTGTGGCAGACAATTTGCCAATATAATCACTTATAAAATAGCACAAAAAAACGCTCTGAAATTTTAAAATCTGTTTATGTAAGTCCTCAGAAGGGCTGATTTAGAGGCGAGTTGAAGCGAATCGAAGGGGAACAAGGCTGGATAAGACAAAGAGCGGTAAGGATAGTCGGAAGCAACAGTTAGTGTTATAAGGCATATAAAAACAAGCAGGTGCTGCCGACCTGCTTGCGTATTGTTGAATTATTCAAGATTTTTTTAATATACTTTCCCGAAGCCATTAGTTACAGCTTGTCAGAGTCGAGGATAATAGTGAACGGTCCGTCGTTGAGAAGCTCGACAGCCATCTCATCTCCGAAAGAGCCGGTCTGGACGAGAGGTACGCGCTCGCGGCAGCGCTCTATTATGTAATTGTAGAGCGCTTCGGCGTGCTCAGGAGAGCCCGCCTCGACGAACGACGGCCTGTTGCCCTTTTTGCAGTTTGCGTATAGAGTGAATTGCGATACCAGCAACAGGCCGCCGTCCACGTCCGCGAGCGCCAGGTTCGTCTTCCCGGCCGCGTCTTTATTTATACGCAGTTTGATCATCTTATCTACCATTTTGTCTGCGACGGCCTCATCGTCAGCATCGCAGACTCCGATCAGCACCATATAGCCACGGCCGATCTTTCCAATGACATCACCATCAACGGTGACAGAAGCGTGTTTCACACACTGTATTACAAATTTCATTAATTGTCCTTAGATCCTTTCTTTTCGATCTTTTGTAAAAAAGGGACGGAGACCCGCCCCCCTAATTCATACATATCCTTGGCGCATCAACATAAAACAAATCCATGTTCGTTTCCACTACAGTGCGCTGCGAATCGTCGCCTCTATCGCAGCCTGAGCCTCTTTCTGCTCATGCTTATCCATCTTCTCTATGTGTACCAGCGGATGCGCGGTCACTTTTATGTGGGCTGGCTTCCAGCTGCCGTCTTCCTCGAAGAAATGATATGTACCGTCAATGGTAACAGGCAGGATAGGCACTTTTGCCTTCTCGGCAAACTTGAATGCGCCGGCCTTGAACTCACCCATCTCATGGCACTGCGAGCGAGTGCCCTCCGGGAATATGCAAAGGTTGAAGCCGAGGTCAAGCATCTTCTTGGCTTCTCCGAGCGCCCGGACAGCTTCCTTAGGATTGTTGCGCACCAGGTAGATCGAGCGCGAGTATTCTACAACATCGGCCAGGATCGGGTATTTGCGCCATTCCTCCTTGGAGACATAGCCCATAGGGCAGTGGTCCTTAACCAGCCAGAGAGTTGCGCAGATATCCGCGAAACTCTGATGGTTGCTGTAAATCATGAAAGGGCCATCCTCAGGAGCCGGAATATTTTCTTCACCGGAAACTTCATAGGTAAGACCTAGCACCGGCGTCATTGCCTCGACCCATCGTTTCTGGCCGAACTGGATGAGAGCTTTCTCGCCCTCAATATCTCCGGCTTCACGCAGCTTGTTCAGCTTCTTTTTCAGAGATGTGAAGCGCATAGTCTCTATATATCCTCTGATAAACCTTGGTCCGGTCTTAAAAATGTTCATAATATTCCTCCATTGCTGAATACGCCATCCGGAATCGCTCAACACACCGGGAGTCTGCGTTCTATACGACTCCATAGGTTTGCGGAGAGTCCGCTGGCGTTTTTCTTTCACCCGAATTGTAGCATATTCATATATATTCACGCACGGGGTTCGTACTTCAATTGGAGATATTGCGGCAGAAATACGAAAAAATTAAATCCCTCTCTGCCGTTTTCGAAGGAACAGGGATGAAACGATCACTCGCTAACGCTCTCAAATCCTGGAAAAATGCCGGATAAAGGTAGAGGCAAAGTTATAATGTGTTGCTAATGGCGGCAGTTCCGACGTTTTACTCAGAATGACTTAGATTCTGATAAAGATTTCAGTGAGGAAAAAACCGGAAAAATGAATTTGTTCTCAAAGTTTTATGTTCTGCAAAAAAATTGGCTATCAGATTTAATCCTCGAAGCTTGAAAAAAGGTGTCGGGGTATTAAAAAATTCGTCATTGTTGCTCATTTTCAGCATTGAAGCACGAACACCTGAATGAACATCTGCGCGAACATCAACACTCGTAAAATTTCCACAATCAGCTCCGAGATTGAACCAAAAAATCGTCAGATTATCCGATGATGCCTGATCTGTTTTTCAGCCTTGGAAATATATTTTTTGATACCTTGACATGGACGAAAAATAAGGCAAAAATAATATGCTGGGTAATAGAAACAGGCTGATAAAAATGACAGATAAGACGAACGAAACAGAAAGCAAAGAGAATACCGAAAGCACGGAATATGTCGAAAGCGTCGTAAGCACCGAAAACGTGGAGAACGTCGAAAACGCAGAAAGCACTGAAAGTGTCGAAAGCACGGGCAATATTGACAATGCGGAAAATTCGGACGCTTCGGACGATAAAGAGAAGATCAACTTCAGCTGGAAAACTTTTGACGATAACGCCAAAAAGAGAAAAGGCATGAAACTTTTCGGCTTTATGAAGAAGAAGCCCGCCCGGAAAAGAAAGTTTCCGATATGGCTGCGGGTCTTGCTTTGCCTGTTTTTTGTTCTTGTGCTTGCGGCTACAGGTCTTTTCGCGTACGCTTATTACTCTGTTCCGAGCATCGATCCCGGCACAAGCACCATTTATTCCAATATCGACCTGAGCTCTTTCATCTATGATGCAAAGGGTAAAGAAATCGACAAACTATACTATACAGAAGACAGGGAGATCGTCTCTATAAAGGACATACCTGAAAACACAAAGAACGCCTTCATTGCCATAGAGGACAAGACGTTCTACAAGCATCACGGTCTCAATTACAAGAGGCTGATCGGAGCTGTTCTCAGCAAGCTGACCGGGCGTTCGAGCGAGATCAGCGGTACGTCCACAATAACGCAGCAGCTTGCCAGAAACGTTTTCCTTGCAGACATAAAGAGCCAGCGTACTGTCAGCCGTAAAGTCCGCGAAATGATATACGCTCTAAAAATAGAAAAAGCTTTCTCTAAGGATGAGATCCTTGAGGCATATCTGAACACAATATATCTGGGATACGGATGCTACGGTATCAAGTCGGCTGCATACACATATTTCGGAAAAGATGTCGAAGACCTTACCCTTGCTGAAAGTGCTGCGCTTGCGGCGCTCCCGCAGGCGCCTGACACATATGCGCTTCTTAAGGACGAAGCAGACGACAACACAACCTACCTTAAAAAATACGGGCTGTACGCGAATGGTCTGTCCGTCGAGAGGCGCGATCTGGTGCTCGATCTTATGGCGGAGCAGGGCTTCGTCGAGCCCGAAAAAGCAGAAAAGGCAAAAAAGAAGCTTTCTAAAATTCTGCATCCGCACATAGCGAAAAAGCCAAAGGAGCTGACTTACTTCACTGATTATCTGACTGCGCAGGTGACAGAAGATCTGATGAAGCAGTATTCGATGACAAAGGATGAGGCGGAGATGCTCATACACACCGGCGGTCTCCGTATCTATTCAACGATCGATCAGGATATACAGAGAGCAATAAACACTGAATTCAGCGACGACTACAACTTCCCTTATGCAGAGGAAGATCCTCAGGCGGCTATGGTCGTGACCGAAGTCGGCACAGGCCGTATCCGCGCGATGGTAGGCGGAAGAAACACTTCCGGGCAGATGCTGTTCAACAGAGCGACATCTCCGCGTCAGCCGGGATCATCAATAAAACCGCTGGCTGTTTACTCTGCGGCGCTCCAGAAAAGCGAAGAATACGCACAGAGAGGGCAGACGTTCCCGTTCACAGATTTCGGCATAGACAGACAGGGCGTATACCGCTGGGGCAAATACATTACAGCAGGATCAACGGTGGTTGACGAGAGACTGTTCATAAACGGCGAAGTCTGGCCGCTGAACTTCTCGAGAGGTTTCTCAGGATACAGAACTTTCAGAACAGCGCTCCAGCAGTCGATCAACACCTGCGCCGTCAAGATACAGCTTCAGGTCGGCGCAGACTATTCGATGGAGATGCTCAGAAAATACGGCCTGACAACGCTCGCAGATGATGCCTCGGAGCCGACAAATGATTACAATCCGGCAGCGCTGGCGCTGGGAGCAATGACATATGGAGCAACGCCGCTCGATATGGCGATCGCTTACGGAGCTTTCCCTAACAGAGGCGTGAGGAACTCCCCGGCTGCATACACCAAGGTGACGAATTCAAAAGGAAAGGATCTCCTGGTCAAAAAGGTAGAAAGCACCAAGGTGCTCGATGAGAATGTTGCGTTTATAATGAGAGACTGCCTCATATCGGTAGTAACAAGGGGTATAGCCCGGAATGCCTACATATACGGAACGGAGGTCGGAGGCAAAACGGGAACCACGAACGACGACTATGATTACTGGTTCGTGGGATTCACACCAAAATACTCCGCCGCGCTCTGGATAGGAACAGATCATAATGTAGAGATGAGCTCGTCGTCAGCGAGCGCGGCCCTTCTGTGGAGTAGGATAATGGAGCAGATCCCTGACATAACGGAAGGCGAGTACCCGCCGCAACCGGAAGACGTAGTCACTGTTTACGGAGAGTACTACACTGAAAAAACAAAACCTTATTAAAACAATTGAAAATTTTGAAAAATAAAAGAATTGAGAAGCACAGTAACCGCGGTTCAAGTAGAGCCGCGGTTATGTTATTATTAAATTAAGCTAAAAGCTACGAAGCAATATTATGGAGGCAACAATATGAAAGGAATCATACTTGCAGGAGGTGCAGGCACGCGCCTTTATCCGCTCACGATAGTAACTTCAAAACAGCTGCTGCCGGTGTACGACAAGCCTATGATTTTCTATCCGCTGTCAACGCTTATGCTGGGAAGCATCAGAGAGATCCTGATAATCAGCACGCCTGAAGACACGCCGAGGATAGAAGAGCTGCTTGGCGACGGATCCAAGTTCGGTGTTGATCTCTCATACGCTATTCAGGAAAAACCAGAAGGACTTGCTCAGGCTTTCACAATAGGCCGCGATTTCATTGGTGATGACGCATGCGCAATGGTTCTTGGTGATAATATATTCTATGGAAACGGCCTCAACCATAAGCTTAGAGATGCTCGCACAGATGCTGAAAACGGCAGGGCAACCATATTCGGATATTACGTTGAAGATCCAAAGCGGTTTGGCATAATGGAATTCGAAAGAGGTGACAGCCGCACTGATTCACTTAAGGTCATATCGGTCGAAGAAAAGCCTAAGCAGCCAAAAAGCAATTACGCCATAGTCGGGCTATATTTCTATCCAAAAGGGGTCAGCGATATGGCTGCAGAAGTAAAGCCGTCAGCCCGCGGTGAGCTTGAGATAACTACTCTCAATGACATGTATCTGCAACAGGGAAGATTGAATGCTCAGCTCCTTGGACGCGGATATACCTGGATGGACGCAGGCACGTTCGACAGTCTGCAAAAGGCTACGGATTTCGTAAGCATGATAGAACAGTACCAGGGCATGACCATATCGTCTCCCGAAGAAATCGCATATCACATGGGATGGATTAATGATGAAATGCTGGCAAAGAGCGTCATGCGCTATGGCAAAAGCCCATATGGGGAGCGCCTAAAAGCCGTACTTGAAGGTAAGGTAGTGATTTAACACCTATAGAGATGGTTTTACTGAAAAACATTAAAAAGACTGCTGCGATTATTATGTCGCAGCAGTTTTTTATGTAGCTTTAGCGTGAATTAATCCACCGGCTATGCCGGTGTGAATAAAAAGCTTTAGCTTCAAGAAGAAAACCTCCAATGCTACCATGGATGTGGCTACCAACCGCATCTTGTAACAAAGGAGGATTCAAACA
>JAFRKO010000029.1 GCA_017431685.1 Mogibacterium sp.
CAGGAGCGTCTATGGAAAGCCTGGCATGGGGTCCTGGCGGCGAAGGTAAGTTCGATACAAAGCGCTACAGCGTAAATATTATCCGGAAAGAGCTGGCCAGAATACAGGCAGAGAAAGAAGAAGAGAAATCAGTACAAAATTAAGAGCATTAATAAGTCCGATAGGGTAGAGAAAATCCGCATTATTGTGATACAATATATGCGGATTTTTAGCGACGTTTAAGACGTCCTTATGTCTTACGTTGCGTCTAAAAATTTAAAAATGAAAGGAATCAAAACATGATAATTCTGGTAGTCAACACAGGAAGTTCATCCCTCAAGTATCAGCTGATCAACATGGAGAACGAGGCAGTCCTCGCGAAGGGCCTCTGCGAGAGAATCGGCGAAGACGGTCACATGAACTACAAGACAGATGCGGGCACAGTATTTGACAAAGACATCGCACTGCCTGATCACGGCGTTGCAATGCAGCTCGTAATTGATGCTCTGACAGATAAGGAACACGGCGTAATCGCAGACATGAGCGAGATCGGCGCTGTAGGCCACAGAATCGTACAGGGCGGATACATCTTCGATAAGTCGGAGATCATCACTGATGAGGTAGAAGCAGGAATCGAAGAACTCTGCACACTCGGACCTCTCCACAACCCACCTGCACTCGTAGGAATCAGAGCCTGCAAGAAGGTTCTTCCTAACACACCGGGCGTTGTAGTATTCGATACAACATTCCACAGAACAATGCCTGATGAGTGCAAATACTATGCTATTCCTTGGGTATATGCCGAGAAGTATCATGTTCAGAGATACGGCGCTCACGGCACCAGCCACCGCTATGTTGCTAACAGAGTAGCAGAGCTCATGGGTAAAGACCTCAAGGACATCAACGTTATCACATGCCACCTCGGCAATGGTTCTTCCATCACAGCTGTCAAGGACGGAAAGTGCTATGACACATCGATGGGACTCACGCCGCTTGAAGGTCTCGTAATGGGAACACGCTGCGGATCCATCGACCCTACAGTCGTCAGCTTCATCTATGAGCAGACAGGAATGCCTGTAAAAGAGATCACAGATATGATGACAAAGAAGTCCGGACTCCTCGCTATTTCCGAGATCTCCGGTGACTGCAGAGACATCACAAAGGCTGAGGCAGAGGGCAACCACAAGGCTCACGTTGCAAGAGAGATGCTGCTCAGATCCGTTAAGCGCTTCATCGGTGCTTACGCTGCAGAGCTCGGCCATGTAGATGCTATGGTATTCACAGCAGGTATCGGCGAGAACGATATCGAGCTGAGAGAGAAAGTCTGCGCTAACCTCGGATTCATGGACCTCTACATCGACAAAGAAAAGAACAACTGCAGAGGCAAGGAAGTTGAGATCACAGGCGAAGGTTCTAAGGTAAGAGTATTCGTTATTCCAACCAACGAAGAGCTTATGATCGCCAAGGATACGCAGGCACTGGTAGAAAACATGTAATAAAAAGGGTGCAGGGACTAAATTACCAACGGAAATAATTATTTCACCATATTTATTTCAAAAAAGTGCTTTTTTACTAACTATCACTTAATTTCAAAATCTTTTTATAGGGGAGATGAAAGAATGAAGAGACAATTCAAGACAATGGACGGCAACAACGCTGCTGCACATGTCTCCTACGCGTTCACAGAGGTATCCGGAATCTATCCGATCACTCCGTCCTCGCCGATGGCAGACTATGTAGACCAGTGGGCAGCTGCTGGGCGCAAGAACATCTTCGGATCCACCGTACAGGTAGTTGAGATGGAGTCTGAAGCTGGTGCTGCTGGTGCTGTACACGGCTCACTCGGAGCTGGCGCACTCACCACAACTTACACAGCTTCTCAGGGACTTCTCCTGATGATCCCTAACATGTACAAGATCGCCGGAGAGCTTCTGCCTGCAGTATTCCATGTATCAGCTCGTACAGTTTCGACTCACGCGCTGAATATCTTCGGAGACCACTCAGACGTTTATGCTTGCCGTCAGACAGGATTCGCAATGCTCGCAGAGAGCAATGTACAGGAAGTTATGGACCTCGGTCCTGTAGCTCACCTGGCTGCTATCGAGGGCAGAGTTCCTTTCCTGAACTTCTTCGACGGATTCAGAACATCCCACGAGATTCAGAAAGTCGCTGTATGGGACTATGAAGATCTCAAGGAAATGTGCGATATGGAAGCTGTCAAGAAGTTCCGCGACGCATGCCTGAACCCTGATCATCCACATCTGAGAGGTTCTCACGAGAATGGCGACGTATTCTTCCAGCACAGAGAAGCCTGCAACAAGTTCTATGATGCAGTTCCTGAAGTTGTTGAGAAGTACATGGCCAAGATCAATGAGAAACTCGGAACAGACTATCAGCTCTTCAATTACTATGGTGCAGCTGATGCTGACAGAGTCATCATCGCTATGGGATCCATCTGCGACGTTGCTGAGGAAGTTATCGACTACCTCAACGCAAAGGGCGAGAAGGTCGGTCTCATCAAGGTCAGACTTTACAGACCGTTCAGAGCAGACAAGCTGATCGCTGCTCTGCCTGAGACATGCAAGAAGGTTGCAGTTCTCGACAGAACAAAGGAGCCAGGCGCTCTCGGCGAGCCGCTCTACCTCGACGTAATGACAGCATTCGCTGAGGCTGGAATGAACGATGTAAAGGTTATCGGCGGACGTTACGGACTCGGTTCGAAGGATACTCCACCGGCATCGGTATTCGCAGTTTATGATGAGCTTCTCAAGGATGAGCCAAAGAGAAAGTTTACTATCGGCATCGTAGATGACGTTACAAACCTCTCGCTCGAGGAGAAGCCGGCACCGATCACAGCTCCTTCGGGAACTATCGAGTGCAAGTTCTGGGGTCTCGGCGGCGACGGAACAGTCGGAGCCAACAAGAACTCCATCAAGATCATCGGAGACCACACTGATAAGTACGTACAGGCTTACTTCCAGTATGACTCCAAGAAGACAGGCGGCGTTACAATTTCTCACCTGAGATTCGGTGACAAGCCAATCAAGAGCTCATACTACATCAACAAGGCTGACTTTGTAGCCTGCCACAACCCATCCTACATTGATAAGGGATTCAAGATCGTTCAGGACGTTAAGCCGGGCGGAATCTTCCTCATCAACTGCCAGTGGAAGCCGGAAGAAGTCGGACAGCACCTCGATGCTGCTGCCAAGAAGTACATCGCTGAGAACAACATCCAGCTGTACATCATCGACGCTATCGATCTCTGCGCTAAGATCGGAATGGGCAAGAGAACAAATACAACTCTCCAGTCTGCATTCTTCTCACTCGCAGAGGTACTGCCAAAGGCAGATGCTATCAAGTACATGAAGGATGCTGCTACAAAGTCCTACCTCAAGAAGGGTCAGGATATCGTAGACATGAACCACAAGGCTATCGACGCCGGTGCTGACGCTCTCGTTAAGATCGACGTTCCTGCTGAGTGGGCTAACCCTGCTGCAGACGCTGAGAAGGCACCTCTTGAGGGACCTGAAGCTCTCGTTAAGCAGGTTAAGAACATCCTGCTGCCAATCGACAACATGGATGGAGACAGCCTGCCTGTATCCGCATTCCTGCCACACGTTGACGGTGAGTGGGAACTCGGAGCTTCCGCATACGAGAAGAGAGGCGTTGCTGTTATGGTTCCTGAGTGGGACAGCACAAAGTGCGCACAGTGCAACAGATGCGCATTTGTATGCCCACATGCTACTATCAGACCATATCTGCTTGACGAAGCCGAGATGGCAGCCGCTCCTGAAGGATTCAAGGCTGTTGATCACAAGCTGAGCAAGGGCGCATATAAGTATGGTCTCGCTGTATCCCCGCTCGATTGTATGGGATGCGGAGTATGCGTAACAATATGCCCGACCAAGTCACTGACAATGAAGCCGCTTGAGGAGCAGCTCCCAGAGCAGAAGAACTTCGACTATGCTGTAAAGAGCGTATCTGTGAAGAAGGAATTCGCAGACAACAGCAATGTTATCAAGTCGCAGTTCAAGACTCCTCTCCTCGAGTTCTCCGGCTCCTGCGCAGGATGTGCTGAGACATCATATGCAAGACTTATCACACAGCTTTGTGGAGATCACACATTCATCTCCAACGCTACAGGATGCTCCTCCATCTGGGGCGGCCCTGGCGCAACAGCTCCTTACACAACAAACGCTGAAGGTCACGGACCTGCATGGTGCAACTCGCTGTTCGAAGACAACGCTGAGCATGGTCTCGGTATGAGAATGGCTATCAAGGCACGTAGAGCTAAGATCAAAGCTGACGTTGAAGAGCTCGTAGCTGCAGGCGTACCTGATGAGGTAAAGGCTGCTGCTGAGGCTTGGTTCGAAGCATTCGACTGTGTCGATGGTTCGAAGGAGAAAGGCGAGGCTCTCGTTGCTGCACTCGAAGCTGCAGGAATCGGAGCTGACATCGTAGCACGTAAAGATCTCCTCGGCGAGAAGACAGTATGGATCTTCGGCGGAGACGGCTGGGCTTACGATATCGGTTACGGCGGACTCGACCACGTACTCGCAAGCGGCGAGAATGTAAACGTAATGGTATTCGATACTGAGGTTTACTCCAACACAGGCGGACAGGCTTCCAAGGCTTCCAACATCGGACAGGTAGCACAGTTCGCTGCAGCAGGTAAGGCAATCGAGAAGAAGTCACTGTCTCAGATCGCTATGGCTTACGGTTATGTATACGTAGCTCAGGTAGCTATGGGCGCTGACATGAATCAGACTCTGAAGGCTATGAACGAAGCTATCGCTTACGACGGCCCATCCCTGATCATCGGATACTCGCCATGCGAGATGCACTCCATCAAGGGCGGCATGGTTAACTGCCAGATGGAAATGAAGAAAGCTGTAGAGTGCGGTTACTGGAACCTCTTCAGATTCAACCCTGCACTCAAGGCAGAAGGCAAGAACCCGTTCACACTGGACAGCAAGGTACCTGCAGGCGGATATCAGGAATTCCTGAAGAACGAAGCACGTTACAACAGACTGACCAGAGAGAATCCGGAAAGAGCAGAGAAGCTCTTCGCGGAGAACGAAGCAGCTGCAATGGCACGTTACGACAAGCTCGTCAAGTTCGTAGATTTCTACGCTCCGGCAGAGTAATAAACTGTAACGCTGCATAACGCAAAACATAAGAGCCGGTCTTCGGACCGGCTCTTTTTCAGTTCCGCTGGCTCTGTTGGTATTATCATGAGTTATGTATTTTAAAGAAGCATAATTGCGGTTGAATGTACATGGAATAGAAGGTAAAATATAAGTGTGTTATTTTGAAAAAGGAGGTACACTTATGCCACTCGTAACAACAACCGAAATGTTCAAGAAGGCTTATGACGGCGGGTACGCTATTGGAGCTTTCAACGTTAATAACATGGAGATCGTGCAGGGCATCACAGAGGCTGCCGGCGAGCTCAGGAGCCCTGTAATTCTGCAGGTATCGAAAGGCGCCCGTGCTTATGCTAACCACACATATCTGGTTAAACTCGTAGAGGCTGCCATCATTGAGAACCCTGAGATCCCAATTGCACTTCACCTCGACCACGGTGATTCATTTGAGCTCTGCAAGAGCTGCATCGACGGAGGCTTCACATCCGTTATGATCGATATGTCCTCGAAGCCATTTGAGGAAAACATCGCAATTACAAAGCAGGTAGTAGAGTATGCTCATGCTCATGGCGTAGTAGTCGAGGCTGAGCTCGGAACCCTCGCCGGAGTAGAGGATGAGGTAGTCGTAGAAGCCGGACACGAGAGCTATACAAGACCTGAAGAAGTAGAAGAATTCGTAAGCAGAACAGGCTGCGATTCTCTGGCTATCGCAATCGGAACATCCCACGGCGCATACAAATTCACACCGGCACAGTGCACAAGAAACGAAGAAGGCATACTCGTACCGCCTCCACTGCGTTTCGACGTACTCGAAGAAGTAACAAAGAGACTGCCGGGATTCCCTATCGTTCTCCACGGATCTTCATCCGTTCCGCAGGAATTCGTAAAGATGGTAAATATGTACGGCGGCAATATGCCTGATGCTGTAGGTATTCCTGAAGAACAGCTCCGTAAGGCAGCAAGATCAGCTGTATGCAAGATCAACATCGACTCTGATATCCGTCTCGCTATGACAGGAAACATCCGCAAGTACTTTGCAGAGCATCCTGAGCACTTCGACCCACGTCAGTATCTGAAGCCGGCAAGACAGGCTGTAAAGGATATGGTTGCTCACAAGATCGTAAACGTACTCGGATCGGACGGCAAGATTTAATATCTTTATACAATTGAAAAACGACGGCGCAGAGGCGGCTCTGCGCCGTTTTTTGTGCGCAAAGACGAAGCAGGCTCATTATGTATTTTCTTTTATAATTCAGACTGGGCTATGATTAAATGCTATAATGATTTGAAATATGGCGTGCGGAGCATGTCATTACAGGGAGGATGCAAATTGTCTCATACGATTGAACTCAGAAGGGTCTCAAAATACTATGCTGCCGAAGATTCCGTCAGCATGGGTTTTTCGCGCATAGATCTCAACCTTGACATCGGTGAGTTCGTTGCAATAACCGGTGAGAGCGGAAGCGGAAAGTCCACGCTCCTGAACGTTATAAGCGGACTTGACACCTATGAAGAGGGTGAGATGTTTGTGTGCGGTGAAGATACGACCGCATACAGCACAGAGGATTATGAAGTCTACCGCAAGACCTACATTGGCAATATCTTTCAGGATTTCAACCTGATCAACAGCTACACGGTATATCAGAATATAGAGGCCGTGATGCTTCTGTCGGGTAAAAAGAGAAAGGAATGCAAGGAGCGCGTACTGGAGCTGATAGACCTTGTCGGACTCAGCAAATACCGCCGCACTAAAGCGTCACGCCTTTCCGGCGGTCAGAAGCAGAGGGTAGCCATAGCCCGCGCTCTTGCGAAAAACGCTCCGATAATCGTAGCAGATGAGCCTACCGGTAATCTTGACAGCGCATCAGCACAGACGGTCATGGAGACTCTTGCGAAGGTATCAAGAGATAAACTCGTTGTTATCGTCACTCATAACTACGAGCAGGCTGAGCCTTATGTAACTCGTAAGCTTACGATGCACGACGGTAAAATAATAGAAGATAAAAAGGTGGCGCCGGCACGGCTCAACTCGGAAGAAGATTACCTTGCTGCAGTAGGAGCTTATGATGCTTCATCTGAACCGGTTATCCAGCCAAGGGAGGGAAGAATTGCCAGGGCAGAGAAAGCCAAAAAGGCTGCTGATGCGGGCAAGACCACTCAGCACGAAGAGGCACCGGCTCCGAGCAAGATGAGAAAAGGCGCTGAATTGAGGCTCGGTGTACGCAACACCTTTAATCTGCCTGCAAAATTCATTCTGCTTTTCATAGTCTATTTTTTCGTTTCAACGGCCGTTCTCAGCCAGTATGCTGCTACCAAGAGCAGTATGCACGAGGATGATCTGCTCGGATCAAATCCTTATTTCGTTAATACCAGCACTGACAGAATAATCGTTAAAAAGGCAGATGAGAGCAGCTTTACGGATGCTGATTTTGCAGAAGTGGAATCAACACCTAATATAAAAAGTATAGTTAAGAATGATCTTGCTGTTGACAGCGGGGTCAGTTTCAGCCTTGGAGATGCATATATAGAAGGCCCGGTCTTGCCTTTGAGTGATATCGAGGGAAGTGAAGTCGAATACGGGCACATGCCTGAAAATGATTATGAAATAATGATCGGAATAGATTCTTCCAGTGATGCGATGTTTACGGTCGGTTCTGACGGTGACAATTACATCGGCAAAAAAGTCGTGCTGAAAGACATGTCACAGATGCAGACTTATGAGTTCAGTAAGGACATCAAAGTAGCGGGGATTGTCATAAACGAGAACTACAACGAGGACTCGGGTTACTCGCTCTATGGTTATTCAAAGATATATGCGAGTGAGAATGTCGCAAATGAGCTGCTGGTATCAATGATGGCAGCCTCTTCAAAGACTGAGATGAATTTCGGCGGTATCAAGGTCAATAACGAATATGACCGGGCTGTATATTCATCATCGAAGGTACCTGACGGTAAAGTGTTCCTGTTTGAAGATCAGGCATATTACTATGAGGACGAAGTAGTGGAAGGCAAGAGCTTCGGACTCAAGGTGAAAAACAGATTTTTCGAGTCGGAGGGCAGCTATACAGTTGACAAGATCATTACATATCAGAACTGCAAAGATCTGATTGGCATCGCAAAAGACGAGTATGACATGTATTACAACTGCGTGTTCATCAGCGATAATGATTTCAAAAAACTCTTCGACAGAGGCTTTTATCAGATCAGCGCATTCATGGAAAATGAACAGGATTCGGAAGAGACTCTGAAAACGCTGAATGAAAAGGGATTTACAACACTGGCTTTAAAGGACTCCCTGTCTGATATGTCGGGCGGTTTTGATGTAATGCTCAGCCTTATGACATACGGCAGGCTTCTGATCGAATTCATTATACTCTTCTTTATAGCTTACGCTGTAATAAGACTGATCATGAGATCGCGTAATTCATATTACTCTACGCTCAGGATACTCGGTGCCACAAAGCGTAATACCGACAACATCCTCAGAGTGGAGCTGATACTTATGATGCTTATCGCCTATGGCGTAGATATATTGATTGTATTTATCATCAGAAGCGGTATTCTGCAGAATCTGCTCAGCGTTGATATGGGTGAAGTGACAAAGATATTGCATTACCTGACCCTGACCGATTATGCGGCTCTCGGTGCAGTGCTTCTGCTTATGTCTCTTCTTATCGCTAACAGATATTCAAGACGCATCTTCACACGGAGCGCCATGAAGGCGTTCAGAGAGGGGGCGTAGCGGATGATAAAGATCGATAAGGTTAATAAATACTATAACAAGGGAAAGTCCAATCAGATACATGTAATCGATAACACATCCATGACGCTGCCTGACAGAGGCATAGTATGTCTGCTTGGACCATCAGGCTGCGGCAAAACTACCTTGCTCAATGCAATCGGCGGACTGGACAAAGTCGACAGTGGAACTATCACTATCGACGGACAGAGAATCACGAGATTCAGCTCCAACAAGATCGACAGCATACGTAATGCGCGCATAGGATATATTTTCCAGAATTTCAATCTTCTTGATGACAAAACCGTTTTCGAGAACGTCGCGATATCTCTTCGCATGATAGGAATCAGGGACAAGACCACTGTTACTGCGCGTGTCAGATACTGCCTGGAGAAGGTGGGTATTGATCAGTACAGAAACAAACTTGCGGGTTCGCTTTCCGGCGGTCAGAGACAGAGGGTCGCGATAGCAAGAGCTATAGTAAAGAATCCAAGCATTATAATAGCGGACGAGCCTACCGGCAATCTCGACAGTGCCAACACTCTCGAAATAATGAATATCATTAAAACGATATCAAGAGAGAGGCTGGTCATACTCGTAACACACGAGCGCAACATAGCTGAGTTCTACTCAGACCATGTAGCCGAAATGAAGGACGGCCGTATCGTAAAAGCATATAACAACGACTCGTCAAGGTATCTGGATTATCAGCTTGAGAACAAGATATACCTTAAAGATATGGCGGTTCATAAGGGCTTCAGCCAGGATGATGTCAGAGTGGATGTCTATAGTGATGAAGACCGCCAGGCAGACATCAAGGTCGTGATCAGAGGCAATAACCTGTATATCAACACAGGCGGAAGGCTTAATGTCGTTGATGAGACATCAAACATTGAGATGGTTGACTCTCACTATTCGGCTATGGACGAGAGCTATTTCGATGAAAATGACTTTGATTATACTGCGTGTCTGCCTCAGAAATACAAAGTAAAATACACATCCATCTACAGGCTTACAAATATGATCAGCAACGGGTGGAAGACTGTTAAAGGCTTTAAACGTATTAAAAAGCTGCTTCTGATCGGCTTTGTATTTGCGGCTATGTTTGCCTTCCTGGCCATAAGCAATGTTCTTGGTCTGCTCGAGGTAAAACCTGCCGATTACCGTACTACGAACGGAAACTACGTTACTATATCGAATACAGACAAGACGGAATCTCTGCTCAAAAAGGTCGACGGACTCGACAGTGTGTCTTTTGTCATTCCCGGCAACAGCACGCTCAGCATGACCCTTCCGCTTGACGATTACCTGCAGACCAATTACGCAGAAGAGAACCTGAATATATCGCTGGTTCAGACAAGTGTGCTTGAGCCTGAGGAGCTCGTTGCCGGAGAGATGCCTTCTCGTGCCCATGATGTAGTGCTTGACAAGGCGGTCATCGACAGTTTTCTGAGAGACGGACTCGGAAATGCGGTCGGACTTGACACTGTGAATGAGTTTATCGGGCGCAGACTCACTGTACCTAATCTTGACGACTACATCATAGTCGGTATCTCGGATACAGAGTCGCCGTCACTCTTTGTTGATAAAAGCCAGGTGATGTATATTCTGTCGAATGGAAACAGACCTGAAGATGACTATTCTGTAATGGGTGATGAAGAAGACGGTGAAGATGCCATAAAGTCGGGCAGGGTCATGGACCTTGATCTGGCTAAGAATGAAATCAAGATAAAACGCGGAGAAAAACCTGATGCCAAATTCGAGGCTATAATAAATGATGCTTATGAAGATGAGATAGCAATAGGCAGAACCCTCAGCACAAAAGTCGGCGGTCACAAGCTGAAAGTAGTCGGCTACTACACAAGTGATAATGCTGAGGATGATACATATTATGTACATGCTGATACGATAAAGGCTGAATACATAAGTAAGCAGAAGGAATTCGTCGCTTATGCTGATGATACTTCCCAGCTGAAATCGATCCTCGATAAGGAGGGGCTGTCCGCAAAGGTAAATGATACGCGTGACAAAAGGGCCTATATAAACTCCAGAAGGAATCAGCTGACTTCGGCCATTATTGTTGCAAGTATAATCATGTTCATATCCCTGATCGAAATGTTCCTGATGCTGAGGTCGTCGTTCCTATCAAGAATCAAAGAAGTCGGAACTCTGAGGGCGATCGGACTCAAGAAAAAGGATATTTACAGGATGTTCACAGGCGAGATCCTCGTTATAACGTTTATCACTGCCGTTCCGGGAATTGCACTGATGTACTTTTTGCTTATGCAGGTGGTAAAGATCACTTATTACATAGAAGGGCTGTACATGCTGACTCCGCTGGTAGCTGCAATCACTTTTGGCATCATACTGGCGTTCAACCTTGTCGCAGGCCTGATACCTGTCTTCACAACTATGCGTAAGACACCGGCACAGATACTTGCCAGAACCGATATCTGATAAAACTATACACACTCAAAAAAGAATGCGCCGGCTCAGAAGCCGGCGCTCTTCTTTGCTATAGATAGGATACTTCACATTCTTTAAAGTAATTCTTTATCAGAGCTCTTCTTATCTCATCGACAGTAGGGAATCTCAGACCGATCTTTGCTGCCATAGACGGATCATCAACGTCATCGTTTATTTTTGTGCCTACGATGATTTCTACCTGATCGGTCTCCCTGAGCAATGCAATCATGCGCTTTGCAGCGTCTTCACTCATATGTTTGAGCAAAATACCGCTGGACAGTCTTTTTGCTACCTCAGAAAGCGTGAGCATGCCCTCGGTGACAAGATCGATCCCTTCGATCTTGCTTGCCGGAGGAAGGTTTCCCGCAGGGGACTTGTCGGCTTTGACATCCTTACCGAGTTCACGTGCAACGATTTTTGCTGTTGTACCTCCGCAGACGATGACCTGACCATCAAAGTTCTTTATACGCTCGCCTAATTTCTTGTCAGATTCACGGCTGCGTGGAGCGCCTGTCACTATGAGCGTGCGGCGCGGTTTTTTGACACCGATGACGCAGCAGGTGATGTCATCGTTAGGTTTGTATCCGTCGTTTTTATTTGCTTCGGTAACAATTGCGCGCGCAAGCTGCCTGGAAGATATGTCCGGATTATTTGCCAGCTTTTTCTGAATAAAGGCGGACGCGTTATCCATTCCCCAACCCTTCGATTTCACCACGGAAGGCAGTGACTGAACAGGCCTTCTGTGCGATCTGAATACTGTATATGCAGGATCTTCCCTTGGCTCCTGTGTAGGACCGAGCGCAATGCCGGACTGTGCTACTCCGTCGCTGAAGAATACCAGTCTGTCGCCTTCCTTCAGCTCAAAAGTTGATGAGTAAACGATTTCTTCCTTGATGGCTGCTTTTCTCTTCAGCCTTATTGCCGTCTTGTCCCATTCCACGGGCTCACTTCCAATGAATCTGAGACTGTCGGGGTTGTCATACTCAGCCAGCTCCACGCGTACAAAGGTTTTGTCATCAGAGAAGATTATTCTCGCAATAGTGAATGTTGAATAGCTGATGCCCTTCACGCTGTCAATCGGAAGGGTGTCCATGATTACTTCCGCAGACTTTTCAAGGTCCATCGGAGAAAGAGACAGCTTGCTTGCCATGTGGGATGTCAGGGATGCCAGCACATTGGCTCTTACACCGCTTCCGAGACCATCAGATAGGATAACAGTCATTACGTTGCTGTTTTCGTTCCTGTCAATGTAGTAGACATCTCCGCCGATGTTCTGACCATGCTTGAAAAGCTGTGAATAATCGATATCGATACATAAATCGTTCATACTAAATCTCACCGCCTCCTTCAGCCATCAGACCATCTTCTCCTGCTTCGCTGTTGTTAACATTGAATTCCTCGATGATAGAGTTGAGCATAATCTCTGTCTCTGCAGCGTTGTCTCCGAGGAGAGCAGCTATCTGCTGCACTGATGTCATTGACTTTCTGATGACTTCCTCGGCCTTCTCTATGACGGCTTCTCTTCTTACCGAAGGGGTCGTTATATCCTCGAACATAGCTCCGAGCAGAGCTTTGTTTTCCACGAGGAAGAATGTGATCCTGTAGATTTTTCCGCCATGACGGAATCTGTATTGCTGAGGCTTGTTCATATAGAACTGTTCGCGGAACTTTTCTTCAAACGGAACGAATGCCGATACCGGATATCCGTGGAACGATCTGAGACCTTCTGAATCGAGGAATTCATCAGGATAATCCTCGAATATCTTAATGAAGCGTTTGTTGCATTCCGCGATGGCGAGATCACTGTCTACGATGACTACGCCGTGAGGTATCGTAGAGAGAAGGATGTCGACCTTTGTCTCCGCGTCTTTACGCATCTTTGTGACGCACATCTCAGTTTCGGCAAGGCCTGCAAGCAGTGCTTTCGCCATGTCACGGCATGTAGGATAGCCGCAGCCGCCGCAGTTGAGTTCGTCTTCAGGCTTTGTCTTGCCAAGTCTGGCGAGAGCGCCGCGGACTTCTTCTTCGGAATAATCGGATGAGGAAAGACCTGTAGGAGCGGGGAAGTCAGCGCCAAGTATACCATAGCCTTTTTCGTATACTTCTCTTGCAAACTCTTCGTCACCATCAAAAACATCAGGCTCGTTCATACGCTCTAATACGTATGACGCAACGGCCTTTTTGCGTACAACAGCTGAGTCATCGTGAGAGGTGCCCGGACCGCTGATACATCCGCCGTCGCAGTTAAGCGCTTCCAGAAAGTCGTTTGTATGAGTGCCCATGAGCGAAGACATGACTCTTGTGACACCCGATACTGAAAGCGCGGACTGTTCTACGAAACGGCCTTCCCAGATCTTAGAAGTTTCGATCTGACCGTTTTCGATCGGGTATATCGCTGCCTTGCCGGCTTTCGCGGGTACAAAGTCGATAGGAATTCCGGTATCGATGTTTTCGAGATCGATGTTCTCCTCGGCCAGCCACTCGCGCACTTCTCTGAATGTCAGAGAGATGTCAGGATATCCCGGATGCTCATCAGCCTCTACTTTCTTTGCAATGCAAGGTCCGATGAATACTATTACTATGTCGTTTCCATACAGCTTGCGCAGGTAAGCGCTGTGTGTCTGCAGAGGGCTCGGTACCGGGGCAAGGGCTTTTATATCCTTCGGAAAGTATTTTCTTACAAGCTGGACAACGGAAGGGCAGGCAGTCGATATAAACGGCGCGCTTCCGTGTTTTTCCATATAGATGTCGAGAGCCTGCGATACCAGAGCAGCTCCTATCGCGGTCTCGGAGACAGCGTGGAAGCCAAGTCTGTATAAAGCCCTGACGAAATTATCTTCATAACCTCTGAACTCTGAAACGTATGAAGGGGCAAGAGACACTATTACTTTGCGTTTCGACAGGAATGCCATCCTTACTCTGTCTGTGTCGTTTCTTATGACTTTTACTGAGTTTGGGCACTCGTTTACGCAGGTGCCGCAGAATGTGCAGCGGTCATATATGATCACTGCGTGCGCGTCTTTGATCTGGATCGCCTTTACCGGGCAGTGCCTTACGCAGCGATAGCAGTCGCGGCAGTTGTTTATTTCCGTATATATAGGATATTTTTCCAAAACAGACCTCCAATTGTTATTGCTTTTTTAGTGGGGTGAAATGCACCAGAGAGCGCTTTCAGAAGCTGTGAAAGCGCGTATGACGGTACGGATTAGACCTGCCTAATAATTATATCATTATATTGTCCAAGTTTTGTGTCTGGTGTGATATAATATGTAAGAATTTTTGGGACAATGATCCGGAGGTAATTACATGGCATTTGCAACAGCAGAAGAATATAAAGATATGGCGGGCAATTTCATCCACGACATCATTAACGCGGATCTCGCCAGCGGAAAGCACAAAACAATCGTTACGAGGTTCCCGCCGGAACCAAACGGCTACCTGCATATCGGGCACGCCAAGTCGCTCTGTCTCAATTTCGGCACAGCGTTAAAGTATGGCGGCCGCTGCAATCTCAGATATGACGACACGAACCCTACCAAAGAAGACATCGAATTCGTAAAGTCGATTGAAGCAGACGTAAACTGGCTGGGATTCCAATGGGATGAAAAGCTCTGGGCTTCGGACTATTTTGATACGATGTATGATGCCGCGGTAGAGCTCATCAAGCAGGGCAAGGCGTTTGTGTGCGAACTCACTCCGGACCAGATTCGTGAATACAGGGGCACACTTACAAAGCCGGGCAAGGAAAGTCCTTACAGAAACAGACCTGTAGAGGAGAATCTTGATCTCTTTGAAAGGATGAGAGCAGGCGAGTTCGCTGACGGAGAGATTTGCCTCAGAGCTAAGATCGACATGGCTAGCCCTAACATCAATATGAGAGACCCTGTCATCTACAGGGTGGTACATGCATCCCACCACAACACAGGTGACAAGTGGTGTGTCTATCCTATGTACGATTTCGCTCATCCTATTGAGGATGCTATCGAGGGAATCACACACTCCATCTGCACGCTCGAATTCGAAGATCACAGACCTCTCTATGACTGGGTGGTCAATGAAGTAGGCTGGTGGCCGAATCCTCCGCGCCAGATCGAGTTTGCTCCTCTGAATATTACTACGATGCTGATGAGCAAAAGATTCATCCGCAGACTCGTAGAAGAAGGTAAGGTAGACGGCTGGGACGATCCGAGACTCTGCACTCTTGCAGGTATCCGCCGCAGAGGATATACACCTGAAGCGATCCGCAAGTTCTGTAACGATATCGGAGTTACAAAGGCAGACACCATGATCGATATCGCTCAGCTCGAGCAGTGCGTCAGAGAAGATCTGCAGCTCAAGGTGCCGGCAATCAATGTCGTAAAGAATCCTGTCAAGGTGATCATCGACAACTATCCGGAAGACAAGATCGAGATGTGCACAGTAGAAAACAACTCCAAGGTGCCTGAAATGGGAACTCGTGAGATCCCGTTCGGCAGAGAGCTGTGGGTAGACGGAGATGACTTCATGGAATTCCCTGTGAAGAAATACTTCAGGCTCTTCCCGGGCAACGAGGTAAGGTTCAAAGGCGCTTATTTCATTAAATGCAATGAGGTTGAGAAGGACGCTGATGGCAATATCGTGGCTCTCCACTGCACTTATGATCCGGAGACACACAGCGGAAGCGGATTTGAAGGACGCAAGGTGAAGGGTACTATCCACTTTGTGGAGGCAAGTACTGCTGTAAAAATCAGAATCAGAGAGTACGGCTATCTCATGAAAGAGAACGAAGAAACAGGCGAGCAGGAGTTCGATCCTGAATCTCTGGTCGATACATGGGGCTATGCAGAACCGTCAGTTAAGGATGTCAAGCCGGGCGAAAGATTCCAGTTCTTCCGCAAAGGCTATTACATCGCGGATTCACAGCTGACAACAGACGATGAAAAAGTATTCAACAGCATCGTAGGTTTAAAGAGTTCCTGGAAATAAAGTTTTCTTCTGAAAAAGAAATAAAGTGGAGGTGTATAAATCCGTGCTCTGCGCACGATCAGATGCACCTCCATTTGTATTGCCTGAAAGTTGTATATTTTTTAAGGTTCAGGAAATATACACTTTTGTTTCGTATAATTAATGTGTACGATTGGATAATTGTCTATATAGGAGAACAGCCATAGAAACACTTATCAATGAAATCCTTAATTTCTCAGGGAACAATCCTGAGCTTGCGATACATATTACCACCGCTTTCCGGTGGATATTTGTGGTGCTTGCCGCATACATTCTTCTTATTTCTATCGTGTCGCTTCTTTCCACAAGGGCAACCCCTGAGATCTGGGGATACTTCATGGTGGAGGACGGCGGCGGCTATCCGATAACTCATTGGGAGAATGTGATAGGAAGGTCGAAATCGACCGACATCAGAATACCCCTCAGAACCATCTCCAATAACCACGCGCTTCTTGTGCGGCGGTCCGAAGACAAATGGATGATCAAAGACCTCGGGTCCGGCAGCGGGACCATGGTCAATGGATTTAAGCTTGATCCGGATAAACGGTATACGATCAATCCGGGCGATGTGATCGAAATGGGAGGCACCAAGTCCACTATAACTCCGCCAAGTATTGAGGAGACCCGCAACAACAGATACATGCGCCGCCTCGATAAAGAGCCGGTCGCTCCATGGAAGATACTGCTTGCTATCACGGCATTCCAGCTTATGACAATAGTACAGCTGGTGCTGAGCATGGGAGCTGAGATAAAGGCTTCTGCGCTCATCAGCATAGTAGTGCTTTCTGCTGTGATGTGGGCATATGTCATGGTCTTTAATTCGCTGGGAAGACGCGGCTTCGAAATGGAGATGATAGCATTCTTCCTTTCGACGATCAATCTTGCGGTCACTGCATCATCCGACCCGGGAGCAGTTATAAAAGAGCTGTTTGCGATATTGCTGGGTCTTTCTCTGATGATTTTTATGTGCATATATATGCGCGATATAAGCAGGCTGCGTAAGATAAAATCTGTGCTGATAGGTCTGTCGGTCGTTGCTCTGATCATAAACCTCGTATTCGGTACTGCAAAATACGGAGCAACAAACTGGATCAAAATAGGAGAGAGCGGGTCGATTCAGCCATCCGAGATTGTTAAGCTGGCTTTCATCGTTATAGGCGCGGGTACACTTGAAGAGCTTTATGAAAAAAGGAACACCATCGTGTATGCGGCGTTCTCGCTCTTCTGCCTTGGCTGCCTGGCCATGATGAGTGATTTTGGAACAGCCCTCATATTCTTTGCTACATATCTGGTGGTTTCGTTCCTCAGAAGCGGTGACTTCTCGCGCTTCATTCTGACGGGAGCAGCAGCCGGCGCTATGGGCCTTATTGTGCTCAAATTCAAACCATATATAGCATCCAGATTCGATGCCTGGGGACACGTCTGGGAGCCGGAATTCATGGACGATCTCGGATATCAGCAGACACGTACCATGTCATTCGGTGCCGGAGGAGGCATGCTTGGCCTTGGTGCGGGTAATGGCTCGCTCAAATATGTCGGAGCCTCTAACACCGATCTTGTGTTCGGCTTTGTGATGGAAGAGTGGGGCTTTATTATAGCTATTCTGGCGGTGCTCTGCATCGCTACGCTTTCGGTGTTTGCTGTGATGCACATTGTTGCCGGAAGATCTACCATCTACACTATACTCGCGTGCAGCGCAGCAACGATGTTTCTGGTTCAGACTATGCTCAATGTATTTGGCGCGATAGATCTCTTTCCGCTTACAGGCGTCACTTTCCCGTTTGTATCGACAGGCGGTACGAGCCTTATGACTTCATGGGCGATGCTTGCTTATTTCAAAGCCGCGGATATGCGGCGTGACGCAAGCCTTGCGGTGAGAAAGGAGGAATAACCATGCGTAAACAGGAAAGAAGAGCATGGATATGCCTCATGCTGGTTCTTTTGCTGCTGGCAGGAACTGGTCTGTTCGGATACAGATTTGTCAAGTTCGGAGGACAGTGGGCAACCTTCTATGGAAACACACAGATATATACAGACGGCGTGATCAACCGCGGTACCATAACTGACCGCTATGGTGAAGAACTTCTGCAGTGCACGCCTGACGGACCGTATTACAGCGGCGATTATGAGACCAGAGTGGCTACCGTGCATGCGGTAGGCGATCCTTACGGAAACATATCTGATGGCGCGATCTCAATATTCAGAAGTCAGTTAATCGGTTACGACATACTGAACGGCACTTACGATGCGACAGCGAATGGAAAAAAGATAGCTCTGACCATAGATGCGAATGCCAACCGCACAGCATATGAAGCGCTTGCGGGCCGTACGGGCGCTGTTGGCGTTTATAACTGGAAAACCGGAGAGATAGTCTGCATGGTGAGCACACCGACATTCGATCCGGCTTACGAGCCTGAAGCTTCTGCAGATGATGAGAACTCATATTTCTTCAATAACTTCCTCGACGGACTGCTTACACCGGGTTCAACATTTAAGCTTGTCACGGCTGCAGCTGTGATTGATAACATATCTGACAGGAATTCATTTACTTTCGAATGTGATGGAGTTAATCAGCTCGGAGAGGGCGATGATGACAAGCTGACAGATGTTACCGCACATGGTGAGGTGGACTTCAGAGGGGCGCTTGCGCAATCGTGCAACGGAGCGTTCGGAGCTCTTACACGCAAAGTGGGAGCGAAGACAATGGCAAAATATGCTGAGAAGGCCGGACTTACCAAACCGGTACAGATCGATGGTATTGAAACTGCGGCCGGATCATTCGACTTCCCGAAAAAAGATGATGTGAAGCTGAGCTGGGCGGGTATCGGTCAGGCTGACGACCTTGTGAATCCATGCGCGATGATGGTATACATGGGAGCGATCGCCAATGGCGGGGAGCCGGTGCAGCCGACTCTCATCAAGAGTGCCACATTCATCAAGGAACTGGCCGGGGGCAAAAGCCTTGGCAGATATATAGACAGCGATACAGCGGCAGAGCTCAAGGAAATGATGAAGAACAATGTAGTTGAGAACTACGGCGAGTGGAACTTCGAGGGCATGGACATGTATGCCAAGTCCGGCACGGCAGAGGTCGGTTCGTGGAACCCGGACGCATGGTTTGTCGGCTTCACAGCTGATGAAGACGCGCCGTATGCCTTTGTTGTATGGGTCAAGGAAGGGGGCTTTGGATCCGAAGTTGCAGCTCCTATAGCGGCAAGGGTGATACGCTCACTCGGTCCGGTCACAGAATAGATATAAAGCTTTCAGGCTGATGGCGTAAATGCTGTCGGCCTGTTTTTTTATGTATAGCGTCAAAATTAATTTTAAAAAGTCACATACTTATATTAAAATGACGGTTAAAATGACGATATGCATGTTATCATGTAGTTACAAAACAGGAACAACAAAGCAGCAAGCCAAACAAAAGGGACTGCGATAAAAGCATATAATTTCTCCTACTTCATAAACTTTCCTCCAAGGGCACGCCCTTCGCACAAACTCCGGAAAACACCGGGGCTTGTGTTGTTTTTGTATAAAACCACAAAAAACGTTGACAATCAGCCTCCAAATCCTTATTATGTACAGCATCGACAAGTGAATAACACCTGACCCGATAGAGGTCGCGGAGATTAATAGTAACGGTCAAACACGCGAGGGGCTCGCGGCCGTGAAAGGATGATCCGCCGAAGCTTACCGGAATCCCAAAACCGGCAGGCTGGGACGGTGCAATAAGATGCGCCGGACTGTCACGAAAGTGGAGCGCTATCATGGTAGGCGGTAAATAAATATGCAAGTTACCTGATCCATGGCAGTTTCGTTTCAAGCGTTATTCATGGATCATTTTCATTATATGGAGGTAACTTATTATGGACACACCTGCTCTTTATGCAACCGCATGGGCGGTTATGCCGCCACTTATAGCTATTGTACTGGCTCTTATCACAAAAGAGGTTTACAGCTCGCTCTTCCTGGGCGTTGTCGTAGGCGCAGTTCTTTATGCCGGCGCTGACTTCGACGGTATAGTAAACCACGTTCTGCAGGATGGAATCATTGCATCTCTTTCAGACGGCTGGAATGTAGGAATTCTTGTTTTCCTGGTCATTCTTGGAATCATAGTAGCTCTTATGAATCTTTCAGGAGGTTCCAAGGCGTTCGGAGCCTGGGCTCTGAGACGCGTCAGGACCCGCGTGGCAGCAGAGATTGCTACGGTTCTTCTGGGTATCGTGATTTTTGTAGACGACTATTTCAACTGCCTCACAGTCGGCAGCGTCATGAAGCCTGTAACAGACGAGTTCAAAGTTTCGAGAGCTAAGCTTGCTTACATCATTGATGCGACTGCTGCTCCTGTCTGCATCATCGCTCCTGTGTCTTCATGGGCTGCTGCAGTATCGAGCTTTGCAGGCGAAGGAGAGGGCATCTCGCTTTTCATAAGATGCATACCATATAACTTCTATGCACTCTTTACTCTTGTGATGATGTTTGCTCTCATCTTCATGAAATTCGACTATGCAAACATGACTCAGTATGAGAGAAATGCGATCGAAAACGGAGATCTCTTTACTGTCGAAGACGCTAATGCAGCTGCTGCAGATGCTGCAGATGCCGGAAGCGATAAGGGCACCGTGCTTGACCTCATATTCCCTGTAGTAGTACTGGTAGTAAGCTGCGTGCTCGGAATGGTCTACACAGGCGGATTCTTTGACGGAGCAGGCTTCGTAACTGCCTTCTCGGACTCTGATGCTTCTGTAGGACTTTCAATGGGCGCTCTCGTAGCTCTTGTCATCATAATCGCATACTACACTATCAGAAGAACGATCAGCTTCAGCGAATGCATGAGCTGCATACCTGAAGGCATGCAGGCTATGGTACCGCCTATTCTGGTTCTGACCCTGGCATGGTCGCTCAAAGCGATGACAGACAGCCTTGGCCTTGCAGATTATGTAAGCGGACTTGTAGAGGGAATGAGCGGAGCTGCGGTAGGAGTTATCCCTGCGGCACTCTTCCTGATCGCATGTGTACTTGCCTTTGCATCCGGTACATCATGGGGAACATTCGGTATCCTGATCCCGCTCGGACTTGCTATTACAACTTCGCATCCTGAGCTGTCCACACCGATCATTGCTGCCTGCATGGCAGGTGCTGTATACGGTGACCACTGCTCGCCTATCTCGGATACAACGATCATGGCATCCGCGGGAGCAAACTGTAATCACGTATCTCACGTATCAACCCAGCTCCCATATGCAACTACAGTTGCAGTAGTATCTGCTGTATCATATGTTATTGCCGGTTACACCAGCAGTCCGATTATTCCTCTGATCGTAGGAGTCGTTCTGCTCCTCGGAGTGCTCTTCTTCCTCAGAAGCAGAGAGGGTTCGTACAGAGTACCTGAAACCGCAAATATAAACCGCGCAGCTGTTGAATAGGTAAAGCTGAAAAAGAGTTTTTAATAATAGTTCTGCATGAAAACCCGGTATAAGGCATTTCATGCAGAACTTTTTATATCCTTATCGTTCTTTTGTGCCGAACAAAACGTAAAACTCCTTTGCAATAAGATGTGGTAAAATTCAGATATAGATTTTTCAGGCGTGAAAGGGAATAAACATGAATTTCACTTCAAGCGAAATGGATTTTGTAAAAGAGAATGAGGAATACAGGCCGGTTCCTGAAAGCGAAAAACGGCGTATCGGATCTGTGGAGGCTTTTGATACAGAGCTGAACAGGATGCGCGATGCTGCGTCCGGCGCCATGCCTGACATGCGCCATTGTATAATAAAGGGGGTCGATCTGGCCGGCCGTGATCTTACCGGAATAGATTTCAGACGTGCTACTTTTGATGGCTGTAATCTGCATCAAACTGATTTCAGCGGCTCCGGGATGGATAATGTTGCCTTCTATAATAATGACCTTACCGGCATGAAACTCTGCGGATGCAAGGCGCGCGGTTGCAGCTTCAGATTTCAGGATATGACAGGCATAGATCTGAGAGGGGCCAACATATATTCTTCAGTGCTTGAAGACGCGCTCAATCAGGATAAGGTCATTACTGACGATGATACTCAATGGTATAAGATGCGCTGTCCTGAAGAGGGCGAGGCTTTTATAGCGTGGAAATGCTGCACGGACCTGCGTGTGGTAATGATGCTGGTACCGAGGGATGCACACCGGTGCATGGCAACGATGGAGACAGGCAGGGTGTCAAAGGTGAAGGTCCTCAAAATAACCAGTATTGACGAAACGGAGAATTACACATGGGCACAGTCGACCGTGGATCCGGACTTCTACTATGAGGTCGGCAAGTGGCTGGAGCCTGCTAACGGTTTCCAGATGGATCGCTGGAAGGATTCATCGCCCGGCATCCACTTTTTCCTGGATCGCCAGCAGTGTGTAGATTATCAATCCAAATAGAAAAACGGCAGAAGCAGGGGTGAGAACCCTTGCTTCTTTTTAGTGCAAAGCGCGAGATTGAAAGCGCCGGTTAACAGTTGTATAATTATCGATGCAAAGTATTGTTTTTCTTCTATATATAAATAGAAGCTAATGATGGCGTAAGGGCATTAAACGATAAATAACGGTATCGCCGCAGCGGCGATACCTGAATTATGTAAAAGGGAGGAAATGCTTTATGAAAGTTATCATGTCCGGTAACGAAGCAACCGCTCGCGGAGCATGGGAAGGCGGCGCGAGATTCGCTTCGGCATATCCGGGAACACCGAGCACCGAGATCCTCGAAAACATGCCTCAGTATGGAGCAGAGTGCTACTCCGAGTGGGCACCTAATGAGAAGGTAGCTACAGAGGCGGCAATCGGAGCGTCCATTGCAGGTGCGAGATCATTCTGTGCAATGAAGCACGTTGGAATGAACGTAGCGGCAGACCCTATCTACACATTCGCATACACCGGTGTTACCGGCGGCTTCGTAATGGTAGTGGCAGACGATCCGGGTCAGCACAGTTCACAGAACGAGCAGGACAACAGAAATCAGGCCAAGGCAGCAAGACTGCTTATGCTCGAGCCGTCCGACAGCCAAGAATCCAAGGATTTTATGAAGAAGGCATTCGCGCTGTCCGAGAGATTCGACATGCCGGTACTTTTCCATGTAACTACCAGAACATGCCATTCCAAAGGCCTCGTAGAACTTGGAGACAGAGAAGAGGCTGAGGTTCCTGATTATGAGCCTAAGATCAAGAAGTATGTAACGGCTCCGGCTAACGCCAAGGTTCTGAGGGCCACACTCGAAGACAGGGTCGCTGCAGCCAGAGAATTTGCTAATGATTGTGAGTTCAACAGAGTCGAGATGTTCGACACAAAGATCGGCGTTATTACATCAGGTATTTCCTATCAGTACGCAAAGGAAACATTCGGTGAGAACGCTTCTTATCTGAAACTGGGTCTCACTTTCCCTATGCCTGACAAGCTGATCAAAGATTTCTGCAGCAAGGTAGACAAGGTTTATATTGTTGAGGAGATGGACCCGTATATCGAAGAGTTCGTAAAGACCCTCGGTATCGAGTGCACAGGCAAAGAGCTTATTCCAAAGTATGATGAACTCAACACAGACATCGTAAGAAAGGCTTTCCTCGGAATAGAGCCGGAAACTTATACTACAGACATGAAGACTGTAGTCAGACCTCCGGCACTCTGCGCTGGCTGCCCTCACAGAGGACTGTTCTATGCGCTTTCCAAGAGAAAAGGCATCATGATCACAGGAGATATCGGTTGCTACACACTTGGTATGGCACCTCCGCTCAATGCTGTACATACCACTATCTGCATGGGAGCTTCGATTTCACAGGGACATGGCGCATCAATCGCTCTAAAGGACGCGGGCAAGACGACAAAGGTTGTTTCTGTAATCGGAGACTCCACATTCTTCCACACAGGCGTCAATTCGCTGATGGATGCTGTATATAACAGCGGACACAACCTGTCGATCATCCTCGACAACCGCATCACCGGAATGACCGGCCACCAGCAGAACCCTGGAACAGGATACACACTTATGGGCAAGGAAGCTCCTGAGGTAGATATCCCTGCACTCTGCAAAGCTATTGGAGTTAAGGAAGAGAACATCATTACGGTCAATCCGAACCACCTCGATGAAGTCAATGCTGCACTCGACGAGCTTCTGCCGAAGGATGAACCGTGTGTGCTCATCACAAGATGGCCATGCGTGCTCAAGAAGTTCAGCCAGCAGGATATCGATGAGTTTCCGACACTGCATAAGACACAGTGCGTGATCGATCAGGATAAGTGCAAAAACTGCAAGATGTGCGTAAAGACAGGATGCCCTGCTCTGATCAATACAAAAGAGAAGGTAGTCATCGACAAGACAAGCTGCAACGGATGCACAGTCTGCAAGCAGGTTTGCCCATTCAAGGCTATTGAGGAGGTGACAAGATAATGAGTGAAGTAAAGAATATCCTCCTGGTAGGAGTAGGCGGACAGGGAA
>JAFRKO010000062.1 GCA_017431685.1 Mogibacterium sp.
ACGTTCAGGAAAAAGAAGAAATAACTGACAGCACACGCAGTTGGCAGATCGACTTACACGTTGTACGTGTCACGCGAGGAGTGTAAGGGCTATGCCCGTAAAAAGAACAACCCCGCGTTTGACGCGGGGATGTGTTTTTTCTTTTCTCTTATTTCTTAGTATGTATGAATAGACTGCGGTTTTATCTTTCTTCTGCTTTCCCTCTTATCCTCATTGGTGATAGAATGACTATGTATATATACTCAAAAAAACGGAGACCGATATGGATACGCTACATGTTCAAATCTTATGGCAGGTCATGGATCAACTCCGTGACGCGAATCAGCTAGAGGAAGCGCTTTCGCGCTGCCTTGATCTGTTCTGCAGAGGCACCCAAAGCGGCAAAGGCTCGATCTGGATGCTCGACGAGCAGAGCGGCAGAACGATAGCCACCAATGTCTACGACACGTATGATGCTACCGGCGAAAGCGCGGGACGCGGAGAAGGACTTGTAGGCCGCGTTGTTGAGTCCGGCACAGGTGAGAGGCACAAGGCATCTGATGTACAGAATATGAAGCTGGCCGGAGTGGACAGTCCTGCTCTGAGCGGTAAGAATTTGATGTGCGTGCCTATCAAGACCCCGAAGCATACGGTTGGCTGCCTGCTGCTTACAGACAAGAAATCTGAATACACGGAAGATGAGATGACCTTGTGCGAGCAGTGCTGTTCGCTGCTGGCTCTCGACATAGAAGACAAGGGGTTTACCTTCAGGCCTTTCGAGGACCGTGAACCGATAGTCCGCGTCCGCGGAGTCATGAAGGAGTTCATGAGCGGAGAAGAGATGCGGCAGATTCTTAAAGGCGTCGATCTTGACATATATCCAGGCGAGCTCGTTGTAGTACTGGGCGAGAGCGGCTGCGGCAAGAGTACTCTTCTAAACATAATCGGCGGAATGGACAGGATGACAAAAGGAGAGGTCCTGGTCGAAGGTAAGGATATGTCCAGCCCGACGGAAGAGGAACTTACGGAATACCGCAGAAAATACGTCGGCTTCATATTCCAGGCCTACAACCTGATGCCTAATCTCAATGCTTATGAGAACATTGAGTTCATCGCCGAGATAAGCGAAAAGGCAATGGACTCAATGGAGGCTCTCAGGCTGGTAGGCCTTGAGGCAAAGGCAGAAAGCATGCCGGCTGCCCTTTCAGGAGGACAGATGCAGAGGATATCCATCGCAAGGGCACTGGTCAAGAGCCCTAAGATAATTCTGGCTGACGAGCCTACTGCTGCGCTTGACTACGATACTTCGATAAAGGTGCTGAGCGTAATAGAAAAGATATCCAAAGAAAACAAGACCACCGTTCTGATGGTTACGCATAACCCTGAGATCGCCAAAATGGCAAACAGGGTCGTGAGGCTGCGTGACGGAAAGATCTCGAGCATAAGAGTTAATCTGAAACCGCTGAAAGCAACAGACCTCGTCTGGTAATGCATATTAAAATGAAGAAAACCCAGAAAAAAGACGCAGTCAGGAATATCCGTAAGCGCATAGTGTCATATCTGTCGATATGCCTTGTTATAATGCTCGGATTAGGCGGGCTTTTTACCACCCGCTACATGAACGCCGGCCTTGAGAAGCAGGCGTCAGATTATTATGATGCACACAATTTTAAGGTCTTCGACCTGGCCTCCTCATATGGCATAAGCGATGCGAACCTCGAGAAGATCAAAGCTTATGACAGCGTAACGGATGCAGAAGGGGTGATACAGGCAGACGGATCGGTATCCTTCCGTGGGAATAAAAGAAATGCGACCATCATCTCTCTGACCGAAAACATCAGTGTGCCTGAAGTTATAGAGGGAAAGCTCCCTGTGGGGAAGAACGAGTGCATGATCGGAGAAGACTTTGCGGAGGTAGAAGGCATCAAGGTCGGTGACAGGCTGAGCATCTCTCTTACCGGTCTTTCGAGTCTGGCTGATCAGACTGAAGACATGGACCTTGAAATGGAAGATGCTGATGACGAAGAAAAAGACCGGGAAGATTCTGAAGAAAAAGATGAAGGCAATAAGCCTGCACTCTACTCTAAGGAATTTACTATAACCGGACTGATGTCTCACCCGGATTTTCTAAGACGCAAGTCGACCAACACCGTCTCCCTTCCTCTTTCCGCTTTCAATACTGAAGTGACCGAGGGACTATATACCCGTGTATTTGTTACAACTGAACAGCCTGAAAAGACGAATATATTCAGTGATGATTATTTCGAAAAGATTGAAGATAAGAGGTTATCCCTGGAAGACCTGACGGAAGAACTCGAGGAAGACAGGACGCAGGAGGTCAGGGACAAAGCCAATGATTATATAGATGAAGAGTGGGAAAAAGCCGAAGCAAGGCTCAAAGACGCTCAGGACGAGATTGATGCCAGTGAAGCTGAGCTCAGCTCAAGGCTTGCCGACGGCAGGAAGAAGCTGAATGATGCACAGAAGAAACTGGATAAGGAAACAGCAAAGTATGAGAAGCTTTTCAAAGACAGTGACAGGACTTTAGCCGAAAAGGAAAAGGAGCTCGAAAAAGGAAAAAAGGAGCTGAATGAAAAGAAAAAGGAACTCGCTGATGCAAAAGCCGAGGTCAAAAAAGGTAAAAAAGAATTAGAAAAGAAAGAAAAGGAGCTAAAGGAAGGTAAAGAAAAGCTTGCTGATGGAAAAGCTGCTGTCAAAACTACAAAGGAGATGTTAGGCGGCGAAGAACAGATAAAGCTTACATACGAAACAGTTAAAAAGATCAAGACTCTGACAGAAGATATCGATAAGCAGATAGAAGATGATGAGGATGAACAGGGTAAAGAGGAAAAAATAAAGGAACTGGGAAGCCTGCTTCTGGAAAACAAGGAAGTAATAAAAACGATCTTCGATGCTGCTGCAGATCCTGACGCGCCTGCTGCCGTGGAGATGATGCAGGAATACACAGATAAAAATCTGAAAAAGAATCTCGAAACGGTCAATGCTTACGGGTACGATAACTTCATTGAAGACGCAACAAAGATGAAGGAAACCGGCGGGATCGAATATTATCAGAACATGAGAGAGCCGCTTGCCGCCGCCATCGAGAGTGTCATGATCATGGCAGAAAGTCTGCAGAAAGCGGAAGCAAAGCTCGCTGAGCTGGAGCAGACGATAAAGGATGGCGAAAAAAAGATCGCAGCCGCAAAAAAAGAGCTCAAAGGTTATGAGGCCGACATAGAAAAAGGCGAAAAGACGATCGCCAAATATGAAAAGAAGATAAAAGACGGAGAAAAGCTGTTAAAGCAGAAGAAAAAGGAGCTAAGGGAAGGCAAGGCTAAGTTCGCCGCCGAAAAAGCAAAGAGTGAAAGAAAGATAAAGGCCGGCTGGGATGATTACTTCGCACAGAAGGCCAGATATGAGACCAAACTCGAAGAAGCAGTCGATTTGCTTGCGGAGAACAGAGAGCTTGCTGAGGAGAAACTTGCCGAGGCAAGAGCCGAAGCGGACAGCATAGAACAGTGTGACTGGGTAGTGCTCGACCGCATGAGCAACGCCGGCTATCTTGATATAAACACGAATATCGATGCGGTTTCCGTTATGGGCGTTATATTCGGCATACTGTTTACGATCATAACAGCGATAGTCTGCTTCTCCACTCTGGTGATAATAATAGACGAGCAGAAGACCATGGTAGGTACGGCTAAGGCCTTCGGATTCCACAAAGGTGAAGTCCTGGGTAAATACATGATCTTTGGCGTCTCGTCTGCGATCGTGGGCAGCATACTTGCTATACTTGGAGCGTACATCCTGTCCGGCTTCATACAAAAGAAATATGCGCAGTCAGGCCTGTATCCGATAGGCGTTGCAAAAAGCATAATTACGCCGGGAGCTACCCTGCTCTTTACACTGATCATCGTCGCTGTTACCGTGGCAGCAACTGTGATCGCGTGCAATGACATACTGAGAAGCCCGGCTTCAATGCTCATGAAGGGAGCAGTACTTAAAAAGAATAAAAAAGAAAAGAAGGAGAAAAAGAATTCTTCATCGAAGAGCGGTTCACTCTACTCAAAGCTCATAATCCGCAACATGGTGCAGGACAAGGCCCGTGTCATTGTTACCATAGCAATCATAGCTTTCAGCTGCATGCTGATCGGTCTCGGTATAACCATGAAGTACGCATACAGCGGCATGATGAGCAGACAGGCATCAAATGTGAACAGATTTGACATCCGCATGGATATGAACGACGATGTTACGGATGAAGACGAAGCGGCACTGGTCAGAGTACTCGAGAAGAACGGTACGGGATTCGTGCCTGCAACAGTAGAGTCAACACTTTACAGATGGAACAACAGGCTGGACGGCGTTACCGTGATATGTACTGATACTGACAGGATCGGCGAGTTCTACGGAGTCATGGATCCGGAGTCAGGAGAGGATATCACCATACCTGAAAGCGGAATACTGATACAGAAGCGAATGCATGAGAGCTATGATATGGATGTGGGCGACAGTCTCACTATTCTCGATTCTTCTCTCAGGGAGCATGATGCTGAGATCGCCGGTACTTTTACGAATTACGTCGGCAGGACGGTAGTTGCATCGCCGGAGGCATACAGGTCTATATTCGGAAAGGCTAACGAGGCCAACTGTTATTTTATCAGGCTGAACGGAGCTGACAGGAAAAAGATCGAAGAAGAACTGATCGCGGTTACTGACAACATTTCGTTCGAGGCAAACGACGCATTTATAGCGACGTTCGAGGCCGGAACCATGCTTTACGACCTGATAGTGATCGTTACTACGGCAATAGCGATACTGATATCGTTCATGATACTTACAAATCTGGCCAATATCTATCTGAACCGAAAGAAGACGGAGCTCACCATAATGAGGGTCAACGGCTTCACGATAAAAGAGGCCAAGGGTTATCTCTCGAGAGAATCGATAATAACGACCGGAGCAGGATTGCTGCTGGGTGTAGCTGTCGGTGCGGCGTTTGCACCAATTGCCATTAATTTCATGCAGCAGCCAGATGTTGAGTTCGTCAAGAGCTTCCAGCCGGTAGCCTGGTTAGTGGCAGTCGGCCTTGAGGCTTTGTTCTCTTTGATCATCAACACTCTGGTGTACAGAAAGGTAAAGGATCTCAATCTGAGGGATATCGCATAGATGAGTAAAAATGACAGCAAGGAAGAAAAAGAAAAAACTGCCAGAAGGAGAAAACGGTTCTGGGATACAGTGCAGCCTGCTTTAGGTGTCTGGTTAAGAAACAAATTTAATTTCACCTTCGATAAGAGTTTTGAACCTGCGGACATAGAGGGTCCGGTGCTGGTGGCTATCAACCATGCCAGCGCGTACGACCCTCTGTTTGTGGGAGCAGCATTCAGGAATAAACCGCTCACATTTATTGCGAGTGAGCACATACTCAGAAGCAAATGGGGGCCGTTCCTCGAAAGCAACATCTCATTTATTCCGCACCAGAAGGGAGCCAGAGGCAGCCGCACTGCGCTGGTCACTATAAAAAGGATGAAAAAGGGCGAGTCCGTTTTCCTTGCTGTCGAGGGCGAGCAGACGTGGAATGGCCGGCCGCTTCCGGTAATGCCTTATACGGGCAAGCTGGTAAAAGGAAGCGGCGCCACCCTGGTGACATATCTGCTTGAAGGGGCGTATCTTTCGGCGCCGCGCTGGTCATTCAGCACGCGCAAAGGAAAGGTTTACGGCCGGCCGGCCGGTGTATACAGTCCGGAGGTCCTTAAAAAAATGACGGATGAAGAGATCGAACAGCTTATAGCAAAAGACCTCTCTTTTGACACCTGGGAGTGGCAGAAGTCCAGGCCGGAAGGGCCTTTAAAATACAAATGCATAAAGGGAGGTAACGCAGAGGGGCTGGAACGTTCGGTATTTACCTGCCCTTCCTGCGGAGCTTTCGGAGCACTGAGATCGCAGGGTGACAGCATAGGCTGCAGCTGCGGTTTTAAAATGCGAATGTATGATACGGGTTTCTTTGCTTCGCCTGAACCGTTTGAAACGGTTGCGGACTGGGAAGCGTTCGATAAAAAGAAACTCGCTGAATACCTGGAGGAGATGCGGCGCGCGGCCGGTGAAGACGTTGTCTTCACCGACGACGGAGTCGTGCTTCATCGCATCAAAGACGGGCACAGCGATGAAGAGGCCGCGCGCGGAAAACTGACGCTCAGCCTTTCGGAAAACAGGTTTGTTCTCAGCATAGGCGACTTTTCATTTGATGTTAAGAACATATCCAATATGACGATGGTGCTTGCGGGACGTGTCGTCTTCAGCGACGAAAGCGGCTACTATGAGCTTGTTGCAAAAAAAGGCAGCAGGACTAATCTGAGAAAATATGTTATTGCAAGGGAATTGTTACTTAAGGAGTGAAAATTGGATTATTCAGCAGCCAATCATGCACTTTGGAATGTGATCATACAGATGGGATATATTTCCTCTGTGATACTGATCGCTATCTGCCTCAGGCAGACCGTCAGGCCGATAAGAAAGACCATGCTGCCTGTTGCGGTGCTCGGAGGATTTATTCTTCTGCTCGCTAAAGAAATCGGACTTATCGACCTTGATGAAAACCTGCTTTCTGCCCTCACCTATCACGGGATCGCGCTTGGCTTTATCGCGATGAGCCTGCGGAATCCTGTGCAGAGGGAAGCGGGTGATGAAAGCAAGGTCGGTTTCCGTTCAGGCGCTGTAATAGTCAGTACATATATGATACAGGGCGTCACCGGGCTGATCATTACGATAGGCCTCGCTCTTACAGTGATGCCAGACATGTTCAGGGCAGCGGGACTGCTGCTCCCTATGGGCTTCGGACAGGGCCCAGGCCAGGCTAACAACATCGGTGCGAGCTATCAGTCGCTGGGCTTCGAAGGAGGCCACAGCTTCGGCCTTTCCATTGCGGCCGCAGGTTACATCGTGGCATGCCTGGTCGGAGTAATCATCCTGAACCTTCTGCGCGGAAGAGGTGAACTGAACGTATCTGCAATAAACAGCAAAACAGTCCTGAGTGATGACCACATCGGAGTAGCTGAAAGCAACGATGTAGCGGAATCCATCGACAAGCTCAGTGTACAGCTCGCTATGATAGTTATCGTATACCTCGCAACATATGTGGTCACTGCCGGCATTACGGGCGGAATCGCAAAGCTAAGCGAAGGGGTCGCCGGAACGGTAAACACACTGCTCTGGGGTTTCAACTTCATTATCGGTTCAGCTCTGGCCATTTTTCTGAGAGTCATTCTCGAGAAGCTAAGAAAGAGGGGATCCATCAGGAGACGTTATCAGGATAACTACCTGCTCAACCGTCTCTCCGGCGCTTTTTTCGACATCATGATCGTTGCCGGAATAGGATGCATAGATATAGAAGATATTCGCGGACTGGTGCTGCCGTTCGTGCTGCTCGTGATCGCGGGAACAGTCGTTACATGGTTCCACCTGCGCTGGGTATGCAAGGCGGTTTATGGCGATTACTACTACGAGGGACTCATCTCTATGTACGGCATGCTTACAGGAACCATAAGTTCGGGCGTGCTGCTTCTGCGCGAGATCGACCCTCAGCTCGAGACACCGGCCGCAAACAATCTGGTGGTCGGATCCAGCTTCGGCATCCTGCTCGGAGCACCGGTGCTCATACTTGTGGGACTTGCCGCGAAGAGCGCCGCTATGTGCTTCGTGACGCTCGGACTGGCTGCAGCCTATCTGCTCATTCTTGATCTGCTGATCTTCAAGGTAGGCCGCCGGGCAAAGACAAAATAACTGCAAGGATCGCAAAAAGAGGGTGAGCACAAATGAATCGTTACTCTGAAGTAAGGAGAATATACGCAGTGGTCGAAAGTCAGGACCGTAAAGACACATTAACGCGAATTTGCCAGCGCGCAGATCCTGTACGCGGGCAAAAGAAAATATATTCAAAAAAGCCTTGTATTTGAACGGCTTGAATGATATACTTCACAAGCTGTCGTCTATGGCGGCGGCTGAAACGTTTCAAAATATTATAGAAAGAGGTACCAACATGAAGGAAGGAATCCATCCTGGTTATAAGGAATGTAAAGTTACTTGCGCATGTGGGAATACATTCATGACTCTCTCCGATAAGGCAGAGATGAGAGTAGACATCTGCTCAGAATGCCACCCATTCTTTACAGGCCAGCAGAAGTTTGCTAACAGAGGCGGCCGCGTAGAGAAGTTCAAGAACAAGTACGGCCTGAAGTAATAACAGGAAATCGAAGCCGGATATGCATCCGGCTTTTTTCTTTGCAAGGAGCAGACAGAAGCGTCTGTGAACGTCCTCAAAAGCACGAAGCACAAGCCGCTTCACCGCTCCTCCAGGCGCCTCCGGAAATTCCGCTCCGCTGCAGGCGTGCGGAGCTCCAGTTTCCGGAGTTCGTTTCGTCGTCGGAGCGTTGCCGCGGTGTGCTTCAGCACTTTCTGTGGAGTGTTCACAGACGCTTCTGTCTGCTTTACAAAAAAGTGGAAAAACCACCGCGATTTGCTGTGGCGTGAGTCTCAGATTTAGTAGGTCACCTCTTTATGAATTATGATTTGTCTCGTGGTATAATCAGAAATAATAGTGTGGCAGCACTTGATATCTTTTACAAGAAGGAGAAGGAGGTAAGGAATGAAGAGAAAACTTAGCGTTTTTCTAAGTGTTATTGTTTTACTAATGTTGGTAGTCGTTTTTGTGCCACAGAAAGTAAATGCTGAATCCAGCTATAAATATATAAACTTTGGTGATTCAGAATACGGCTTGTGGGATGATACTCAGCATGCATATAAGCCTACAGAAAGGGTAAAATACGGAAAGAAGTATTATTGGGCAGTTCTTGTCGAAGACAATAACAGTAATGGTTCTGGTTATGCTATATACAAAGTTGATTATTACTGTGCAAACAGCAAAACGGCAGCTGGTACAAAGCTGTTCTCAAGTTATGAGATATCTGGAGGGGGTAATGAATTGTTCGGATTCTATACGAACGGTACATATATTATTAAGGCTGAGACCAGTTTAGAGAATCCAAATATATCAGTTAACAAGTATAACATGAAAGGAAAGAAAAAGAAGACACTCCAGGTGTTCAAGGCGGGAAGTTCCTCTAGTTACGGCGAGGGATACAATTCTCACTGTAATGTGAGGATACTGAAAATATACGGAGGTAAGTTGTACGCATCGTATCAACAGAGCAGCGTCGACGGCTCGATGGTAAGAATAGTTTATTTTCCTGTGAAAAGCAAAAAAACTTTCAAGACTCTGACAAAGACATCCAATTACTTCTGCCCTGCGACAGGCAAATACTTAGGCGTTGCCAATGAGGGGGGTTCAAATATATATAACCTGGAAACAGGAAAGTCTCATCAGATCTCTTCGTCCGTTGCAAGATACCTTGGTAAAAGGAAAAGCAAAGAGTATTTCTATACAGAATTCTATACAGATAATAACAGTACAGTAACAATATTCAGTGTTAATAAAGCATGGAAGAAACGCACCAAGGTATGCAAATTAAAGAATGCAAGCTATCCTTTTATGAAGGGCAAATACGTATATTACTCTAGTTATAACAGTGACTATAATAAAGAATACTATTATCAGTATGACATAGTAAAAAAAGTCAAGAAAAAAATAACGAAAGAGAAGTATTATGATATAATGCACGCTTATGACGACAATAAAACATTCAAGGACAGAGACATTTTATAACAATAATGTTCCAGTAGTAATTTGTTCTCTTAAACACCTCTTCGGAGGTGTTTTTCTTTGAGCCAAAGAAAACCTCACCTACTCCACGGCGCGAGTCTCAGAATTGGGAGTCGCAGTATGATGTGGATCTAATAAAATGAATATGGAGGAAAAGTTACATAATCATCTTTTTTCTTTTTCTACAAAATCTATTGTGCGCATCACATCTCTGTTCATTGATGTATCAGCCTGCATTTCTTTTCTCCTTTATTTATTTCTCTCTTTTGTTATCTTATGTCTATATTATAGATTTTGTTTGGTCCAATTTAACTGCACTAATCAGCAATTGAATAATAATTTTCAAGAAGAGTTGAAAAAAGATGTTAGGAAGTTGTATCGGAGATCTATGGAAGATGAAGTGAAGATGTTAGAAAGATGCTCTGAAGATGTTAGAAAGAAATAATAACCTATGTTATAATCATTGTACGTTAAAACTAAGATGTATCACCTAATTTTGCAATTAACAACAGTTCTGGTCTGAAGGCGTTGAAAATACTGAAGTTGGGGGAATAGTGGCGTCAGCCACATCTGCTCAGAATGCCACCCATTCTTTACAGGCTAGCAGAAGTTTGCTAACAGAGGCGGCCGCGTAGAGAAGTTCAAGAACAAGGACGGCCTGAAGTAATAACAGGAAATCGAAGCCGGATATGCATCCGGCCTTTTTCTTTGCAAGGAGCAGACAGAAGCGTCTGTGAACGTCCTCGAAAGCACGAAGCACAATCCGCTTCACCGCTCCTCCAGGCGCCTCCGGAAATTCCGCTCCGCTGCAGGCGTGCGGAGCTCCAGTTTCCGGAGTTCGTTTCGTCGTCAGAGCGTTGCCGCGGTGTGCTTCAGCACTTTCTGCGGAGTGTTCACAGACGCTTCTGTCTGCTTTACAAAAAAGTGGAAAAATCACCGCCTTTTAAGCGAAATGCCACTCGAAAGGCGGTAATTTTATTCATTTTAAATACAATAAAATATCATCTTTCAATCAACTCTTTTGAAAGTTAACTTTCAAAAGAAAAGGCACGGTGTCAATTTTGAGATGAACTTGAAACTCCGCGCCTTTAATTCCTCAAAGAACTATTCTATTTAATCTTGATCTTTACAGTAATATTCTTAGAGCTGCTTTTGTACGCATCGTTTCCAGATGCTTTGATCTTAACTTTCAGAGAGTAAGTGCCTTTTTTTAGGCCTTTCTTTAGGGTTATTGTACCGTTTTTAGCTACTGTGATTTTCTTGTTTCCGCCAATCTTTTTATAACTTACTTTCCCCTCTGCTTTTGAGACAGTAAAGGCTTTTTTTGCAGCTATTTTCTGGCTGCTTTTTCTGAGTTTTGAATACTTGACTGTAACTTTTTTTGCTTTTACTGTAATAGTATTTTTTGCTTTAGGAAGCATCTTGAGCTCAAATGATTTAAGTGAGATTAAACCTGTATACTCTTCCGTTGTATCGTATGCACAAAGATCAAACCAGCATTCTCCACGCGAAGTTCTTGTAACTGTTATCGGTGCCTTGAAGGACTTATCTCGCGGTTCATAAGCACAGTCTCCGTTCTGGATTCTTTTTCCATTGCTGTCTGTCAGCGTAACTCCCTTGATGTCCTGAGCCTCGTAGACAATATTGGCAGTTAAATCTTTTTCTGTATCACTATCAATTACAATAGGTGTAAAAGTAAAACTCTCACCCAAGCCAAGTTCATTGGGAAAACCCGGCACATCGATAGAAACACCGGGATACGGTGAATTATAGCCAAAAGCAATAGACTGCATCATTGTAAGCACTAAAGTGATAACAAGCAGAGACGTCATAAATCTGAATCTTTTCTTCACAGTATTCATCCTCCTTTTATCATATCCAAAACAACGCAGTTTCCATTGACCTCCATCCATCAGCAGATGCTAACAACACACTTAATAGTTGCACAATGGTTTTCAGAAAGTAATTATATTATCTACAAAAAAAGTGCAGTGTCAATTTTGAAGAGAACCCCTTTCATCAGTTCAGAATTCCACCCGCTCTTTACATGCCCGCAGATACAAAAAGTGGAGGTATCACCGCCAAAGTATCGTCCTTTTATATCTTACAAGTATCATCTATATGTTATACTGAAGAAAAAAGTGGAGGGCTGCAAAATGAAAAGAGGATTTTCCCTTATATCTATCTTGCTTATGTTATTTATGCTTATAGCAACTATTCCAACCAGTGCTTTTGCATTTGAATTAAAGCCTAATGTAAACTACGAGGAAAACGGAATTCAAACTGTGTATTTCGATAAATCCAGTAACGCTGCTTCAAAAGTTGTAACAATATACAGTGATGGAAAAACGGTTTCATATGAAGTCAGTGATCCTTCAATTGCCACACCGAGCTTTAAGAATTATAAAACAGCAAACGGATACGTCACTGCTTTTACGCTTAAATTCAAAAAGGCTGGAAAAGTATATACAACTCAAAATTTTATTAACAATGAAAATACTAACTGCGAACGTTTCATGGCTTATGAAACCGCACAGTATAAATCACCATTGAAAGCGCTTAAACTTGGGAAAAAAGATCTGTCAAAGAAAGTGAAGCATTCCTACTGTTTTACAGGAAAGGCATTCAAAGGAAAGGTTTCATTTAAACTCAATTCAGGTTGGAAGTTTGTAAAAATGTACAAGTTCAAAACCAATGATTTGAGGAAAAGTGAAGGAGCAAAGATAATTAAACTGAAAAAGAGTAAAACAGTCAATTTAAAAAAAGGTGAACGGCTGGTAATCTGCTTTAAAAAAGGTAAAAAAACAATATCGATGCTTTATACCGCCAACTAACTGACTCCATACAAAACCACATCATACTACTTGGCACGAGGCTCAGAATTGGGAGCATGTAGTCTGATGTGGTTTTTAATTTGTAATAATTCGCAGACAAAGGCAGAAGCGAACACTCCGCAGAAAGTGCTGAAACGGATTTTGCTTCGTGCTATCGAGGACGTTCACTGCTGCCTCTGTCTGCGAATCTGCAAAAACTTCAAGTACCCGTTAATGTGCAAGAATAAAAATCCAAAAAGTGAAATAAAAATACATCGGCAGCCGCGTTGAATAACCCTGCTGTTAGTTATATTTAACCATAAGGTGTTGCACATTCAGGAGGGGGAATTATGACATGCAAGAGACATATTCGACTCTTTCTGCTGATACTGGGAATGACAGCTATGGCATGTACCGCCGGATTTGCTGAGGAGCAGCAGGTTCCGCTGACACCGCAGAATGGAGTCCCGCTCGTGATCATCTATGTCAATGAGACGCAAAGCGATATAGATGCGGCTCAAGCTGCCGATCCGGATCACGAATACGGCAACATCGCGCAGATGAATGACAGTGAACGGCATACTGTCAGGGCGATCGGCGAGGCAGAGATCATCGTGCCCGAAGGGTATCAGGGAGAATATGGCCGGACAGGAGCGCCGTCAAGAAAGAACGGCCTCAAATACATCCGGGGCAAGCGCATATGCTCGCGCTGGTCAATTTTTCTTTGGAATGAGCAGACAGAAACGTCTGCAAACGTCCGTAAAAGCACAAATCGTTTTATTATGATAAAGATAAAGTTGTAGCGCTATTTGCTTAATTAAAAAAAGAGTATAATTAGCAAAGAAGTTAGTAATAATGAACACTGACTTTGAAAATTTTTTTTAAAAGGAAAAGTTTAATCATGTTAAGAAGCTGTACTACGAAAAAGCGTTTACCACTATCCATTGTTCTGACAGTACTGATTACATTGTCTTTATTTACTGCAACCAGCTTCGCCGCGTCTGATAACGCCCAGGATGTGACTGCTGTGAAGATAAACAGCAGCACATTCCCTGATGCAGGCCTGAGAAGCTGCATGCTGGATATGTATCCTGATGGAGAGATCCTTCAGAGTGAGCTGAACAGCAGAACAAGTCTGGATATTTCAGGAAAAGGAATCAAAGACCTCACAGGGGTTTGGCTCTTTGAGAACCTTCAGGAATTAGACTGCTCAAAGAACAGTATCACTGAACTATCAATCAATACATGTAATGCGCTGAAAAAGCTCAAAAGTTTTGATATTAGCAACAATACATCTCTTAAATCATTAACGATCACAGGTTATTACAATGAAGATATAATTATAGAGGGTGAAGCAAGACCGGGTGTAATTATGTATAATCAAGTTCTTGAAGAGCTGAATGCAAGTGGATGCACATCGCTGACACAGCTGGATTGCAGCAGCAATATGCTGAAAGCTCTGGACCTTGATGGATGCGAAGCGCTATCTGAACTGAATTGCGGCTTTAATAATCTTAAAGAGCTTGATGTCAAAGACTGCAACAAGCTGATATCTCTGGAATGTTCAAACAATTGCCTGGAAAACCTGGATGTCGGAGGGATGCCATCACTGATAGTGTTGGACTGCAGTAATAATAATCTGACTTCATTGGATCTGGAAGGAAAAACCATGCTGGAAATCAGATGCTCAAATAACAGATTATCATCGCTGGATCTTAGTAATGTTAGATTTACAGATACAGATAATGAGCTGGTCAGAAATGCTAATTTAGCTAAAATTTTTGATTCATGTGGAGTCGTGTATTGTTCTGACAATCTTCTTACAACGTTGAAGCTGCCAGAAAATGAAAAAATATCGGTTCTTAATTGCTTAGGTAATGAATTGACAGAGCTGGATCTGAGCAAAGTAGTATTTATTTCATACTATAATTATTATTCTGATCTGATTTACGATAAGGATAAGGTGAAAAAGCTTTCTCTTCCGGAATACTCGATCGGGGAATTATCTGATCAGGTGTATAAGGGAAAGCCGGTTGATTATAATGTCCTGTCAATGAACATTAAAATGGGCGGATATGAACTGAACGAGTACGATAAAGAGTCCGGTTTTAAATGTAAGTATAAAAATAATAATTCTATAGGCCTGGCTTCAGTAACAATAAAGGACTTTAATGGCATCTCGGGTACACAAACCTTCCGCATCGTTCCGGGCAGAGCAACGATTAAAAGCGTAAAACCTGCTAAAAGAAGGATGACTGTTACGATCAAAAAGCAGCCTGGAGGTGTGAAGTATCAGATCAGTGTAAAGAAAAAAGGCAGCAGGGCTGCTGCAAAAAAGTATACTGTTAAGAATGGAACATCCAGAACAATAAAGAGATTAAAGAAGAATTCAAAATATATTGTTAGGGTCAGGGCGTTCAAGAAAGTAAAAGGCAAAACTTATTTGGGGAAATGGTCCAAAGCAAAGACCGTTAAAGTCAGGTAAATAAAAATACGACCTGTTAACCAGAACAGGAAATGATCGTCTTTAGAGAGACGAGTTACATCAGAAAAGCTGACGTGACAGGTTTCTCTAAAGGCGATTATATTATGCATACAAAGCAATGTTGGCAACATCTTTGATCAGAGGAAATCAGGAGGGCGTGTGATGAGGACTTTTTAGAGAATTGATAAAAATAACGAAGCAATTTATTTATATATTTAGCAAAACACATGATAATAAGACATTAATTAGGCGAACCTGAGGATTTAACTTGACAATAACATCTTTTTGCGGGATTATTGTCAAATCAATTAGAAGAATCAGAGCCGCTACGGGAAGAGTGCCGGCAATTTTGCTACATATATAGGTTTTATTTGCGTAAATCTTTAGCAATTCTTGAAAAAGTCCTCTTTTCCGTAAAAATAAGACCGGGTTAACGCGCAGACGCAAAACTCCGGATGTATTGCCGCGCTATTTTTGATATAATTAATTGGTTAAGATTTAAAAAGGAGAAAGAGATGACCGACAGAACTGGACGCAGAATACTTGAAGGGCGATAGCGGACTGCAGATAGTATCCGTTATCGATTTTGCGTACAGAAAAGAGGTATTTACATGTTTGATAAATTAGACTTTATTACAGAAAAATATAATGAACTGGCCGAGAAGGTAGCCGATCCGGCTGTCATTGCAGACCAGAAGACATGGCAGAAACACATGAAGGAGATGGCGGAGATCGAGCCGGTCGTAAGGGCTTACGAGAACTACCGCAAGATGCAGAGTGACCTTGCTGACGCGAGAGAGCTCATCGATCTCGAAGACGACGAAGAGATGCGCGAGATGGCCAAAGAAGAGGCCAAGGAGCTCGAAGAGAAGATGGAGAAGGCTCAGGAAGAGCTCAAGATTCTGCTTCTCCCTAAGGACCCTAACGATGACAAGAACGTAATCCTTGAGATCAGAGCCGGTACGGGCGGTGAAGAAGCTGCCCTCTTCGGCAACGACCTCCTGAGAATGTATCTCAGATACGCTGAGCGCCGCCACTGGAAGGCAGAGATCATCGAGATCAGCGATACCGGTATCGGCGGCATCAAAGAAGCTGTTGTCATGATCAAGGGACGCGGCGCTTACTCAAGACTCAAGTTCGAGTCGGGCGTCCACAGAGTGCAGAGAGTACCTGAGACTGAATCGTCAGGCCGCATCCACACTTCGGCAGCTACTGTTGCCGTGCTTCCGGAAGTCGACGACGTTGAGGTAGAAATCAATCCGAACGATGTAAAGGTAGACGTTTACAGGGCGTCCGGCAACGGCGGTCAGTGCGTAAACACAACAGACTCCGCAGTCCGTATGACTCACCTTCCTACCGGCATCGTCGTTACATGCCAGGACGAGAAGTCGCAGATCCAGAACAGAGAGAAAGCCATGAGAGTACTCAAGGCCAGACTTTACGATAAGATGGTGCAGGAGCAGAACGATAAGATCTCGGCTGACAGAAGAAGCCAGGTCGGTTCGGGCGACCGCTCAGAGCGTATCCGCACATACAACTTCCCGCAGGGCCGCATAACGGATCACCGCATCAACCTTACTATGTATAAGCTGGATCAGTTCCTCGACGGAGATATAGACGAGGCTATCGACGGACTTATTACAGCGGACCAGGCAGCCAAGATGAAGGATTTCGGTTAGTGGAGAATTATCTGCTTGAAAGAAAACTGAGAGATGAAGACAAAAATCTCCACAGAAGGGCTGCGGAGAGCGTTTTTGTGCTTCAGACGATGCTTTCAAAGTATCTGACCCGCTTCCCGGATTTCACCGATCACTCATTCCTTCACAGCATGAACGTCATTGATTACTGTAACAGGATAATCGGAGACGACCAGATAAAGAAGCTATGCCCCGAAGAATGCTACGTGCTGATCATGGGATGCTATCTCCATGATATCGGCATGGGAATCGGCAGCCACGATTTTGCTGAGTTCTCACAAAAGCTGGACTTCGGGGATTACTTTGATAATCACGACAGGGAGGATGAAGCGGCGACAGTCCGAGCCTTCCATAATGAATACAGCGGGCTTTTCATACGCAAGTATTCAAAGCTTTTTGACATTCCTTCTGACGCGATGACCAGGGCAATAATACAGGTTTCCCGCGGCCACAGGAAGACGGATCTTCTTGACCGCAGCGAGTTCGGCAACATACAGGCCGGTGACGCCATCATCAGGACGGCGTATCTGTCAGCTGTCATGCGGCTGGCAGATGAGATCGATGTGGCATCAGACCGCAATCCGATATTGCTTTTCGGAAACAAGACTGTCACGGATGAAATCAGCATTATTGAGTTCGGCCTTCACAAATCGATCCTGTATGTGGATGTGGGAGATGACACGGTCACGCTGCACACAAGACCTATAACTGCTGCATACAGGCCGAAAATCGAAATGCTGGCAGAAAAGATAACAGATACGCTTAACTACTGCAGAACAGTCGCGGAGCAGACATCGGATCTCAGGATCAGACAAAAAAGAGTAATAATACAGGAATAAATGGAAACTTTGAGATTGAGTACAAGAGAAAACGACCTTAAGCGTGCCGGTGAGATCATCAGATCCGGCGGGCTTGTTGCTTTTCCGACAGAGACGGTCTACGGGCTCGGGGCGAACGCTCTCGATGCAGAGGCCGTCGCTTCTGTGTATAAGGCAAAAGGCCGCCCGTCAGACAATCCGATGATAGTCCATATCGCAAACGCGACAGATCTTTATGAGCTCATCGACGGAGGCATCAAAGGCCTCAGCGACGATGCGTCGAAACTGATGATACATCTGTGGCCGGGACCGCTGACTCTGATCTTCAGGAAGGCGGATATCGTTCCTGACGTCACCACCGGAGGCCTCGACACTGTAGCTATCCGCATGCCTTCGAATCCTACCGCAAGGCGTCTGATAAAAGTTACCGGCAGACCGGTCGCCGCGCCGAGTGCGAATCTTTCGGGCAGACCGAGCCCTACCACCGCAGACGATGTGCTCGAAGACATGGACGGACGCATAGATGCCGTTATCATGGGGGAGCAGTGCGACGTGGGTATCGAGTCTACTGTGGTCGATCTCACAGGCGACAAGCCATGCATCCTGAGACCGGGAGCGGTCACTAAGGAGAAGCTCGAGAGCATACTCAGGAGAGCTGTGCTGTACGACGATTCACTTCTCGAGAAACCTGCAGCTGTAGCTGATCCTGGGGACGGTGTTGCTGACACGGGATTCAGACCTAAGTCGCCGGGGATGAAGTACATACACTATTCGCCTAAAGCGACAGTGAGACTTATCGAAGGAGACGATAATGAGTTCCGCGGCAAGGTAATAAAGCTGGGACTCGAGGCCAGGGAGAGAGGTGAAAAAGTTGCTATACTCGACTATGGCAATGACCCGGGAAAGGCTGCTCACAAGCTCTTCGCGGAGCTCCGCGAGCTCGACAGGCTGGGCTATGATCTCATCCTTATTAGGACTCTCGAAGAAAAAGGCTTCGGCTTCAGCGTCATGAACCGCATGCTCAAGAGTGCAGGATACGACGTAGTTAAATAAGTTAATCAAGGGAAAACGGGGCGTTTTCGTAAAATATTTATAAAAATCATAATTAAATTACACTTTCATGGAGGTAAGCAATGGGTAAAGTAATGATTTTCGATCATCCTCTTATTCAGCACAAGGTTTCACTGATGAGAGATAAGAACACAGCAAGCAAGGAATTCAGGGATCTGGCACGTGAGGTCGCTATGCTGATGACCTACGAGATCACCAGAGATCTTCCTACAAAAGAGGTAGAGATCGAGACTCCGATCTGCCCTGCAAAGGTTCCTATTCTGGCAGGAAAGAAGCTTGCCATAGTGCCTATCCTCAGAGCGGGACTCGGCTTCGTTGACGGAATGCTTGAGATAATCCCGAGCGCAAGAGTAGGACATGTCGGCCTTTACAGAGATCCTGAAACACATGAGCCGGTTGAGTACTACTGCAAGCTGCCTGAGGATATCGACCAGAGAAAGATCATTATCGTTGATCCGATGCTTGCTACAGGCGGAAGTGCGATCGCTGCTGTTGACTTCGTAAAGGCAAAAGGTGCAAAGGACATCGCTCTTATGTTTCTAATCGCTGCTCCGGAAGGTATTGAGGCACTGACATCGAAGCATCCTGACGTAGATATTTTCATCGCTGCCAAGGACGACCACCTCAACGAGAACGCGTACATCGTACCGGGACTCGGCGATGCAGGCGACAGGATCTTTGGCACCAAGTAACAGATCAGTGATCCGGAAAGGCCGTGCGATAATGGAACAGCGTTTAAAAAAGATCCTCTCAGTTCTTATTGCTGCAGCATTACTTGCTGTACCGTTTTGCTTTGCCGCTTCCACGACAGCATACGCTTCATCGGGTACGGGCCTTTCGCGCAGCAGCGCGGTGATAAAGACAGGCAAGTCTGTCAGACTGACGGTAAAAAAGCCTGCCGCGAAAGTAAAATGGAAGACATCCGATAAAAGCATCGCATATGTCAAAACCGTAAAAGGAAAGAAAAAGCAGACGGCGATCATCAAGGCCGGCAAGTATGCGGGCAGGTGCACGATCACTGCAACAGTCGGAAAGAAAAAGCTGAGCTGTAAGATCACCACAAAGGTTAAGCTGGATCCATCCACTAAGGATCTCAGCGCAGCAATTAAGGCAGGCAAGGCGGACAGGACCGAAGCAGACAGCAGGTTCAGCAAGTCGGCCGCGGACTTTTCATTTGAGCTGCTCAGAAAGACAGTTGAAGCCGATTCCGGAAAAGGCAAATCCGAAAACACACTTATATCTCCGGACTCGGTGCTGACAGCGCTCGTGATGACTGAAAACGGAGCGAAGGGACAGACTCTGAGCGAGATGCAGGATGCTCTTTCAGGCGGCATCAGCGTATCAGCTTATAATAAATACCTTTCCGGAATGAACCACAGGCTGACTTCTTCAAAGAACGTCAGATATCACGTGGCGAATTCAATATGGACCCGTAAGGACGGTATTAAAATAAGAAAGAATTTCCTGAAGAAGAACAAGGCATATCACAATGCCAGTCTGTTCAGGGCTCCTTTCAATGAAGCGACCGTCAGGGACATGAACAGATGGGTCTCGGGGAATACCCGGGGAATGATCAGGCAGATAGTAGACAGCCTTTCGCCTGAAGACCAGGTGGTGCTCATCAATGCGATCGCATTTGAAGGTGCATGGGAAGAGAAATTCAACAGACCCCTCAAGGAGACCTTTACTACGGATAAAGGCGAGCCTGTTGAGGCTGATATGCTTCATCAGAGGGAAATGATGAATTACCTGACGGTAAACGGCGGAAAGGGATTCGTAAAGTATTATGCCGGAAGAGATATTGCCTTTGCCGGAATGCTTCCTCCGGAGGGCGTTGCTGCGGATGAATTCATCGAAGGACTTACCGGCGCGGATTTTATTTCTGCGTGGAAGGCTAAGGAAATAAAGATGCTGGATGTGAGTCTGCCGCAGTTTAAGTACGACTATAGTGCATCGATGGTTGATCCGCTGAAAAGAATGGGGATGCATAAAGCGTTCAGCAATTATGCGGACTTCACTGCAATGGCTGTCCCGGATGCAGCTGTACCGGGAGTACATATTGACGATGTGCTGCATAAGACGCATATAGAACTTGATATGAACGGTACAAAGGCGGCAGCTGCTACGGCTGTGGTCATGAAGGCAAACAGCATCCTGCATGAAGAGGAAGTAACAGAAGTACACCTCGACAGACCGTTCGTATATGCACTTGTGGATGCAAAGACCGGGATACCGTTATTTACCGGAATACTCAGAAATCCAGAAAATTAACAGTAAAGGAGAATAGGGACCATGCTTGTATTAAATGTTATCTTTAAATGTGCTCCGGGAAAGAGAGAGGAGCTTAGGGAATTAGTAAGAAGCGAAGGAATCGATACAGCATCGCGTGATGAAGAGGGTAACTTCAAGTATGAATTTTTCATGTCAACTGAAGATCCGGATGATATTCTTCTTATTGAATGGTGGAAAGACGTTGATGCATGGATGGCACACAGGACCCTGCCTCATTACGCTAAACTGGACGAAATAAAAAAGGGACGCGTACTGAGCGCGGAAATAAGGAAGTACTTCACTGACGAAGAAGTATAGTAGATATAAGACATAATACATACAATATATAGTAGAAAAGAGCCGCCGGCGCAGAGCCGGGTGAACTTGTCAACTAAAAGTAGACACTGAAAAAAGCATCAGAAGCCTTGTTCGATCCTGTATCGGACAGGGCTTTTGTAATCCAATGAATATGCCGCTCTTTCTTCGTTGTAATAAGTAACGTATTTATCCAGCAAAGCC
>JAFRKO010000030.1 GCA_017431685.1 Mogibacterium sp.
AAATGATCAGCGAGTACATTAAATACTACAACAATGAGCGACCGGCATATGCGCTGCACTACAAAAGCCCAGTCCAGTACAAGACTGAAATGGGCTTTGTATAGCTTTTTTAAACTGTCTACTTTCTGTTGACTAGTTCAGTGTGTGCCCGCTTTTGAGTTGTTTATTTAATCGCTGCTGTAAAGCATACTTTACCTTCTTCATTAAGAGCTCCGATTTCCATGAGCCAGTCTTCTGACGGACGTCTCACAAACCTTATGGTTTCACCCTCATAACACTGCAGATGATATTGCAGGTCCAGCTCCTTTATATCCATCTCTGCGATCTGCGCACATGTGAAGCATCCGAGCATTGCTCTGACATAGTTGCCGTTGTTAAAGTGTCCGCCCCTGTCGATATCAACAGAACGTATCTTATATTCTCCTATCAGCTCAGCATTTTCAAACTTCTTGCTTATTCTTGTGAAAGGCACGTCATCAGGCGGCGCAATCGTATAATCTGAATCCGGGTAGATTCCCGCCATAAGAGCCGGTCTGAAATCTTCACGCTTCAGCAAAGCCCATATGCTCCTGACGTATGCGAGCTGTTCACCGTCTTTGCTCAGTTCCCAGTCTCTCTCACAGACGACCTTTTCCGCCGGCTGTATCCAGGTGGTTTCTTCGAGCATATCCTGAACCAGCGGTCTTTTGTTGATTCTGAGCCTGACTTTTGAGACTATCCAGAAAAGCCCCTTCTCTTCGAGTTCAAGAGCGCCAATACCGATAGATTTAGCGTGAAAGCCTGCTATATCCTGGAACATATCAAGGAAGCCCGGTATGCTGATATGAGAAGTCTCATCGCACATGCTCGGCATTGCCCTTATCGATTCAGCGTAGCTGCAGTTCACCTTGCTCATAATGAACGCCTCTCTGCAGTACTGTCAATAAAGTATTTCACAGCACCGACCATGCCGGCATTGTTTCCGAGCGCTGCTGCTTTTACCTGAAGCTCAGCCGCCATGTCAGGCGTAACTGTTTTGAGCACCTTTGTGCGCACAGGCTTCACCAGGAACTCCTCTTGTGCAGAAACACCGCCTCCTATGAGCACCACCAGAGGATCGAATATATGCACAAGCCCGGTTATGCCGGCTGCGACTTCATCCGTCCAGCCATCGAGGATATCGAGCGCATCAGCATCACCCGCTGCGGCTGCTTCGAATATTGCTCTTCCGTCAGGCCAGTCTTTTCCTGAAGCCATTGCCCTTCTGACCAGAGCTCCGGTAGAAGCAAAGGTCTCATAGTGCGAGCTCCATTTTCCTCCGCCGGTCATCAGAAGATCTGCATGTGTAGGGAAGTGTCCGATTTCTCCCCCGAATCCGTGTGCGCCTTCAATAAGACGGCCGCCTGAGACGATACCTCCGCCAACACCGGTGCCCAATACAACGCAGATGACATCCTTCACTCCTTTAGCAGCCCCTATCCATGCCTCAGCCAGGGCCACACAGTTGCCGTCATTGGCTATTGTCGCTCTGATACCATATCTTTCCGCCAGTGGTCCGGCAACGGATGTGAATGACCAGTTCGGTATATTACCGCCGTTTTCAGCAACACATCCTTTAGTGGTATCAATACATCCTGCTGCCGAAACGCCAATGCCTTCAAAAGCACCTGCCTCGAGACCGGATTCTTGAAGAAGTTCATCTATCCCGTGAAAGAGAGTCTCCATCACAGTCTCGCTGCCGCTTCTGTCAATCGGCACCTCGCGGCGCATGCTGACATTGCCTGCGTCGTCCACAATGCCTATTTTTATGAACGTACCTCCGATATCTATTCCCAGATACTTCTTCTCCATTTTCAGCTCCTTTGTCAAACTATCTCGAGCATCTCTATCTTAAAGTTGAGCGCCTTTCCTGCCATCTCATGGTTGCAGTCAAATGTAATGTTCTCTTCATCCTGAGCTGTAACGAGTGCGTCAAAAGGTCTTCCGAGTTCATCCTGCAGCATCACCTTATCGCCCGTCTCTATGCCTTCGAGCCCCTGTATGGCTGCCTTAGGAACAGTAATTACCATGTTAGGGTTCGGCATTCCATATGCCTCTTCAGGCTCAAGATGAACGTCTATGATATCTCCGACCGCCATCTCAGCAACAGCTTTATCAAAGCCTCTGATCATGTCGCCGACACCGCAGACAAACTCGAGCGGCATACCGCGGTCATAGGATGCATCGAACTGTGTCCCGTCATCGAAAGTTCCTCTGTAATGAACTTTGACCTTTTTTCCGACATTCGTACCTTCAAAGAAGTAGAATGGAGCACCGCCTCCGCAGCCGGAGCATCCGGCACAGTCCTGAGGGCTGCAGCCGCCGGCATCATCATGTGTGTGGGCATGATCATGGCCATGCTCGTGATCATGGTGATCACAGTTTACTCCGGTGTTCACGAGCTCACCTGCAAGAAATGCCGCTACTGCCTCGTCTGTATTCCCTGTTGCCCCGGCGCAGACTTCAATTCCTGCCTCTGCGAGAGCATCCTGGGCTCCCTGGCCCATGCCGCCGCATATAAGCGCATCGATATTACTGTCTTTGAGCAGCCATGCAAGCGCTTCATGACCTACGCCATTGGCATTCAGCACTTCTGAAGAAACGACCTTACCATCCTCTACTTCATAAATTTTAAAATTTTCTGTTCTTCCGAAATGCTGAAATACATTTCCGTTATCATAAGTTACAGCTATTTTCATCTAAAAATCCTCCTGTTATATCAGAATCCGAGACTATCGTCGACCAAAATCACGAAGATCCTGTCGTCATGTCTTGAGTATCTTGTTACAAGGAACTGACAGCAGATGGTGTCAGGCGATTTGCAGTCCATACACGAGCCGGTTTTTGAGCAAGGTGTTTCGAGGCCGAATCTCTGAGCATTGATCGGAGCAGCAACATTGCGTGCTCTCTTCATCGCACTGTCTACATCCTTACATACTTTGTTCATGCCTACGATGAAAACCACTTTTTTCGGTCCATATGCAATAGCGGATACCCTGTTTGCGTTACCGTCGACATTTACAAGTACACCGTCCTCAGTCATTGCGTTGCAGCTTGAAAGAAAAACATCCACATCGTATGCCGCAAGAGCCGCCGCGCGCTTATTCTCTGCCATATCTCTGTCGATGAATTTGTAGTCACCGATTTTCAGTGCATCGACAAGACCTATCTCTCTTGCGCTTACGCATCCTCCCATCGTTACCGAACTTCCCTGCGGAATTAGTTCCAGTGCTGTCTTCAGAGCCTCTGCCTTGCTGTGTACGTAGAAGCCTTTCATATTTCTGGACTCAAGCCCCTTGATGATCTTCTTTGAAAGCAGATCATTTCTTATGGTTATCATCTCATTCATTACGTCCCTCCACCTTTCTAAATTACACTTCTGCGGGTTTCCACATCAGTTCTGATGGAATCTCCTGTAGCTGCAGCCCTGCGTCCTTCCTTGCTTGTTTCCTCGTTAAGGCACGGATCGGAGTCCTGCTTTTTCACAGGTTTCGCTGACTTGTCGACAGGAGTGGAATCTCCTATTCCGAGTGATTCAGAGACCACTCCGAGTGTAGATACTACCTTGCTTATATCCGTAGGCATGTATATCTTCGTAGCTCTGCCATCTGCAACATCTCTCAATGCTTCAAGGCCTTTGAGTCTGAGAACGCTTTCATCTATATGGGCTTCTCTCAGCTTTTCAAGGCCCTGTGCCTGAGCTTCATATACCAGTCTTATGGATTCCGCTTCACCCTGAGCAAGAGCTATCTTGGCTTCCTTTTCAGCCTCAGCTGCGAGGACCTTGGCTCTCTTATCACCTTCTGCTCTTGATACCACGGATTCCTGATGAGCCTGAGCCTCAAGGACGGTCTGACGCCTTTCTCTTTCAGCTCTCATCTGCTTTGTCATTACCTCTTCGATTGCAGGAGGCGGATCGATGTTTTTGAGCTCAACTCTGTTGACTTTGATTCCCCATGGATCTGTGGCTTCATCGAGAATAGCTTCCATCTGGCTGTTTATGCTTTCTCTCGAAGAAAGTGTTGTATCGAGTTCCATTCCGCCTATGATGCTTCTCAATGTTGTTGCCGAAAGGTTCTGGAGTCCTGCGATCGGATTCTCCACTCCATAAGTATATTTCTGCGGGTCAAAGACTTTTGAGAATACTACGGAATCTACTTTCACAGATACGTTATCTTTCGTGATAACAGGCTGAGGCGGAAAGTCAAAAACCTGCTCCTTAAGAGAAATCTTATTTACAATGTTGTCAATAATAGGGATTTTTACATGGAGTCCTGCATACCAGACAGATTTGAACTTTCCGAGTCTTTCAATTATGTAAGCGTGTTCCTGCGGTACGATCCTTATATTTGCTACTATTGTCCATAAAACAAGTATCACTATAGCCAGATACCACATTTTCGCTATGATCGAAGCTACCATTCCACCTATTGCTATAATGCCGATAAAAAATGATGTTACTGATGATGATGAAGCTGCCGGGCTGGCGGCAACCGGCCTGCTTATATTTCTTGGTACATTACTCATAAATTATACCTCCTAAAATATTTTGCATTATTATACCACGTATTAACCGTGTTTACGTTATATAAAAAAAAGGCTCCGATCCCTCTGTAATCAAAACAGTAAATCGAGCCATAGTACAGCTTTGCATCCATATAACATTCTAGTAGCCCAGCGTACGGAAACCATGCTCTTCTTTAACAGGAAGCTGGATAACATCCATATGTGTTATCCGTATGAACCTGCTTTGGTCTATCGCTGCTATCACCTGGTCTATCTGTTCCCTGGTTCCCTGGATCTCCATTGTTACGGTATAGTCATAATTGTTTCTGACCCATCCGGTCACACCATACTGGCTTGCAGCATACCTTGCCTGATATCTGAATCCTACGCCCTGCACACGTCCATGGAATACTATCCGCTTGCGTATCAACATCTCATTCATTAGTTTCACTCCTGTTAATCTATCGGATTATCGAGTCCTGATCGGAAGCGAATCGAAGCATCTCATCTCAATGCGCACATCATTATATACTCTTCATCGTTTTCGCCCATCTTTCTGAATCCTGCCCGTTTGTACATACGTACTGCGTAATTGTCCTTCTGGACTGCGAGCGATACTCTCTCATATCCTTTGTATTTCAGAATTTCAAGTATATTTTGGATAAGCTGTGTGCCAATGCCTTGCCCCCTGTATTCTTTCAGAACGGATATTGCAAGTGACGGTGTATCATTATCCACATGACCGTAGTCATCCATAATCCGCGTCCAGGCTGCGCCGACAACCGTACTTTCATCCTCTGCGACTATACAGTAATCAGCTGCTCCGCTGCCGAATGCATCGTAATACAGTGAAAGCTCCGGCAATTCAACGATGGATCGACCCGGCGGTTCCACACCTTCCGGAATAAAAATCGCTTCATACGTAAACGTCTTCAGCAGTTCATATTCACCTGGCTTCAGCTCCCTGTATATCATTGATTTATATCCATATACAATGTAACAGCAAATACAGCGATTATGCTATTTCATATCTAACGAACTGATACTTTGAACAGTCCATGTTTATTACAATAGTACAGGAAAAATTTTGTTCTGCTTATCCTGAAACGGGCTTCAGCATTTCCTTCCGGATAAAGCTTTTTTATTTCATAGCCATCATCCTTCGATGCAATAATAAATGAAATATAATGGGTTTTGCTCATATCATGCTGAATCGTAACATAATACTCATCTTCATCTTTCTCAAAATGAAGATGATGGGTGTTATCCTCAGGTTCTGCCTCCAATGCAGGCAAAACGATCCCGCAGCAGCTGACCACAGCTTCTCCTGTACTTTGAATGAGGTTTCCGCATATCGGGCAAACATGAAGCTTCATTCGCTGCATATTAAATGATCTGTTAGTGTTAACTACATCTTCTCCGGAAAACAGCTCGATTATCGATACTCCAAGGGCTTCAGCAAGTGGTTCAACAAGGGAAATGTCCGGATATCCTTTTCCGGTTTCCCACTTTGACACAGCCTTATCACTTACACTGATTTTCTCCGCCAGCTGCTGCTGAGTCAATCTTCTGCCTTCCCTGAGGCGTTTTATCATTGTTCCGGTCACATACTGATTCATAAGTAATTCCTCCTTTTTGATATCAGGATAGAATGTGATTGTATAAGGAACAACCTACGTTTAGTAGAGAAAACAGTGCTGTAAAACCACCTTATCAGGGATACATTTTAACTTCACAGTTTCCCTGAGAGAATTTCACAAATTCTTCGTTGCCCATATCTTCAAAGCAGCTTCTGATTATTCTGCAAATGCCCCCATGTGTCACAAGAAGAGCGTTTGTTCCGTCCAGTTCTTTTATCAGCGGAAAGACTCTGGCGGCCATATCAAAATATGATTCTCCGCCGGGATATCTGACGAAATATTCTCTCTTTGCTTCCTGATATTCCCTGTCAAACCTGTTAACGCCTTCAAACCTGCCAAAGTCCTGCTCGATCAGTCTGTCATCGATTGTATACCGGATACCTGTTTCTTTTGAAATAGCGTCAGCAGTTTGCCTGGCTCTGCATAATGGTGAACAAAGGAAGACATCTATCTTTATGTTTCTCAGGGATTGAGCAACCTCTTGCGCCTGTTGTATACCTTTGGCATTAAGAGGCATATCGGTCCGTCCTAAAACTTTATTAACGGCATTCCACTCAGTCTCTCCATGTCTTACAACGTATATCATCTGTCAGCCCTTTCTCTGTAATACCTCACTCTGTTGCTCAAAGGCTTTTCACAATCATTTCCAGGAATTCTTTTGCTTCAGCAGCTCCTCCGCAGCCTCTGAAACTTTCGGATACCCGCTTTGCGCCTGCCTTATACTGCCGATCGTTAATGATTTTTGTCAATGATTCGAAGACATCCTCTTCAGATGTAGATTTTAATCTCACTCCGGCACCAAGCTCCTCCACTCTTTTTGCCACTGCATTCTGCTCCGGAGTCTGTGGGAAAAGCACAAGAGGCACGCTATAGTACAAACCCTCAGATGCAGAATTCATACCGCAGTGTGTGATAAATGCATCAGCGATCGACAGCACCGCCATTTGATCTACCGACTCATATACCTGTATGTTCTCCGGAAGATCTGTAAAATGGTCGGTATTTGTCCCCATGGAGATGATCACCTGCCAGCCTGTAGGCGCGAGCACGTTAATGCAGTTGCGATAAAACTGTCTGTCCTGATTTACAGTTCCCATCGAAATATATATTGTCGTTTCTGAAGTTTTTTCTACAGGCCTGGTAATCGGTCGCATAGATGGCCCGATAAAATGATATCTGTCAGAAAACGTTTCGGCGCAAGGCTGAAAGTACCTGGATGTATAAACTATGGTATTAGTATCGTTGTCGTTCTGAACTATGTCGAGCAGACTCTTCACCGGATAGCCTTTTTCACGAAGGCGATTCAAATGTTTATTGATACGCGGCATTGCTATCAGCATTCTGGCGATATCCCATGCGCTCTCCTGCATATACTTTGCAGAATACCGGTTAAAGGCAAAGGTAGTAGTTGATGAAACATACGGCAGACCATGTTTCATGGCTGCAAGTTTGCCCCAGAACGCAACAGAATCAGATACAACCACATCCGGCCTGATCTCTCCTATTACACGGGTAGTCATATCATCAAGCGCAAGTGTAGATGAAACCAGAAGTTCTGTCGCAAAGACCTTATCTTTTCCGACACGATCCGCATTTTCTTTATCTTCCATTTCAAAATCGTATCCATCACAACCTATAAATGTTGCGCCGGCACTTTCTATTTTTTCTCTGAATTCTTCAAAAGAAAAATACCATATCTGATGTCCGGCATCAGTAAGCGTTTTAACCAGTCCGAGCGTCGGATTGGTATGTCCATGTGCCGGAATACAGAACCATGCGATCTTCATCGAGTATTATTCCTCCTCAGTTCCCGTTTGTATGCTGCTATAAAAGCATAACCAGATAAATGGTGATTGCTAATTATCTTTTATAACCTCTTTTGCTTTAGCAAGGTCAGTTTTTTTGACCCATACCTCATAGCTATAAGTATCTCCATAATACCTACCGCCCCACATAGAATTTATGAGGTCCTTACTGTGTCCAAGCCGGCCGCTGTTTATGCTCGTAGCACCCGCATTATGTTTGGTGCATACTTCGTACTGAATGCCAGCCTTACGTAAAGCTGACCATACCTTTGCAGTCTCTTCTGCACTTGTATCACTGTATAGAAGTGCTCTGTTGAAAATTGTAATAGCCATATTTATCCTCTCCTAAGGAATGCTTATTCATTCGTGTGACAAATAACAGATCATGCTGCCTGATTCCGGCGCATCTTCATCGCAGTATCCGGAGTCTGTTCAAATCATTATGTAACCACGCCATCCACGCACTGAGTAGTATGAATCTGCACCATTGTGAAATGTAAACACAACGTCATAGCGTCGCTCGCAGAACAACGCGCCGCCCTTGCTGCGAATATCATCCGGAGTAGCTATCCAGCTTGATGTTTTATGATCAAATGGACCGAGCTCCTGCAATCGTCTGTACAGCTCTTCAGTTAACATGGATACTCCCATATCCTGAGCCTGATGCAAAGCGCTTCCCTCCGGAGGATTCTTTTTACGTTTTTTCAAAGCTTCATCATCATAACAAAGGCTTCTGCGCCCGACAGGAGATTCGTCCGAACAGTCGCAGAAAATGAGTTTTCCGGTTTCTTCATCTAATCCGATAGTATCCGGCTCGCCTCCGCTTTCCTCCATCCGTATGAGTGCCTCAAAGGCATCAGTATTCTCGTTTAAACGGGCTTCGACGAATTCCCACTGTAAATCAGGATGCCTCGTCATATTCTGACAGAATCTATTTTTTAATATGTCAGTTATCATTATCCCCATCTCCTATCCCGATTTTATCTTTTACGTGTCCAGTAATCTTTATATGCATATCAATCCATTTTTCCTATACGCTATCGCCTTTTCATCTAATTACTCACCTAATCTTAAAGTATTAATTCAATTCCGCTTATTGCGGAATTCACGCGGTGTCATTCCGAAAGTTTTGCGAAACTGCAGATTGAAGTAAGAAATATTATCGAAGCCATGAATCATAGCGATCTCAGAAACAGATTTCGTAGTTTCCTCAAGTGCGTGAGCTGCTTTCTGAATGCGATAATGATTAATATATTGAATGCAGCTCATTCCTACGTATTGACGGAAGAGACTCATAAAATAATTCTCACTGAATCCTGCAAGCTGTGCCATCTCTGAAATACTGATCTTCTCACTATAATGGTCAGTGATATACTCAAGTGCAGACTTTATGTGCCGGCGATTCTCAGAGGTTATGTGGCTGTCGCATGACTCTCTTATATAACCATATGAAAAGAGAAGGATCAGTATTTGCAGCAGATTTTCTTTCAACAGCATCTCATAAAACGGCGGTTTGTTTTTAAAGCAGTCAAGTGCTCTTAAAAAACCAACTTTGATTTCTGCATAGCCGGCATCATCATGTCTGATAACTTCCTGCATCTGCAACTGTCCTTCCGCCATTGGTCTGAGATACTTAGAAGCAGAAAGATCCTGATTATTTGCACCTAAATAATCAGGATGGAACACCATGCTGTCTGATATCATCGTCTTTCCCGGGATCTCGCATGCTGAGTGAGTGCAGTACGGCGGTATCAGTATGATGTCTCCGGCATTTGCTTCAAACACTTCCTGCCCGACCTTGTAGTCTGAAGTTCCATCCTGTATCAAGGTGATCTCCATTTCCTCGTGCCAATGCAGTGCAAGTTCTCTATATGTAAAAGGAATCAGACAATGATAACTGTTTACAGGAAGAAAAATATCACCATGCTTTGCTTTTTCTTTGTTGATCTTCAGATTATTTTCTTTTTTTATCATTTAACAATTCGTAGTTTTCTGTTAGTTTATATCCTTATTTTGCAAGTTTTCTACGCTATTATTGTTGTATTGTATCATTATATTAAACACAGCTCAACATAAGCACTATAGCTGAAAGAGGAATTGATCAAACAATTACAGGAGGGGACAAAACAAATGGCAGCAGAGTGGTTAAAGGATACAGTTTTTTATGAAATATACCCGCAATCTTTCAAAGATTCGAATGGTGATGGTATCGGCGATATAAATGGGATAATCCAGAAACTGGACTATATCAGAAGTCTTGGGTGCAATGCACTCTGGATCAATCCTTGTTATGACTCTCCATTCAGGGATGCAGGTTATGATGTGCGCGATTACAAAAAAGTATCACCGCGATATGGCACCAATGAAGACCTTTATCACCTTTTTGATGAAGCTCATAGGAAAGGGATCCGTGTCCTGCTGGATCTGGTGCCTGGCCACACATCAGAGGAACACCCATGGTTTCGTGAAAGCCAGAAAGTTGAGAAAAATGAGTATACCGACCGCTTTATCTGGACGGATTTCTGCTTTCAGGCAGCGGACGGGTTCCCATATATAGGAGGAGAGAGCGAGCGAAGTGCCTGCTATATACTGAATTTCTTTAAGTGTCAGCCTGCTCTCAATTACGGTTTCTACAGGATCACAGAACCGTGGCAGAAGAGTTTCCGCGATGCTTCCGCTATGACTACAAGGGAAGCTATCAAAGATGTGATGCGCTTCTGGCTTTCTCACGGATGCGACGGATTCCGCGTGGATATGGCTGCCTCTCTGGTAAAAAATGATGATGAAAAGAAGAGCGGGACCAGCGAGATATGGCACGATATCCGCCGTATGCTCAATCTGGAATTCCCGGATGCGGCAATGGTATCGGAATGGAACGATCCGTCTCTTGCGCTGCGTGCCGGTTTTGATATGGACTTTTATCTTAACGAGCCGGGAGGTGGCTACTCTACCCTGATGCGTGACTACTACAATAACGGGGGAAGTATTCATGGGGACCGAAGCTGTGAGGATCACAGTTATTTCAAAAAAGACGCCGGTGGAAATATCAACCGTTTTCTCGGTCAATACCTCAGCCGTTATGAAGACACGAAAAACCTCGGATATATCTCTTTACTGACATGTAATCACGATACGATCCGTCCGGGCTACAGCCTTGACAGCACAGAGCTCAAACTGGCTTATGCCTTCCTTTTTACAATGCCGGGTGTACCGTTCCTGTACTATGGTGATGAAATTGGTATGAAATACCTCGAAATACCGACAAAAGAAGGCGGCTACTTCCGTACAGGATCAAGAACGCCAATGCAGTGGAATGAAAGTGTTAACCTGGGATTCTCCGAGGCAGATAATGCAGATCTGTACCTTCCTGTTGATAATTCTGAAAATGCACCAACGGTAGAATCGCAGGAAAGCGACCCTGACTCACTACTGAATACCGTGCGCTCGATCATTGCACTTCGTCATCAGGAGCATGACCTGCAGGCAGATGCCCCGCTTCAGATAGTTTGCAGTGAAGCAGGTCAGCCTTTCATTTACCGGAGAGGCTCGCTCATTTGCATCGTAAATCCTGAAGGCAGGGAACTTGAGATTGCCCTTCCTTACGATGTGACAAAGCATATCCATGGTGAAACCCAGTTTTCAATAGGTGAGGTCTCTGTTAAAAATGAAATAATAAGGGCTGGAGCACAGTCATTCGCAGTGATCAGATAAAAAGAAAACCGTCGCAGATCCTGTGACAGAAAGGATTTGCGACGGTTTCCTGTTTTATTACATAGCTCCTTTTCGGGCGAACACAACCCATACGGTCTTGAACAAGATGTGAATGTCCCGTTTGAGAGACCAGTTTTCTATGTATTCCCGGTCCAGACGGACAACAGTGTCAAAGTCACGGATCTGGCTGCGTCCACTGACCTGCCATAGACCGGTGATTCCAGGCCGTGTAGACATTCTGGCGCGGTGGAAAGGTTCATACCTGTTCCACTCATCCACTGTCGGCGGCCGGGTGCCGACCAGGGACATATCGCCCTTCAGAACATTGAAAAACTGCGGAAATTCATCCAGAGACAGATCACGGATCCATCCGCCGATCCCCTTTTTCCATTTTCCATTTCCCATTTCTTTCTGCCCGATGATCCGCGGGTCATGTTCCAGCTTGAACATGAGCTGGTCTTCCTGCCCGCTGTCCTGTGCGAGCTGCTTCTTTCGTGCTTCCGCATCCTTATACATACTGCGGAACTTGTACATCTGGAACTTCTTCCCGTTTTCACCTATCCGGGTCTGTGAGAAGAAGATCGGGCCAGGATCAGACAGCCAGATGGCCAGTCCGATCGGAGGGATGAGGATCAAGGTGATCAGGGAACCTACCAGCCCGCCTGCGATATCCATGAGTCGTTTAAGAAAAACGTCACGGCCCGTGATATAACCCAGGGAGGTTGTAATGGTCAGATGACCGCAGATCCACTCCACGTTTTTATGTCTTGATTCGATATCGTCCAGGTTCGTGAGGGCGGTGTGGATCGTGATACCCATCAGCATGAGGCTGTTGATCAGATCCACAGGAAGGTCTGCTTTTGGCGGCACATCAAGATACACCTCATCCACCCAGTTATTAGTCAGATACTGCTCCAGCGTTTCGGTTGTGGCGACGATTGGTATAGTGTCAACCTCCGGGTATTCCTGCCGGAGCGAACGGATAGCCTCTCGCGCCTCCTCTTCGGAAGGATCCTTTCCCATGATCGCAATACCGATAAACCGGTAAACCCCGTAGTTCGAACGGAGGATGCGCGGAAGAACAGTGGGGATCTGCGGTGTTTCCAACGCGATGAGCAATGAATGGCGGTTGCGTATGTGATGTTTTTTCTTCAGAAAGCTTTTGTATGTCTGACGCATTATATAACAGGACAGAACATACAAAGGAAGGGCAAGTCGCGCAATTATAATCAGATCCGGATCGGAACCCGTGGCCAGCAGCCGGAAAACTACAAGGACGAGAACTACGTACCCTGTCTGACGTAGAAGCCGGACGAACTCATCCCAGGGCGTATGATGCAGCACGCTGTGATAGGTATCCAGGACGATTATCACGACGAGATTTATCAGGACAACTTCCAGAAGAATACTCCAAAAAAACAGAGAATTCAGTACCCCTTCTTTCTTAACGAGTATGAATCCGATCAGAAGGCTGAAAAAAGCACAAAGATTGTCCAGAAACATAAAGTCAATATGCTGAGACCAACCACGTATTCTTCGCTTATACATTTTACCTGCCTCCCATGTTTGAAATAAATTGAACTAAAGTCATAATTACTGCAGAGGATCGTTACTGTTGTTTAGCCTGCTTTTTATCTTGCCTGACTTTTGCTGCACAGAGCAGCATGGCCGGCCGGTAAAGGCGCATCTTAAGCAGGAGTATGACGGCCCCTGCTTTTCGTGGCAGATCTTTCACGGTCACAAATGACAACATATCCGTTTCACGGAGACCCTCCTTCATATGCTGCACGGCATCCCGCAGGGAAGGATCATTCTTGGCAAACCCTTTTCCCGTACGAATGATCAGCATAGCCGCATATTGACTGAGCTGACGATCTATAGACTGGCCTATGCCTCTCATATGCTCCCGCATATAAAGGATCAGATACCGGAAGCTTTCGGTCAGAAGATTCTCCCGGCTCACGGCACGGATGGAGCCTTCGTTTGTTTTATTATACATATAAAGATGCTTATTGCAGATATATACATTCCGGCTGTGCAGCAGGCATTCATATGTCATAGGCACATCAGTAAAGACGCGGATCCTCTCTTCACGGGTATAATACTTTGCCAGAAGTTCGCGCTTAAATGCCTTATCCCAGGTATGGGCCTGGATCACCCCTACCTGAAGCCCGTTGCGCGTATCAGTAAGTAAATACGGAAACACTTCTTTCTCCAGCCTCTCCCTGTCGTAAAAGCCTTCCGGAACTTCGTTGATCGTTTCTTCCAGATGATCCTCATATACGTTGTGGGCAGCAAAAATAACCATGTCGAGAGGCTCAGGCGACAGCGCAACTGTATCGTGGATAAATTGCAGCATGTTTTCATCGGCCCAGTCATCTCCATCCACAATGCAGATATAGTCCCCTCTGGCAGCGAGGATCCCTTCGTTCCGGGCAGAGATCAGACCGCCGTTAGGTTTGTGAATCACCCTTACGCGAGGGTCACGGCAGGCATACTCGTCACAGATCTTTGGACAGCCGTCCGGTGAGCCATCATCAATCAGCAGCAGCTCAAAATCAGGATATGTCTGGGCAAGGATGCTGTCTACGCAGTGCCTCAGATATTTTTCCACCTTGTAAACCGGTACAATTACACTGATCATACTTTCGTTTCCCTTTCTTTTATCGGTATCCGGCAAAGACTCCATTGAGTTATCCGGTTATTTTTATCGATCCTATCCTCGCTTGCTCCCGCCACGGGACAGGAACATACCTTTTAATTGCGACAGGCTGTCCCTGAATACAGGAGATCTCCCATATAAAGCAAAGAAGCATAGATTCGGTATAACAAAGCTTACGGCGGCATTTGCAAAGAGTGTAAACCACACATTCATTGTAAACAGCCCGCATGCAAACCACGACGCAACGCAGGAGATCAAGGCAAACACGGTCAGCCCACAGAAGAGCCGTATATATTTCCACATACTCTCACGGGGAAAGACTTCCCGGAACAGGTTGTGGAACAGCCACGGAATCTGAATAAGAACGATGGAGACGATCGAGGAAAGCAGGACCCCGTACATTCCCAGCCAGCGGACAGTGATCAGATTCAGGCTCAGATTGACGATAGCTGCCGTCAGAGGCCTCCATCGATCGATCCGCCATATACCGGCTGCGTCTTTAAACATATTGATCAGCTTGTTGGCTCCCATGGAGTAGTAATAGACGACAAAACAGAATACCAGCTCGATGGCAAGCATATTTTCTTTGCCCATCCAGACATGAATAAACGGCTGATACAGGCACAGCAGCATGGAACTGCTCACGCCGAGCACCCAGAGGAAAAGAAGACTGATCTTTTCCAGATCCCGGTAATTTGCTTCTTTGCTTTCCATGACCAGTTTGTTTCCCACCCCCGCCATGCAGGCGTTGAGCAGTACGACCAGCATCATTCTGAGCGCCGTGATGATAAAATAATAATTCTGGTAAAGCGCCAGAGCGGTCAGCCCCATAAAGGCGGAGATGACCACCGTATCCGCGGCATCGAAAATCGTGGCGGATAATTTGGAAGTGAACAGATCCCGCACTCTGCGGAAAATATCCAGAACTTTCTCTTTCGGCAGTTTCCCGATTGCCGCATAGCGGGGATACATCTTTGCTGCGCACGCTGCAGTCAGCACGTTTATGGCTATCTGACACAGCAGCTGTACCGCCAGATAGATATAATAATTTCTTGTAAAGACAAGTATCAGGATTTTCAGTGTATATTCCACCACCCGCACGAGCAGACTGACCTTGCTGATCACATCCCGCCGCTGGTGTGCCTGGAGCAGACTGCCTTTATACGCAAACAGCCAGTACGTCAGCACGGTATTCCCCAGATTCATCAGATAAAGGACGTGCAGGTTCATTCCGGCGGGGAGATCACCCTCAATGAGGTTATTCAGGAAAGGCATAAGTAGCAGTCCCATCACTGCGATTGCCAGACCTATGATCCTGTAGAGGGTACGATAAAGACGCATCAAAGCACAGATTGTTGGGGTATCGTCTTCAGCGATCGGCTTGTACATGCTGAACACCATAGCACTGCCCACGCCAAGCTCCGCCAGATTCAGAAAAGACAGAATCGACTTGAACAGGCCGTTCAACCCCAGATATTCAGTTCCCAGATATTGCAGCATGACAGAACGAATGACGAACGGAAACAGCATATTGACTATTTCCATGGTTCCGTCAAACACAACGTTTCTTGCTGCGTTCCTAGTGCGTTCAAGCTTCATGATACGTTATGCTCTGGCTTATTTGTCCAGCAGCTCTCTGTATAGTTTATCGGTCTTAGCGGTAATATCCTTCCACGTGTATTTGGAGGCGATCATTTCCCGGGCTTCTTCCCGTTTTGCTTCCGCCTTTTCCGGATTATCGCACAGGTCCTGAAGCGTATCCCGCAGGGCGTTCACGTTTCCGCGCGGAAAGGTAAAGCCACTGCCGTCCAAAACGTCCGCGCACTCACCGATATCAGAGGTCACACAGCAGCATCCGTAATTCATGGCCTCCAGAAGAGTGAGCGGCATTCCCTCAAGATCGCTTGGCAGTACATACAGATAGGCATTGCTGTATAACTCCTCCAGGACGAGCCCTTTCTGAAAGCCTGTGAAGATGATAGATGTGCAGCCTTCTGCCATGGCATATAGCTGCTTGACATAATCGTTGGTATCCGACGAGCCGCCAACGATCACCAGTTTTTTGTCCGTTTGAAGCATCTTGTATGCTTCTATGAGGTAATGAATTCCCTTCTCCGGAACCAGACGGCCCAGAAACAGGATGTATTCCTGTGAAGCAAGGCCAAACTGTTTCGTGATCTCACAGGCCAGCCGGCTCTCAGCCGGATCGATCCCGTTTGGGATAAATACCGTTTCCCGTCCATATGTCTCACGAAAATACATCCTGACACCCTCGCTCAGCACAATGATGCTGTTGGCATGGCGGACGGCCGCTTTTTCGCCCAGCAGGATGTACCGGGAAGCAAATCTGCCCCATTTTTCCCGCATATGGTCCAGTCCGTGAACCGTAACCACTACCTTCTTTCCCATTAACCGCGGAAGCCAGCAGAAAACGCACGGCCCCTCCGTGTGATAGTGGATCAGATCATAGCGGCTAAATGCGGCCATCACCGATGCGATAATGGAAGATGACATAGCGGCCATCCCGCGGCGGTTAATGGTCGGTGTCCAGACCAGGCGGACTCCGCGGTATTCCCGCATCAGTTCCCCGGCCTTCCGGCGCTTAACGGCTTCTCTGTCCGTTCGGTTGTAACAGGTCACATCATATCCGAGCTTCGCAAGATGCGGCGCAAGGTTACTGACAACGACCTCCACCCCGCCATTTCTGGAAGGGATAAATTTATGTCCGATCATCGCGATCCGTTTCGGTTTTTTCTGTATATTTTTCATAACGTTCTTTCCCTACTTCCGGTCTGCCATCCTGAGATAGATATTCTGCAGCTTCTGTGCTTCTGTATGGATGTCATATCCCGCTTCCCGTACGATTTCCGTCCCTTTCGTCCGATCCGTTCCCAACTGCCTTGCTTCCAGGATCACTCTTGCCCATTCCGTATCATCCGCCTCGAGGGAAACCCTGCGTGTTTCCGGAGAGAGTACCACCTCATCGGTGACGCGGTCAGAGAAAACACAAGGCGATCCGGTCGCCTGCGCTTCGATGCCGACCACCGGAAGTCCCTCAAACAGTGAAGGCAGCACAAAGCAGTCCATCGCCATATACCATCCGCTGACGTCGGCCATCTGCCCCAGGAAGAGAGTCTTATCCCATACTCCCAGTTTCCGGACCTTTTCTTTTACAGACTCTTCCAGCTCACCTACGCCAATCAGGGCGAGGCGGGCGTCTGGAGCAGTCTTTGTGATTTCCGCGAAAATATCCAGGAGACGGCTGTGATTTTTCTGTACATTAAATCTGCCCACATGTCCGATCACAAAGCAGTCTTCCAAACCATGGATCTTCCTCAGGCGCTCGCGTTCCTCCTGCCGGAATTCGAATCTGGACATGTTGATCGCATTGTGCAGGGTGAATCCGGATTCGTTCCATCGCTTACTCCCGTAATAGCAGATCCCGGCGTCCCTGCCGCAGCTCCAGTAATCTGTCGCCGCTCCGGGCAGGAGCTGTTTGCAGACCAGCTTCAGCGGATACTTATAATCCCTGATGATCTGTGTGTTATGTGCGTGTGCGATCCTGACAGGAAGCCCGGCGTCTTTGGCACTCTTGAGGGCATAATAGCCCATGGCCTCGTTGTGCGCGTGGACGATTTTTATTTCCGGGTTGTCACGAAGCAGATCTCCCACGAACCGCTTGTATTTGGGGAAATGTAAAGGGTTGAGACCCGGACTGACGAAAACCCGTCCTCCCATGGCGCGTATCTCATCATCATATTCCCCCGGTACCGGTTTGTTCGCCAGGAAGTCAAACTGGATCTGGCTCCGGTCGATCTCCCGGTAATAATTCATCAACATGGTTTCGATCCCGGCACGCGCCATATTGCTGACAGAATGTAGTACCCGAATCATCTTTCCTGTTCCCCTCCTGTTGCTTTAACGTTACTTTTTTCCTTTACTCATTGTATGTTCATCCGGCTAAGAATATTAAATGTCCGCTCGCAGTTCTTTTCATCCCGGACGGGGTAAAAGGCCTCGAGACGGTCCAGATATTTCTTCTTCATCCGGAAATCATTCTCCGCGCATTCATTTATGGCATCAACCAGCGCCTCTTCAGACAGGACAACTGGCCCGAAGCCGTGTTCTTCATAGGAGAAATAACCTTCCTGATAATGGAATTTCCGGAACTCTTCTTTATCGAACTGGTAATAGATCACCGGTTTTTCCATATAACCGAGATCGAAAAACACGCTGGAATAATCTGTGATCAGCAGTTTGCAACGCATCAAAAGTGTCTGGACATCATAGTCCTTCCAGTTTGCCAGTATGATTCGCTCCGATGGCGACTGAAACTTATCCAGTTCCTTTTGAAGCTCAATGTGAGGATAGAACAGCAGCTTAAGATCCCGCTCCTCGAGCAGGCGAAGCAGGGACGGGTTGTTAAGCATGGACTGAAAATACTTATAAAAAGCTGTTTCATAGAACTGATCTCCCTGAGGATAATCCGAGCCCCGCCAGGTTGGCATCACAAGGATCTCGTTGGAGGGATTGTTTCCCCTGATGAGATTGTCAAAACGGCACAGTCCGGTATACTGAATAACTCCCTCCGGGTAATTGAATTCAGAGACGAGGTAATCATATTCCAGTTTTCCGCCGCTGGCGAAGAAATCAACCTTCATGGTAGGATACCGCATCCACTTCATTTCGTCCTTAATGATCCCATGCTGCAGAAATATCTGCTTGCCTCTCGGATGGATACCGATCTGACGCAGATGATAATAGGCCATCAGATCCGGGGCGACAGGCTGTACATGGGTGCTGATCAGCATGTCGGCCGACAGATACATCAGATAGTGCTGAAGCGATCTCCAGGAAACGGTCGGGCCAAGCTTTGCGACTTTTTCAAAATCCGGACTGTTTTTGTCGATTACATAACATGAATTGATCTGCGGCTGCTTTTCCCTTAAGTAACGGAAAAACCAGTAGGCATTATCCCTGGCATCAAATCCGCGTTCCATCACCACCCAGAGATGACGGTATTTCTTGTTAGTTTTTCGCAGCACTGTGGCAGGAGGCCAGAGCAAAGCAAGCAGAGATACATTTTTCAGATAAACCGGCAGTCTTTTCAGTTTATTCAGCATTTTCTACTTTCCCCCTCATTTCAATAAGCCAGATTTCGTTGGCCACATCTTCCGATGTCGGCGCTTTCCACTGTGTTTCCTTCCCGAGTTTGTTGATTCTGTAACTGTAACTCATGGGTATCAGCCGCAGCCCGATACTGCACCAGAAATAAAACGCAGTGTTGTCCGTCAGATATGATGCTGTCATATACATAAGGAGAGCCATGTACAGCATTCCGGTCTGCGTGTCATGCCGCTTTATCCAGTAAGAGGGAAACAGAACATAGTGGATACCTGCCCACAATGTGAAGCCTGGCGCACCCAGTTCAATAAAGATTTTCAGAATATCATTGTGCAGCGGATATGCACGGTTGATGAGCCCTTCCTGATGCCATTGATTTACCAGTTCGGTCACACTTTCAAACCCAAGTCCTTTCCAGAAAGGGGATAGTTCGTAATATTTATTCGGCAGGCTCCACAGCACATCGCGCCCCATCATGTCGACCCCATGGGATTCCAGAAATGCCACAAGGAGCCCGGACCTTGTGAGATAGAGATAGACATAGAAAAACAGAGCCATGCTGATCCCTGTCGCCATAATCAGCTTCTCCGGTTTTTTAAACAGACGGAGCAATTTAACATATATACATACTATTATGACGGCCGGCAAAGTTCCGCGCTTCAATCCCAACAGGATAAAAAAGAGGGAGAGAATGATACCGCAGCGCCGGATTCTTTTTTCTGATTTCCGGCTCTTCGGCGCAAACATCATATAATATACAAAGAATTGTCCGAACAGGAAGGTGATGTCATGGATCTCAAGCGCGCGCACAAAACCTTCCGCCTCTCCGAAGGTAACGATACACGTTACAACGGAAGAAATACTTTCCGCAATTCCATACTTCGGCATCTCCAGCAGCATGATGGCGGTGTTCACAGCACACATGCTGAAGAAAAGATAGTTGACTGCCCTTTCTTCAAGCAGATAACACATGAAGACGGCATAGATGATCGCGATTGTCTGGAACAGGATCTTTTCCCCGGCTCTGCCAATCGACGCCACCTGTGAAAAATCCGTGACCCATATATACATGCTGACCACGGTATAAACAGCTATTGGTATCAGAAATATAGGGAAAAAGCTCATCGCCTTCCTGAGCTTTCCAAAATCAGCGCTTACGAGAAAATAAAGGAAAGCACAGACGATCGCGCCCAGCACGATCGCCTTAGGCAGCCCCCCATATGCATTATTGAGAACCTTCCAGTCTCCGAGGCCGGCGAAAATCGTACAGGCAACGACAAGAAATATGATAAATGCCGGACATTCTTTCCGCGATGTTTGCAGTTCCCCGGTATTCACACTTTTACACCTCCGCCTCTTTCACTTCGGAGACGTTCTCTGAAATTGAGGTGATCTGTCCGGAATTCATCCTTTGCAATGCAAGTCGAAGCAGATCCCTGATTTCAAAGATGTTGTCTGTACTTGAAACAGCTTTGCCGCAGGTATAGCTGATACTGCGTTCCGGGTTCAATGTGTTATATTTCGCAACCTGCCGCTCGATCGCCTCAAGGATCACAGCCTGCTTTTCGGACGAACAATTCGGGAAGAAAGCTAAGAAATTGCCCGTGCCGTTATACCCCACAAATCCGTACAGGTCGGCGAAGCTCTTCAGTATCATGGCAAAATTCTTCAGTACTTCATCACCGGCCTGGCGTCCGTACTTACTCGACAGACTGCTCAGTGAATCCATTTTCAATGCCATACAGGAGAAGTCCTCCTCAAGCACCCTATTTGACAATTCGTCAATATACGCATCGCATCTGGCACGATTTGGCAGCTGTACTGTTTTGTCCACATACCGGAAATAGTCGATAAAGTCGAGTGCCCTTCCGAGCAGTACGGCACCGACACCACCCACCAGTAAGAACAATATGATAGCAATTGCGACGTACAATTTAAGATTAACAGCTGGCTGGACATTGATGCTGCTGATCATCGAAAGATAATTCGCGCTGAGCTGTCCGTTCAGCTCATCTCCTGAGTCTTTCACATACTGATAGTATTTATTGGCAAGGCCTACACAGTGATCCAGTTTGGCATTGATCTCTTCAGGGGTGAGGCTTTTCTGCCCTTCCTTTTTCTGCGCGTTCTTAAAAACGGAAAGAAGGTATTCATTGTGCTTCTTTTCGATGTTTTCCTGGCGGATTTTGGTGTTCAGATCCACATATTCACTAATCAGACCGTCATAGGTGGTTTCTTTATCGCCGCTGCCTTCCTCATTGTTCTCCACATCCTTCAGGATGTATTCTGTCCCGATATCCTGATTGTCTGCATTGTGATAATGATAGTCCAGCATTTCCTTGTTGCGTTCGCTGTAATTTTCGATCAGAGTTTTCAGCGAAGCAGCGCGTTCCTTCTGATTTGTGACGGACAGCTCGATATCCTCGCACTCTTTTGTCAGTCGGCTCACCAAAAGATCAACGTCCTGCGTCTCCGCATCGGAAAGGATCTCCGCATACAGGCTAGGTATCTCGTAATTGTATAAAAAGTTATAGATCTGATACAGATCATTGTATGTATATCCTGTTTCCACCGAACGGAAATACGGATGTGATTCTCTTTTGTCCAACAGATAATCCAGCACCTCCGATACGGAGTCCTCCAGCACCTGCACGCTTTCAATATAGTCGTAATTCCCTTTTTCCAGCGCTGAGACGCCATTGCTCTGCAGAGGTTCCTCCACATATTTCTCGGCATAAAACTCGTAATAGTTTTTGATGATCGCGTCCAGCATATTCCGGGCGTAATCTTCGCCGGTATCGCTTTCGCCGACATAATACACCCGGTAAGTGTCTGCTATGTAAGCAGGATCCTCACCGTTTTCCAGCATCGCTTCACTTAGCTTTTGCTGTGTTTCCGGAATGACTTCTTCAACATAGCAGTTGGAGCGGACGGAATCGATATTGGCCTTATATCCCAGTTCCGCAAGGGCAGAATCAATAACAGCAGAAGAATAAATTTCCTCTACGTTAAGGGGACTGCCATCCGGAGTATATCCCTGTTTGGCTTCACTGTTGGTATATTGAATGACTGCGGACGCAACATAGTGCTGCTGGGATATTCCGAAAAGAAGAACCAGCAGAGCGCCAATTATGGAAACAAGAAAGATCAGCAGTCTGAATTGCTTCAGATAGCGAAGAATACTGAATTGTTTCATGCTGTCATCTCCTTATCTGAAAAAAATATGCGAAGAGATACGCCGATGAATGTGACAATAAGCATCAGTACAGCCCCCAGCAGAGAGGAAACCAGTCCGATCTGCTCGGCAAACCCCGTGCTGTCGGAGCTGATGCTGATATAATTGCGGGCCTTCGTGTTCAAATAACCACTGTCCACGGTCTGGATATCCGTGGCGATCTTGTCCAGAGACACCTCCATGTCCTTGATCATGGCGTCAGCCTTTTCCATCTTAGTATTGTTGGCTGTGCCTGCCTTCAGCTTTTCTGTCAGGTAGGTATTATATTCGATGTGTTCCATACGCTCCGCTGTACCCGTAAGCTGCTCCTGCGCGTGTTTTACCATATTGTCCATCCCGGTTTTGGTCCTGGACATATAATACTGCTTCTGCTCATCCTGGGTAGGGATCATAACCACAGCGCTCATGGCGGCATCGTACATCTTAACACCCTTATTGTCTTCATCGTACGCGGCCATCATTTTGTTGTGCATCAGGCTGTCCATTCGGATTTTGTAATCCAGCATACTGATCAGCCCATTCTTATCTTTCGCGATTCCATTTTCAATGATATAGGAACGCAGTTTCGCAAGGTCATACGTATAGAAATCGTTCAGCCGCTCTTTCAGGGAAGAGAACGTCATCCCGGTATCCGGATCCTGATAGTTCTTGCTCTCCCGGCTGCGAAGATCCACGTATTTCTCCAGCTGTCTGCACTTGAGATCCAGCAGGTCAACAGCCATCAGATACTCATCATTGAATTTCAGATCATCAGCATCAAACGACAGGATGGAGTGGTTGAAGCCATAATGCTCCACAAAGTATTCGCTGTATGCTTTGCAGAGAAGTGTAAGCATCTTTTTTGCAGAGGTCCTGTTGATGAAGCCCTTGTTCGTAAATTTGACCACAAATGAGGTGCTGATATAATTCACATTGCCGCTGATGTTTTTATCATGCGTTGCCTTCACGCTGATGCATTCGCTTAGTTCATCCGGGGTGATCTTTCCGTCCAGTTCGGCATAATCGATCAGCCGCTCCATCACTTCAGGGCTTCGGATCTCAAAAACATTGAACCGCATCCCGTTAGGCGTCAGGCCTTTGGAAGCCTCCTCATAATCCAGCGACATGATAGTACTGGCTGAGTGAAGATTCCCGATACAGTGAAAAACACAGAAAGCCAGGAAAAAGCACATAAACAGGGCAACTACTTTAATACCCCGCTTTCGGAATTCCCCGGCAGCATCGCTCAGGCTGCGCTTCAATCGGGGCATAATTCCTGCTGAAGTCGCTTTTTCTGGCGCTTTCAATATGTTTTTTAGTTTCATAGCGCTTTCTCCTTTTTCCTGACTGAAATCACCTGTTGATATCGATCGCAACAAGTTCAGGCATGTTGTTGATCCGCGGAGGGAAAGACTTGGAATCTCCGAGTCCCCCGCTGATGATCAGGGTTTGCTGTTTATCCAGAACGTATTCTCCGGCGGTGAATTTTGGAAAAAAACCTTCTTCTTCTGTATACAGCCCACCAATAAAAGGAAGGACTATTATCCCGCCATGCACGTGTCCAGCAATTCCCAGATCGAAATCATATGCGGACAGCTGTTTGTCGAAAAGGATTGGAATATGATTCATGAGAATACACAGTGTGGAGGAATCAATTTCTGTCTTTTCCATGAATTCCCGTCCGCCGTATTCTTCGAACCCGTAGGAAGTGCCTTCCACGCCGATCAGCTGAACGGTGTTTCTGCCGATCTGTATATCCTCCTTGGCATTGCGCAGCAGCCGCAGTCCCGCATTTTTAAACTTATTGGGCAGCTCCTTATCATCCCCGTAATAGATCCGTTCGCTCTCATGATTGCCCAGTACTCCGTAACAAGGTGCGACCCCTGTTAATGCGGACACAAGATCAAGCATTGGCTGATAGTCATCCACATCCCGGATCACCATGTCGCCCGGGAACAGGATAAGATCCGGTTTCAGCCCGCGGATATCGGAGATAAGTGTTTTGTTGTTTTCTCCATATTCCCGGTTGTGAATATCGGAGACAACAACGATCCGGATATTATCGCTTACCTTTTGGGATGTTTCCTGATAGAAACTGATTCTGTAATGTGTTTTTGTATACGATACGTAAAAAGAGACAGAGACGCCGATAATAAGTATCAGTACGAGCAAAAAGGACAAAACACGAAAACTTTTTTTCTGAAGCCTGCTTTTTTCCTTTCCTGTCTCCTTCAGTTCTACTGAGGTTTTATTGTTCATAATTATCCACTCAGTTTCCTGTTAATAATACTGTTTGTAAATAGGTATCTCTAACTATAAATTATACTTTAAAGCTCATTTTGAGCCAATATCTTTCGGTCATAAGCGGAGACAAGAGGCGTCCCCATGGAGATGTCAGGATTTGTAATATTCGGCATACCACTCGGCAAAGGCGCGGAGACCTTCACGGATACCGATCTTCGGGGTGAACCCGTAGTCCCGTTCCAGTGCTTCAGAATCAGCATAGGTCACAGGAACATCTCCAGCCTGCATACCGACAAGTTCTCTATGCCCTTCGAAGTCATAATCAGCAGGCAGCACGTCCGCTCTCACCAGTTCCTCCTGCAGTGTGGAGATATAGTCGAGCAGGTTCTCAGGCTGACCGCCGCCGATGTTATACACTGCGTATGGCGGGATCGGAAGTCCGTCTTCTCCGTTCTTCTTTTCCGGGGCGCCCTGCATCACCCGGTATACACCTTCCACAATGTCGTCGATATAAGTGAAGTCCCGGCGCATGTTGCCATAGTTGAATATCTGGATGGTCTTCCCGGCTACCAGTTTCTGTGTGGCGCTGTAGTAGAACATATCCGGACGCCCTGCCGGACCGTAGACTGTGAAGAAACGAAGTCCTGTTGCCGGGATATTATAAAGCTTGGAATAAGCATGAGCCAGCAGCTCGTTACTCTTCTTTGTCGCAGCATAAAGGCTGACCGGGTTATCCACCTTGTCGTCCGTGCTGAACGGCACCTTCTTGTTGCCTCCATATACGGAAGAACTGGATGCGTATACCAGGTGCTCAACAGGATTATGGCGGCAGGCTTCCAGCAGATTATAAAAGCCGATGATATTCGACTCAATATATACATCCGGGTGATCAATGGAATACCGGACTCCGGCCTGAGCTGCAAGATTCACCACAACATCAAAATGGTAATCCGCAAACAGCTGATCGACCAGCGCTTTGTCGCCGATGGAGCCTCTGACGAACACATGCCTTACAGGCGACACCTCTGCAGCCTTCTCGATCTGCTTCAGTCTCCATTCCTTCAGGCTGACGTCATAATAGTCGTTCATGTTGTCCAGACTGACAACAGTACCGCTGCTCATTTCCTTAAGCAGGCGCATCACCAGGTTGGCTCCGATGAAGCCGGGAGAACCTGTGACCAGGATCTTTTTATTATTCAAATCTATCTTCTGCACTTCTTAATCCCTCCGGAACAGGTCACGGGTGTAGACCTTTTCTTCCACGTCGTCCAATGCGGCATCATAGCGGTTAGCGATAATGCAGCTGCACATCTTCTTGAATTTTTTCAGGTCGTTGACCACAACAGACCCGAAGAATGTCGAGCCGTCTTCCAATGCCGGCTCATAGATCACCACGGTCGCACCTTTGGCCTTGATCCTCTTCATAACACCCTGGATAGAAGATTGACGGAAATTATCGGAATTCGATTTCATGGAAAGGCGGTAAACTCCGACCACAACTTCTTTCTGCTGGTTTTCTCTCGCCTTAGAGTAAGCTTCGCTGTTCCCGTACGTTCCGGCGTTCTCCAGTACACGGTCTGCAATGAAGTCTTTCCTTGTGCGGTTGCTCTCCACAATCGCATGGATCAGGTTCTGCGGCACGTCCTGATAATTTGCCAGAAGCTGTTTAGTGTCTTTCGGCAAACAGTATCCGCCATATCCGAAGGAAGGATTGTTATAGTAATTGCCCACGCGGGGATCCAGGCATACGCCCTTAATGATCGGAGCAGTCTTGAGGTGCTTCACTTCAGCATAGGTATCCAGCTCATTGAAGTAAGACACGCGAAGGGCAAGATAGGTATTCACAAACAGTTTAGTGGCTTCTGCCTCCGTTGTCTCCATGAACAGCACCGGGATGTATGACTTGATGGCTCCCTGCCGAAGCATCGCAGCAAACTCCTCTGCCGGTTTCTTATTTCCCTCATCAAACCCAACAATAATTCTGCTCGGATACAAGTTGTCATATAGTGCTTTGGATTCCCGCAGGAACTCCGGACTGAAGATGATATTGTCCATACCCATCTTCTCCCGGACGTGTACAGTATATCCGACAGGGATCGTGGACTTGATAACGATGGTAGGCCTGGTCTCCCGCTCTGCAGTTGCTTCTTTGATCAAAGCAAGTACTGACTCGACCGCGCTGCAGTCAAAGAAATTTGTCCTCGGGTCGTAATTTGTCGGTGCTGCCACTATGATGAAATCCGACTCAGCATAAGCAGGAGCTGCATCGGTGGTAGCACGAAGTGACAGCTTACGCGCCTTGTGCTCTGCCATGTACTTCTCAATATACTCGTCCTGAATGGGGCTCTTCCGTTTGTTGATCATCTCGACTTTCTCCGGAATGATATCCACCGCAGTTACGTCATTGTGCTGAGACAGTAAAACTGCCAGGGATAGTCCAACGTACCCGGTACCAGCTACAGCAATCTTTTTCCGCTCAACAGAAACCGGTTCAGCTTCATCATCTACGATGACATCAGAGGGTTGAAAGCCAAGCACGGAAGATAATGACAGCAGCTGATCCACAGACGGGCTGTAATCCTGAGCTTCAAGGCGGGATAGAATAGAACGGTTAATATTGGTTTTCTCAGACAAAGCAGTCTGGGATAGCTTCATGGTCTTTCTGCGACTTGTTACAGTTTCGGCCAGTAGTTTCAAAGATAAATGCTTCATTGGAAGTGCTCCATTTCTGTTGCTATCAGTGACAATTATCTTTCTCATGTAATAAAACAATTTTATCTTATATTGAAAAGAAAGCCAATATGAATGTTGCAATTAGAACATTAATACATGTTATACAAAGCCACTGATCTTTTACTTTTGTTGCAATCAGCATCATGTTTTTTTGATGATAACCCACAGGAGTTCTCACCCCCCTCTTCATTCACACAAAAGAAGAGATGCCTTCCGGCATCTCTTTTTTATGTGGTGGAGCGTAGGGGGATCGAATCGCGACGCTCAGCCTGCAAACCTTAAAAAGAGAGGAGGCCGCACGCCGTCAACTTCTCATCTAATCACCTATCTAATCACGTTACACTTAATATCATGTAATTTGATGCTCTATTCTTTTGACCATGTGTTTATATTTTCTTTTGTACTTAGCGTACATATATTGCATTTATTATTATGATGTATTATTAAATATATAATCCAGATGCACAGTTTATAAAACAAAAAATGGCCACAGAGATTCCTCTCCATGGCCATGATGTAAAAAATTGTTATTTAACAATTACCTTTTTTCCGGCATTTGCCTTTGTGAAGAATTTCTTATATTTTTTTACATATGTCTGATTCTGTTTTTTAGTTCCAACCTTAACTTGTATAGTCTTAATCTTTGATCCCTTCAAGCATCCTTTGACCTTAGCCTTCTTCAGTAGCTTTGTCTTCAGTATCAGCTTTGTTGCTTTAGACCCCTTGAACGCATTCTTCTTGATCGTCTTGACATTCTTGCCGACAGTCACTGTGCGAATATTACTACCTTTGAATGCGCTTGCATTGATCTGAGTTACTTTGTAAGTCTTACCGTTGATCTTGATAGTTGCAGGTACTACTACGCTCTTAGCATTCTTGGCTTTTGTAAAGGCTACCGTCTTGCTCTTGACTGAGGTCACTTTGACTTTATTGCCGTTTTTGTCCTTAGCAATTGTCCCTACAACTACAGCCTTTTTCGGAACGACCGTTTCTGACTGATTGATTTCTTCTTTACCCTCTGCATCTGAGAATACCTTGCCGCAAACTGAACAAGACCAATACTCGATATTTCCTTCTTTCGTCGTTGTGGCTGGCATCGATTCAGTTTTTGTCAGTTTATGGCCAATTGCCGGAATAGCTGACCCTGAACTGATTGCCTTACCGCAATCGCTGCAATACTTATTTCCAGTATAGCCATCCGCTGTGCATGTTGCCTCTTTGGCATTTTTTACTGTTATATTTGAATGACTGCAGGTAATAGTGAACGATTTTTCACAACCTATTGCTTCATTAAAATAACTGTGAGATACAACATATGCTTTATAGTTTCCGACAGGGAGTTTTACACTTATTGTAGTGCCACTAATACCAGTTTGATTATAGGTCTTTTCAGTGTTGCCGTATGAATCAACCTTTTTGATCATCAGATCATACCACTTGACTTCTCCGCTTGATTCGGGCCATGAGAACGTTGTTGCCGCATTTGCGTCACCGCCACTGACAGCAGGTGTTGTCGAACCTGCAGCTGTGTGCCTTTCAACAAGAAAATGCTCAGCTCCCGAATTTGTATAATTCCATATTTGCAGATTAGTTCCCGGATCATATCCCTGATTATGTACGTTAAGTACAAATTCTGATGCTGCACTCCGTATAATGTAGTTCCCATTTCCGAGGCTCGATGGATCATATAGTATCCACTTTTGACCTAAATCGCCCCTATAAGCTACCACGCCAAGTTTTACATTGCATCCGGAAGTTGTTCCTGTAGGAAGAAGCGGCATTTCATCATAATATGTATTTAGTATCCGATAGCTCTTGTCATCATTTCTTATAAAATGCCAATATTGTGCTCTCAGTTTTGCGCTGTTCTTATCTGTATCTGTCATATCCGCATTCTCAACATTCCATGTGTCCGGATCGACCGTTACAGCAATCTTGGAATTCAACATTATGCGAGCATAGAAGTCATCTCCCAGATATAGAGGTCCATATGGCTCGTACCAACGAGTCCAATTCGGTCTAATGTATCCCCAATAAGGGTTAGTAAAGCCATCATATCTAATATTTGTTACCTTCTCTACATACGAATGGCTATTATAATTCTGATGATATGTGAAATATTCTGACTCATAGATCGCCACATGCCCGTATTGATTATTACTGCTGGCTCCATATACCAGAATATCTCCTTTCTGAGGAGTCCCTCCCTGAACTCTTGTCCATCCGCTCGGTAACGCGTTGGTGGCATAATCTTTTCCATTACCACTGGCGGGACTTGCTCCCAGCGCATTGTAGTATGCCAAAATCAAATCTACGCACTGGCATCCATATTGCCCATCATAATCTATGCCTTGTCCAAGCTGTGACTGAACCCATGAAATAGCACCATCTTGAGTTTTGCTTGCAGCGAAAACTTCAGCTTCTGGATTTATTGCAGGAATTGTATAGGCCACTACAATCAACAATGACATAATAATCACAATTATTCTTCTACGCATAATTATCTCCTTACTGATAAAACTGTAAAATCTTTGGAAACCTTAGTTAATGCTTTCATTATGAAAGTTTCCTCTCTTTTCAACTGAGTAAAACATATTATGTATATTATTATTATTAATAATAGCATTATTGCCTTCATAATTGTATGAGTATAAAGGATTGCTTGCGTATGCATGCTGCAATCCTCCAATACTGGTAATGATTGCTATTGACAATGCTGTCGTAAGAATAATCGATATAACAACGCGTATTGTTCTATGTTTCATGACGCTTTCTCCCTTAAGATAATGATTGCTCATATGGTTTTGATTGTGAGCGTTTTATGAACACCAATCCTTTAAAATCTTGGCTCTTTCGGCAGCATCCTCTTCGCTCTCATCTTTGACTTCCGGCAAGATAACTATACCAATCTGACAGTTCTCTCCATCAGGTTTGCCGTAATTGGCTTTCTGCTTCTCCCATTCGAGCCGTTCACGTTCTAACTGTAGTCTTGCTCGCATTATTTCCATGCGATCCTCATGCTCGATACTTGTGATTCCGAGGATGGATTTCTTCACATCAACCATAAGTTTGATTGCTTTCATCATGTTCAGCATAGCGTGTGTGTCCATCTTGCTGAATATCTTCTCTTCCTGTCCATTTGATGTACGCACAATATATCTGTTGAATTGCTGCTTATCCTTAAGTGCTTCAAGAAGAATATCTTCCAAGAGATTTACGGCTCTTAATTCCTGTTCAAGAGCATCCGTCTGTGCGGAATATACTCGCTCCTTAATCTCTGCGGATATCGACTTCTGATATTTCCTTTTTTCTGCATACCAACCATCTGCCTTAGACCGCTTCTCAACAGTATTAAGGCGAATATGGTATTTATCAGCAATTTTCTTGAGACTTGATGATGGATCGCTGATGTAATCAATTTTGATCTTTTCCCAATCGTAATTCTGTCTGCCGTTCTTCATCCGTTTTACTGTGAAACTGTGGGTAAAAGTAGGGGTGTGATCCGCATGATTTTGCTGCACATATTATATCAAATATGTCGAGCCGTTTATTTTCGATATAAGCGTTTTTTTATACTTAAGGGTAGATTGGTCAGCAGTATTATCAAATCGGCATAGAGAAACATAGGATCATGCACAAGGCACTATGCAGATATGATGATTACCTATGTGATTAATCCTGTGGTACACGAGTTTTGTACCACACTTGTACCACACCTAAAGTGCCGAAAAGTGCCATGTTTTGATTATTTGCTATGAACGTCAGTTCAAATTACGAGCAAGAGAAAAGCCTGTAATCCTTGAAATTACAGGCTCTTGACTTCTCTCTTTTATGGTGGAGCGTACGAGGCTCGAATTTAGACGCTAATCCTGAACACGTTGAAATGAAAGGAGGACAGCACGCCATCTTTTTCCATCCAACCACTCATCCAATCACTCGCTCGTACTGGTTGTGTTATGTTATACTGTACGGCTTTTTCTGCTCGTAGTATAGCTTAAATTCCGATTATTC
>JAFRKO010000031.1 GCA_017431685.1 Mogibacterium sp.
CAACTTTCGTATCTCGGATAAGGTGCAGGAACATAGGCTGTGTTATTCACTTGATACTTTTGCCTACCGCTTGCTAAAGGCGGTATTCTTCATTAACCGCGTCGCCTTTATTGATTGTGCGCTGGCGACTTCTGGGCGCACACAGTTTCCTATATTCTTTGCCCAATAACTTCCTTTGGAATCCGGCGTAAGGTACTCAAGCGCACCTTTCATCGCTATGGCATGGGTCGAGATAAGTATGTTTTTGCTCTCTGCTTCCCTGACGATGTCCTTAAGGAATCCGCCCAGCCTTTTAACGATATCCGGAAGCGGTTCCATGCCTTCCGGTGCCGGAACATTAACAAAATCCATGAAAAAAGCTGATGACTTCCGGCGCCGGGTTTCTGAGATCCATACCCTCATACGGACCGTAGTCCATCTCGATCAGCCTTTCGTCAACAACGATTTCTGCATCAGGCGCTATCCTCTCTGCCGTCTGCACAGCCCTGATGAGAGGGCTTGTGTATACCTTGTCGATCTTCACGCCCATTTCTGCAAAGCGCTCTGCAGCTTCTTCAGCCTGTGCGAACCCCGTCTCATTGAGCGGATGGTTGCTCCTACCCTGCATCAGCATCTTTGCATTCATATCAGTCTTTCCGTGTCTGATGATATATAACATTGCTTTTCTTCAGCTGCGTCCGCTATTTCAGCTTGCTTACCCAGGCATTGATATCAGAGTAGCTCTGATCAGGCGCGAACAGCTTCGCATCGATGATCTCGCCCTTCATGAGCGGCTGGAGCTTGCCCGGAGCTTTCTTTATGTCGCTGCCTCCCGACGTTGCAAACAAGGCGACCTTCTTGCCGCTGAAGTCGTAGCTCTTAACGAAAGTCTCGATGATATTCGGAGCAGCATAGTACCATACCGGGAATCCGATAAGCACCAGCTCATATTCATCAAAGTTCTCTACTTTGTCAGCAATAGGCACATCCTTCTTGCCGAGCTTCTCCTTATTGCATCTCGCAAGCGGATTGGTCCACCTGAGGTCTGCATCGGTATAAGGCTCAACCGGCTTTATCTCAAAAGGATCAGCCTTTGCAGCCTGAGCCACTCTCTTTGCAAGTGACGCGGTATTTCCGCTTGCAGAGAAATAAGCAACTAAAGTTTTCATATTCGTCTCCTTTATTATTTCGAATCCAGTTTACCCTTTTTATTCAGCCGGCAGATCACCCACAGTTCTGAAAAAATCGTTCATTAATACTTACAAAACTGCAATCTGACACATCTGCATCGTTTTAAGCGCCGCCTCGTGCGACTCAGGTGTAACTCCTGCGCAGCACGACGGATCGACTGAGATCTTCACCTCAGGCATGTAAGCCTTCAGCATGAGCGCGTTGGATACCACGCAGATATCCGTACAGAGTCCCAGAACTTCGATCTCAATATCCTCATTCGCAGCGATCTCGGCAATGTCTTTCGCCAGCGCCACACTGCCGAAGGTCGGCTTCTCATAAACGTGCCAGTCAGGCAGGAGCTCAGCTATATCGCTCCTGATCTGCCAGCCTTTTGTGCCCTTGATGCAGTGCTCCACCGGGAGGTTCCTGCCCTCCTGAGTCTCAAGATAGTTCGGCTTATGCGTATCCATAGTCACGAAAATATCAGCCTGATCATACTCGCGTATCCTGGCCTTTACGTTTTCAACGATCGCGACCGCCTCCGGCGTGCCGAGTGCTCCGTCTATGAAGTCGTTCTGCATGTCTACTACAACAAGAATCTTTCTCATTTCAGGAAATCCTCCGGATTATTTCAGCAGATCCTCTCCAGGTCCCATCATAGGGATGTCAACAGCTGTAGCATCCTCGAGGTGGAACATCATCAGCTTGTTGCCGGTCTCTTCGTTATAGATCTTTCTAAGCATCGGCATAGCCTCAAGGTTTGCCTCAGCGTACTTCGGATCTGTCTCGAATACTGCCTTGCCGGTGTAACGGAGCCAATGTCCGTCAGGCTTTGCGCATGCGATCTCAACCTTTGGATTTGCAACGAGCTGCTTATAAACGTCCTTGAAATCTCCTACTCCGAAGAGAACCTTGCCGTCCATCTCAAGATGAGCGCCGAGCGGTCTTACCTTTGGCTGATCGCCGTCTGCAGTTGCAAGATAGAAAACACCTGCTTCTGTAAGAAAATCATTAACTTTACTCATAGTTGCCTCCTTATTCAGCTTCATCTAAATACGCCACGAGGAACTTCTCCGCCAGACTTCCCGGGCGGATGTTGGCCCTCGCCTCATCGCGTGTGAACCACGCATATTTATCTACCTCATAGTTAGTGTGCAGTTCCGATGCATCCTTTACGAATATCGTGAAATTGCACATCAGAGAGTCAGACTTTTCAAAGAACTCCGTGCGGTTATACCTGATACGCGACACCGTCATGCCGGTCTCTTCGCGGATCTCACGCCTGCAGGCATCTTCGAGCGACTCGCCTCTGGTCACATATCCCGCGACCAGTATGTACGACGGCCTGCCGTACTGCTGTATGAGCAGGATCCTGTCAGTCGATTCATCGACTACGATCATTATTACCGCAACATTGTACTGTGGGAACCTGTACTGCCCGCATGACGGACAATACGGCACGATTCCTTCATTCTTCAGCTCTTTAGGTACGAGCTTTGTGCCGCACTCTCTGCAAAACTTACCTGTCATTATCCTTTACTCCCCGGTACCTGTATTCGTTTGTACAAAACAATTTCCGGATCAGAACCATTGCAGCCATACTCACAAACAAGAATAAAATCCTCATTTGCAGCAATGCCATAACAACGATCTGAATCAACCTGTTCAACCTGATTTCCCAAATAAATATCCTTATCATTCAAAAACTGAACCGCAGATCCGTTGGCAAGAGGATATGTCAGGTTTACATAAGCCCCTGTCAGCAGATTAAGATCAGCTACAGCAAGTCCCTTGATGCCTAAAGCGTTTATTTCATCGATAAGTCGACGCTTCAGGAACGGAAAGTCTTTGTTTCTCTCTGCGACGCAGCTGCCGCCGAACGGATGTCCCTGGCACTGTTCACACCCTCCGCACTCCAACAGCCTGTCACATACTTCACAGCAATTTTCTCCGCAATATGTCATCGTTTTACCCCTTTATCAAACTTAGGTTTGCATATTTTCTGTGACATCAATACTTCTGTCTCAAAAAACGTGTGTAGTACTAACATGTCGACAAACTGGAATTCGGATGCATATCAACAGACCTGAATTTGGATGCATTATGCCAGCCGCTTGCCATCATGCCCTATGAGCTTGCATCATCAGGATATCATGACCCGTGAGTCTGCATCATCAGGTTATCATGACCCGTGAGCCTGCATCATCAAGTTATCATGACCCGTGAGCCTGATATCCTGATGATGCAAGCTGCTTTCGATGTGATGATAAATCAGACCACATACAAAAGAGTATTAATAGGAGTTTCTGAAATTATTCTTAAAAGCGGGTGGTTTTTTAGGCCTTTTTAAGAAAAAACTGATTCTCTTCCATATTTGCATGATTATGCGTTAATAAATAACCAGGATCAGGTAATTATTGTAAAGTCTTTCGGTTAACAACCGCGCAAATATGTCCTATCAGAATCTTTGTGAGTCAAATCACTGCTCAAGCATCTGTTTCAGGATGAAATTATTCTTAAAAGTACGCATTTTTTCTTCCTTTTTAAGAAAAATTTTTTAAACTCCTTTTTAGGACTAAATACCAACTATTACTTATTCAATACTGATTATTTTTATTCAATTTGTTCAAGGTGGTTTCTGTATGATACCAAGCCTTTGCTGCTTTGCTTAATATCTTCATCTCCTGTACCACTGCAAATCCCGATTTATGTATCTCAGATCAAATTAATACCCCTAACTTATCCTCCAGCTTTTCGACATTCAGATCCACCTCGATATGTCCATCAACTTTTTCCCTACGTAAAAGAATTACCGTCTCCACACGCGGGATATTCGTATATGGCGTTCCTCTTCAGGCGCTGAGCAGAAGCACTGCAGCTGTAATCTGAATGATCAGCAACGCTGGTACTGTAATAGTATAATACCACTTTTTAGTCTTATGTCTGAAGGTGTACATGCCCGCCAGAGCCCCTAAAGAACCGCCAAAAGCCGCTGTCAGGAGCAGTACGCGGTTCGGTATGCGCTGCTTTTGCTTTATCGCGGCAGATTTGTCAATGCCGTACAGGCAAAACGCCAGTATATTAACAATAATTATATATGCGACAGCATACTTCATAGCACTAATCTATACTCTTTCTGGTATATGAATCGGCCGCCTCCGTGCGAATGCCCATCAGAAAATAGTGATTATCGCCAAAATCGAAGGTTCCGATAGTCTCCATGCGGGCCTTGTTATTATGAGCATTCTCAGATCTCTTGTTGATCTGGTTCACGAAAGTAAGCATCAACGGAAATCTGTCGCGGAACTGCGCCAGGCTGGCATAAAACAGGTCCTCAAATGCTCCTGTTCCCCGTATCGACCTGTCCACGCACATCGGACCGTACTGATAGCTCTCATTTACAACAAGCCTTTTGCCTTCGAACTCATAGTCCGGGATTATATCAATCATGTGCCTGAACAGCGGCCACGCTTCCCAGAACTCCCATGGAGCTGCAAAGCAGAAGCCCAGCACCTTATCAGGCTTTCCTTCCACCGGTTCGGCAATAATCGTGACACCCTTCTCCTTTTCTATCAGCTCTGTCAGTTGTTCATCCGTGATAGCTGTAGTGACAAAGCCATCCGGTCTGTCCTCGTCAGATATGGTATCGCGGTGATACTTCCTGAGAAGTGCCTTTACACCTTCCATGTCTTCTATCGTCGCAAGTCTTATAGTCATATTCCCAATTTCTCTTTTGTTCGCTTCGGCAGCTGCCTTCAACATTCAGGCTAAACACTTAGACTAAACGAAGTGCCTTTGTATTTCAGCAGCCGGAGCCAGAGTCTTTGCGTATATCTTCGCCTGATCAAGGCATTCCTCCAGAACTTCCGGTGATGTGCTCGGGGTCCCGAAGGCCAGATACAGCACGTGCATGCTGTCGTCCTGCAAGCAGGTCCTGCTGTCAGCCCCGGCAATCATGCTGATAATCACTCCGCCGTCATCGCGTCCGGTTGTGTCTCCCGGGTAGCTGTGTCCTTCAGATCCATGGATACTCGGGAAAGGCACCTTTTCTGTCTCGGTGTAGATAACGATGTCGCCTTCAACGCGCTCTGCATCGTGAGTTCCCATCAGTACCCTTGTCTTCAGCTCGGTCAAAAAAGCAACAGCATTGATGTATTTGCCTTCCGGGAACGGACGCCCCTTCAGGAGGAACGACTCCACCTGCATCATGACCGGATAGGTCTTCTTGAACTTGCGGAAGTATCTGAAATACGGCTCCTGTCTGAACCAGATCTCGCGGTCGTAATTCTCCCCTTCTTTCCGTATGGCGTCGAGCTCCCGGTCGCGCAGCTGCTCAAATGAGGCAATGTCCCATTCTGCGCTGTCCGGATAACGGACCTCAAGCACAGCCACATGGCTGCTTTCATTCATTGCATTATCTCTGATGATCCTCATGTCCCTTATATCCCTCTTACCTGATTGTGTATCCTGCGTTCCTGAGCACATCGAGCGCTCTTTCGTAGTTCTCAGCCTTCGTCAGAATATAGTCCGTGTTGTATGTGGAAACAGCGAACAGACCAATCTTATTATCAGCAAGAATCTCTGATATACCAGCAAGAATGCCTACAAGCGAAAAGTCAAGCACTCCAACGATTCTGAACGCGCGCCAGCCGTCATCGCGTTCCGTCGTATTGGCAGGTACCAGTTCTGTCGGACACACAAGCGAGAATTCCTCGTCCGTGCTGCCCGTGAAGCAGAACGGCTGGCAGATGTCAATCTGCGAATAGTCCTCCACCTTACAGACTGAGAGATCAACACTCAGCGGTTCAATTGTTATTGACGCATTTTGACTCATAGCATTTCTCCTGTGTTTTATCCGAACTGGTTAAGCTCAGCATCGTACTCGAATCCGGCCGCTTTAAGTTTTTCGATAATCTCATCAGGATCTGCGTCATTGACACTGCAGAATTCCTCGAGGGAATCGAACTTATCTCTTAACATCATGTTTACATAGCTATAAAGCATAAAAGGATCTTTTGGTATACTCATAGTTTCTCTCCTCATTCATTCAGCAGCCAGGCGAAGCCTTTCGCTGTACGGATATCCGGCTCTTTGAAATGATTGCCCTGGTTCATCTCCAGTGTGCACCTGCTGCAATCCGGATCTGCCTGCAGCATCTCATACTGCTTGCGTATATTATCGCCTACAGTACGCATCACAGGATTCCGTGTCTTCTCCTCTTTATCGCCAAGACTCAGATAAACTTTGCCCGTTTTGACAGCATTGTTTTCTGCGTAATCGATCCAGCCCGGGAACCACACCGACGATGATGCTGCTGCGACGCCACTGAACAGATCTGTTTGGTATGCCGCCCACAAAGCAAAGAATCCAGCCAGCGAGTATCCGCCGATATAGATCTTTGTATCATGGCGATCAGCTGACTGAGCATCTTCAAGCCTGTTCTCTGCCCCTGTGAACTCCGGAATCAACTGATCAGTAACATACTTCAGAGTCTCTTCCGCTCCTCCGGCAAAGCCTTCACTGCCAAACACCGGCGACGCCTCCCATGGCGATAGATCCGCATTCCAGTCATCTACCTTGAAAGCAGCCAGAGTGAATCCGGCGCCGCCCGCAATTCTTGCGATCTCCGCGACCTCGCTGTCTAGCACTTCCAGATCATGATCATCCACCGGCTGTATCAGCAGCACGTCAGATGATCCGCAATCGTATATGAAGCAGTTCTTACCGCCAATTTTCGTTTTCAATATATCCCTCTTTTCAATTCTTCTTTTTACCATCCGGTGCCTGCCAGACCGGCTGCCTCCTGACCCATTTCGAGAATCTTTTTATCGAGCACGGCGAACACTATGTCCATGTCATAATCAGGATTATCGCTGATCCAGTCGCGGCAAGCCCTGATTGCTACCTGCCAGGCCTCGGTCTTCGGATATCCGAAAATACCAGCCGAAATGAGCGGGAATCCAATCGAATGGCAGCCTTCCTCCTTAGCCCTGTTGAGCGATTCAATATAGCAACTGTAGAGGTTTTTCGCCTCGTTGCTTTTCCCGCCTTTCCAGATCGGCCCTACCGCATGGATCACGTGCTTCGCTTTAAGAGCAAAGCCTGGTGTGATCACTGCTCCGCCTGTCGGACAGCCGCCGATGCTATTGCATGCGGCCTGCATCTCGCGAGGACCAGCTGCGCGGAATATCGCCCCGCAAACACCGCTGCCCATCGCAAGTCCGCTGTTTGCAGCATTCACAATGCAGTCGGTCTCAAGATCAGTTATACCGATCAGTCTGATGTCAATAGAACTCATATCTGTACCCTCTTTCCGTTATCTGATCACAGTTCAGTATATATCATCCCATATTTGCCGTGGTCCGATCGCATCAGCGAGATGTGATCAACAGTCATCGAAACACCGCCGTTTCCCGTGATCGCACTCGCGGCTATTTCGTCCGCAGCTTCCCTTGAAAGTGTACCGTTTGCTCTTCGGATTATTGTAATATGCGGCGAGAACTTCTTTTTATCAAAAGGAATATCCTCCTCCGCGAGCGCGCGCCTCAGCCTCCTGCTGATAGCCATCAAAGGCGCGCTGTTATCAGTACCGACCCACCAGAGTTCCCTGAAAGCGCCAATGCCTTTCAACGTCATCTCAAACGGCCTTATCTCAATGCTCTCCACGACTTCCTTCACACGCTCCGGATCATCGTATTCGCCAATAAACGCCAGCGTCAGATGCATGTTCTCCGGCGGAGTGTCTTTGCCGCGCACACCATAAGTCCGCATGGTATCCTGGATGTCCAGGAGTGCATCTTTCATCTCATCATTCAGATTGATCGCAATGAAAAGTCTCATGATGTTTCTACAAGTCGCATGCTTTCTCAAATCTGTACTTCTGCTTCACATCCGGATATTTCTCGCGGTCGACTTCGCTGAGGAACATCCCAAGAGGACGCACGTACATTCCGCCGTCGTCGTAAAGCGGTCTGTAGACCATCATGGGTTCACGCGTCTCACTGTGAGTTGCAACTCCAACGATCTCATAGAGATACTTATTGGCCGCACGCTCCTCGTCACTCAGCACCTCGCGCTTGAAATGCTGCACTATATCACCCGGTTTAAATCTGTTTTCCATCACCATATCCTCATCGTTATTTCATCCCCATCATCATTCCCAGCACGAACGGCACGAGCCAGATCACCCATACCACGATGCTGAATCTGTGGAATGTGTGCATCGCTTTCTCATCTTTGCGCACAAGAACGACAGTCGCCCATACCGCATGGATCATCATGAGTATGATAGCGATCATGCCGGTGATCCCATGCGCGCCCATGAGTCCGCCGCCAGAACCATCTGCCAGCCTGGACATCATCATGGTGCCTGTCGTATCAGCGCAAAGGCCGAGCCAGAAGAATATCAGGTGGGCAGGCCTGAGCACCTTAGCCCTGTGCTCCGACCACACGCCTATCGTATAGAAAACAAGTGCAAGTGTAATGGCTATAACAGCCTTCATCAGTAATGGTGACATAATGATCACGCTTTCTTATTCAGTGTGTACCCTGCGACAGCGCCGACGATTCCGCCGACAATGTGCGCCATGTTGGAGATATTGTCTGCTACAAACAGCCCCTCGTATACCTGCTGGCCGATGAATATGATCGCGACCAATATTACAGTCAGCGGAATTTCGCCCTCTTTGAAGCTAGTGAATGAGGTCATCAGTATGAACGCGAACACAACTGAGCTTGCTCCGCATAATCCCACGCCCGGGAAAAGCAGCCAGTTAGCGAGGCCTGCCATCAGACCGGTTATGAGGATCACCTCAATGATCGCCCTTGAACCGTACTTCTCCTCGAGCATCGGTCCAAGAAGCAGTATGTACATCATGTTGCTGATGTAGTGGCTCCAGCCCGAGTGCCCCAGCACGTGCGTAAAGAATCTGACATACGTCAGCGGCGAAGCCAGCGACGAGTGATATGTCAGGAACAGCAATTGATTGCTGAGTCCGGCGGTCAGGTAGTTCGCGACCATTACGCCGAAGCTTATGATCACGAAGCCCAGAACAATCGGTGAATTGAATGTTATACGTTTCTTTTTCATTGTTTATTCCGCCTTGTCGTGGTCCGCTGCTGTTTTGTCAATAAAGCTTTTTATGAGCCTGTCCATTTCAGAGCCCTCTGTGTAATCCGCCGGAGCGTAGTACCCTATCCTGTTCTCGTCCATCAGCTTGAGCACCCTGCGCTTGTCGCCGCTCATCGGGTCATAGACACCGACCGAATATCCGCCATAGGAGTTGACCAGCTTCATGCAAGGTATGTCAGTCTCGCTGTCCCCGATGTATACCATGTTACTGAACGGTACGCGGATCTCTTCCGGCGGGAAGTAGTCATTCACGGCCGGATCATTCACATCCAGCACGCCCTTGGAGATCCTGAACAGATACTGTGTCTTGCTGGTGTAATTGACGACCTGCGCAGGCCATATCGCGACGCCATCCTCGTCATAGAAGAATGAGCTCGCGTAGATCATAGTGAACTTGTCTGCGATGCAGGTGCCCTCTATCATCTCCTTGAGACCGGACGACAGGATGTAATGTTCAACTGTTACGCCCCGCTCTTCGCCGTAGCGGCAAATGCGGTCGAACCACTCGCTGACGCCATCGTAGAGTTCGACCTTTGCGCCATAACCCGCCAGCATGTCGCGCCTGAATATCTCCTTGCCGCGCGCGCCTTTTAACATCAGGTACATCCACGCGAGGTTCGAGTCCATACAGTTGGCGCGCGCCAGATCCATGGTCTCCTTCCAGAACTCGTCCTGATTCTCATACTGGATCGCCTGAAGATAGCCCTGCGCCTGCATGTTGTCGGGCGAGAGCGTTTTATCAAAGTCGTAACAGATCGCCATTACAGGTTTTCTGCCGCCTGTTTTTTCTATATTCAATGTATTATCTTTATTCATCTCTAAAGTTTCCCCGTCTCCCTAACCTTATTGATCCTTAGTTAAATATCCGCATTCAGGCCGAAATTCAGCGCGTTCACTATTCTGTTCCCAGTTTGCTCTTTTTATTCAGGACGTAGATCAGCAGCAGGATCAGCACTGTGACCAGTACGGTCGTAGATAATGAACCCTGCAGTCCGTATGTATGACTGAAAAAGGTCTGATTGTAATTGGCCGTACCCTTGATGATGCCCTGAAATTTACTGCAGAGGCTCCCATTATGAACGACTGGGTATAGTTCCAGCCGGTATGCACGCCGCATGTGACCCAGAAGTTTCCTTCCCATTTCATCAGCAGGCAGAAGAACACACCGATCAGAAATATATTCAGACAGTACACCGGCTCGAAACCGTAAATTTCCATGTTGAGTACATGATGAAATATGAACAGCATGCCGCTGACAAAGCAGACAACATCCCAGCTGTGTTTCTCACCAAGAACTGCGGGTACATAACCTCTCAGCAGCATCTCCTCAGCTGAACACTGTATAAAAACAAGCGGGATAAGCGGTATCAGATGCCAGTCAAATCCGTTGTAGGAGAAAACGGTCGTTCCTGAGATCCACGATGCCAGATTCAGAATGCTGATACAGACAAACCCAAGTAAAAGCCCGATACCCACTGATTTGAGTTTTCTGAGAAAACTGCCCTCTTTGAATATGTAAAGTGCGCCGGGACATGTAAGACGCATGAATAACAGTGTAAAAATAATCGGAATCAGTATCCAGAAAAAGTGATTATATAAGTCACTGAATTCATCTCCGATAAACGAAGCGAATGGATTGAACGCAAACTGGGCTCTGTACTTCAGATTCAGCCCTTCATTGTAGATCAGATATTCTACAGCTGCGATAAAAAGGATGTTGGAATAAAGTTTTTTCAAAAACTCACTGTTAGTACTGAACAGCTCTCTATTAGAATTCTCCATTATTTACCGTTTTTTATCTTTAAAAATTCCAAAATATGTATTTATCAAACTCCACTATTTTCATTATAAGCCAGCCCCGAATCCCTTTCATAATATGATATCACATATTGCCAGCTCGTTTAATGTCAGCAATGGCATGTGATCAATAAAAAAGCCGCCGTGGCGGCGACTATACAAGCTCATAGTTAGCTATTCTACACTTTCCCAGGCCTATGGAGTTTGCGCATCATCAGACCGAGCAGCCATGTAACTACGCATATGACTGCGAAGATCAGTATCCCGACCGGGTAGCCCCATGCCAGGAACAGATACCAGTCGTTTGTGTCAGGCCACTCCCCTATGCCGTTGATCAGATTATTCCCGAGATAGAAGACTCCGTATATTAGTGGCGACAGCATCACCAGTCTGTTGTCTTTGCGTGTAAATTCAACATCAGACAGGAAGATGATCTCGGCAATTGCGATGAGCGGTGTCAGGAGATGCATGAACAGGCTGCCCCCTGCAAACATAGCAGGGTATCCATAAAGCGGTCCAAGAAATGTAAGGACTACTGCGCATGTGAGTCCTACCGCTGCTGCAGCTATGTATTTCAGGCGTTCTGCCAGTATGCTTGCTCTTCCTCCATTTTTACCCGAGCTGACCAGCCATACTATCGATGCCGCTCCCTCAAACAGATTTGACAACACGGTAAAGTATTTCAGGCTGTTGATCCCGTTTTTCATAAGGGCTCCCGATGCAGAAACAAAAATGGAAAGCCACGAGCAGGCAACCGCAATTACAAGGAAAATATTAACTATTTTTCGAAGCTTTTTTCTGTCCATCTTCATGAGTCTATTACCATAAAATGAAAATGAGCTAAATGTGCTATCAGCGGTGCACCTTTTGCATCAGGATGCATGCCAGCAACAAACAGCTCTTTTTCTTTATAGTTACCTTACTTCTGAACCGGTGAGCGGAATTCACACGGAACTCCTACCTGACATTTGCCGCAGCCGTAGCGCGGAGAGTATTTTTTCTTCATCTTCTGAACATGCAGGTGGCATTTAAGATTGTTCTTGCCGTGCTTCAATGAAATCGCTTTTGCCGGGCAGTTTTTGGCACATACTCCGCACTTTATGCAGTAGTCATCTATGCCATTATATTTTCTTGGGGTCGGTTCGAATTCCGCCGAAACGATTACACTGGCGAAGCGTCCGGCCATTCCCTTCTCTGTGATCAGACCTCTGGAAAGGCCAAACGTACCAAGACCGCACGCATAAGCTGCATGTCTTTCCGACCACCTGCTATCTGCATGGAAATCCGGTCTCAGGTCTTTTATTGTGTTCTCTATTTTTACGTCGAATCTTTCATCAAGTGCAGGAACACAGGCCTTGATGCCCTTCTCCTCGAAATGGTTCCTGATTGCAGCTGTATATCTGCTGATAAATTCCTGACCCTCAATTCTGGCATACAGCCATTCCTTTGACGGATCGGTTTTATCTTCTTTGTTGCTCTTGCGTACCGCTTCAGAGAACGGCAGAAACAGTGCAACGACCGATTTTGCTTCAGGGAGCCATTCGTATGGACCAAAATAGTTAGCGCCTATAACTTCCTTACGCCTGAATGTCTCGAACAAACCATCATCTGCGGACGCAAAACCGAAGATCGGCTCATCAAAAAGAACCGTCTCGCCAATACCCGGAACATCCACGCAGTTGCCCTCGGTGTTCCTGAACAGATCGAGGCAGTCCCTTATAATTTCCTCGTTAGTGCACATCTCAGTCCCCATTCCCATTTCTGCACTTTTGGATTGTGCTGTACGCTATTTTTTCGTGGCTTTTGTTTTCGCGGATTTGTGCGGTCCCTTACCACTCGCGGATGATCTCGCTAAGTTTGTTGTCTATGTCTATCCTGACTGCCTTGCATTCCTTCGGATATTCCCGCCCTGCTTTGAACGCCAGCGACATCAGGTCTGCGCCAACCGGAAGCATTATTTTAAGGAGCGACTCAGGGAAAACGAAGTGTGTGCCATGCTCGTATATCAGTGAAAGATAGGTGGAGTCGTGAGGCTTTTCTGCGAGCCTCTCCTCCATCCTGCGGATATACTTGCATGTATCCCACAGCACGTCATCCTCAGCGCCTACGAATACGATCCTGCCCTTGATATTCTCGACCTTGATTTTCTCTGACTCCTGCAGAGGATGTCTGCGCTCCGACTCGTCGAAGAGCTTTCTGGAAGCAACCAGATCCTTGCCGGCCTTGCCTTCCGCCTCTATTTCCTTCCAATATTCCGGATGCCTGTAGGCAAAAGGCAGATACGAAAGCGGTTCACCCTTCCACGAGACGGTAGATTCTCCGTCGCCCGGCCTCTCGCGCATGCCATCCTTATTGTCACGGTAAAAACCTTCCATGATAAAGTCTGATGGCGACATCGCGATCGTAAGCGTGATATCCGGGTAATATGAGGCTGCCACGAGCGCCAGCATGCCGGTCGTTGAAGCACCGGCAATTCCTAGCTTATTTATGCCGCGCGATCTCAGAAAACTGATCGCAGCTCCGAACCTCTCAAGCGGGTAGTTATGATGGCCGTAATCCTTTTGGGCCGGTGACATAGCAAGCGCATGGCATCCCAGTCCGTGTATCCACTTTACGCCGCTTTTCGCCAGTCTGTCGTCAGAACTGTCGCCCAGCATGAGTATCATCGCCTTGTCTGTCGGCTTGCTATTTGGATAATAAGCACCGTAGAAGCCGTCGATCTCCGGCGTCTTTGACTCTATTTTCATTTTATTTCGCCTCTGCGTCCGGAGCTTTCTTTGTCTCTGCATCCGTGTCAGCTGCAGACTTATCCCCTGCTTCTGCAGCCTTTGCCTTATCGCTTGTCTGCGCATGTTTAGGCATCGGCGGTCCGCTTCTCGTTACAGCTCTTTTGCGCTTTATCGCCGTCATTATGATGAATATGAGTACTCCGGATATAAAGAGCGTGCCTCCGATCAGATAAAGCAGGTTGGTCAGAACGCTGACAAGCTGCAAGGTTGAGGCTTTATAGCCAAGCCAGATGAGCAGAGCTCCGAGTGCTGCTGTATCAAGACCTCTTATGAACTTTCTGACCCCATCGAGAAGCAGGTTAATGATTACCAACGCTAAAACACCGCCTATGATGTATAGCATGAGTTTTGATTCAAACGAGCCAGCCTTTCCGCTCATTGTGGAGATTAGCGATCCAAACATACTGTGACCTCCGTTCATATGCGATGCTACATCGCTCATCTGTGACTGCTTGTTATAATTCTATTTCTTTGTTATCCAAAGTATCTCAGGAGGATGATTCTTCTGATTGAGCAGGCTGACATACGCTACGTGGAACCTTTTGGGGGCGAGAGACTCCGCCCATTCAAGGACAGCCTTTTTTTCTTCTGCGCCTTCCTCATGACCATCGCACATCACAACAGTCACGATGCCGCCGGGACGGATGGTCCTCAGCGCGCAGCCGAGGCCCTCAAGGGTCGCCGCCGCCGTCGTAGTGATGCTGTGATCCCCTCCCGGAAGATAGCCCAGATTGAAAACCACTGCGGCGGCGCTTTTCTCCGGTATATGCTCGCTCATCGAAACGAACGACTGCATCACCGGATGCACGTTATTGAAGCCGTGCGACCTCAGTCTTGCCTCTGTCAGCAGATGTGCGTTTTTCTGGATGTCGAAAGCATAAACACTGCCCTCGCTCCCTACCGCTCGCGCAAGCACTACAGTATCCTGCCCCGTGCCGCATGTCGCGTCAACGACCGTGTCGCCGTGCTTTATATATGTCAGCGTAACTGACATCGCCAGTTCCGTTGTTCGGGTTATAAGATTGCTCATGACTGATTCAGATCACTGTCAATTCAGACAGCATCAGACTCTGCTTACTTCTTGAGCGGCATGAGCTCATACGGCTGCACCTTTGCGAACTCATCGAGTGTGAGCTCTACCAGATATCCGCCGCCACCGCCGTTGATAACAACTGTCTCCATATCACCTGCGCACTCATCAAAAATCACTCTGAACTGATTCTTCATTCCCAGAGGTGAAGTGCCGCCATGCATGTAGCCTGTCAGGCTCTTGAGCTCGACCGGTTTGATCATCTCGAGAGCATGCTCGCCGAGCGCTCTTGCTGTCTGTCTCTGCGAGAGCTTTGCCAGTGCAGGAACTACGAATACATAAACGCTCTTTGTGGTATCACCTCTCATTACGAGAGTCTTGAACAGTCTTGATGCCTTGTCAGCTCCGATGGCATTGAAATAGTCTTCGCCGCTGATCGCTCCCGGCGCCTCAAGGAATTCATACTTTGCGTTTACTGCGTCAAGTGCTTCAGTTGCAGGTGTTGTGATTTTTCCCATTTTGATCTCCTTTTCTCTCTTATTGGGGCCTTATTGGGAACAGGCCCCGTTAATCATCTATAACGGGAACTGTCCCCGTTAGGAATAGCTTACTTTTTCTTCAGTTCAGTATATTTCTCCGCGCTGCCTTTCGCAAGCTCAACCGGATACTTAGCTTCATTTTTATCCATTTTGCTGTTGATGATCTCATCCTCATTGAGTCCAAGCTCATCGAGCATATTGCGGCAGTACACCATCACATCCGCCAGCTCCTCCTTCACATGGGCGATATCGAAGTCCGTATCGCTCCACTGAAAGCACTCCAGGAGCTCGTTAGCTTCTATCGAAATGCTCTTGGCGAGGTTCGCAGGAGTGTGATACTGCTCCCACTCCCTGTCAGATGTGAATCGTCTGATCCTGTCTATAGTTTCCTGTTTCATCGTATTTCTGATCTTTTACAGATATGTGACGGTCTCATCCAGAGGCTTTCTGGAGTCGTGGTTTGCGAGCGGACCTGCTCCCTCTGCTGCGTATCCGAGATCCATCAGCATGAGGACTTCCTCGTTCTCAGGCAGTCCGAGCGTCTCTGCGGCCTTGTCAGGATCGAAGAAATTGACCCAGCAGCTGTCCACGCCCTCGTTCTCAGCAGCAAGTATCATGTGTGTAGCAACAATAGTAGCGTCCTCAACTCCGGAATCTCTCTTTCCGCCCGGATATGTGAAAACGTTGTTTTTGTCGAATGCCACTACGAGCACTGCAGGAGCATGATAACGGCAAGGCGTAAGCTCGTCGATCTTCGCCAGCATATCTTCTGACTGAACTACATAGATGTGCTGTTCCTGCAGGTTTTTAGCGGTTGGAGCAAGTCTGCCGGCAGCCAGTATGGCCTCTATCTTCTCAGGCTCAACAGCGTCAGCCTTAAAGTTCTTGCATGAATAGCGGTTCTTTACTACTTCTTTGAATTCCATTATTTTTCCTCCCCAAATTTCCTTTTAATATATTCCGTTCTAAGCACCTGCATCAAGAGAGTTGTAGGCGCATTAGTAACATAGTCATAGCCGTGCATGGTGCCTTGCGTATCGTGAAACTCTACATCTACGCCTGCTTCCTGCAGGAGCTTGCTGTACAGGATCCCGTCGTCACGCAGCGCGTCAAACTCCGCAACCTCGATATATGCCGGTGGCAGTCCCTCCAGGCTGTCCGCCTCGACAGGTGATCTGAATTCCAGAGGTACCTCCTCAGGATGCGGATCTATGATCTTATTCACCTGTTTGGAGAGAGTCGAATTCCAGACCGGAGTATCCGTGTATTTGCGATACGACTCGCTCTCGCCCCTTCTGTCGAGGAACGGATATATGAGCAGCTGGAACAGCGGTCTGATGCCGCTTTCTCTGTCTCGCGCCATAAGACATGATGTGACAGTCAGCGTGCCTCCTGCGCTGTCTCCGCCTATCCCTATCCTGTCCGGATCAATGCCTATCTCCTCTGCATGCTCATGCAGCCATACCAGAGCCGCATAGCTGTCCTCCTGCGGATAAGGGAACGTATAATCCGGTCCCTGCCTGTATTTAACAAACGCTACGATGCACTCCGCGTCCTTCGCGAAGCTGACAGCGCGTCTGTAATGCGCCGAAGTAGCCTCAAATACGAAGCCGCCTCCATGGATGAAGTAGAAGCACGGCGCAGGCGTCTCTATGCCCACTGGAGTTATGATCATCAGCTCTATCATACCGTCTTTATAGCCCGGTATCTCAAGCGTTCTTATGTTCAGCGCCGGGTCATTATAAATCGACTTAGGCGCGCGGTAAATCCTGTTTGCGCGCGCAATGCCGCTTGGCGTCATGGTCGGTGTATAAAGACTCAGCGGAAAGTATTCCTTGTTGATCGGATATTTTGTTTTCTTCATAGTCTGTTTCCCTTTTATGGGGGACTGTCCCCCTTCCTTTATAAGCTCTTGCCCAGCTCATATGCCTGCTGCGGATAAACGCTGCTCCTTGTCATGGACGGAGTTCCGCATGCCCTGCCGAGCACCATTCCGCAGTCCTCAAACTGCATGTAACTGCACACCTGCTTGTAGTACGACTTAGGGATATCGAAAACGGTGTCCGTATCGTCCCATGCTACAGTCAGGAACGCAGCCTTCTTGTGCATTTCCGTCAGTTCCACTGTGTAGCTGTAGAAGCGGTCCACGCAAGCCTTGAGAGGAGCCGGCCAGTTGTAGTAGTACACAGGCATTACGAAGACGATCATGTCAGTGTTGATGATCATTGGCTTGAGCTCATTTTCATAGTCGTCCTGCAGAACGCACATACCCGACATGCCGCAGTTGCCGCATCCGAGGCAAGGCTTGATGTTCTTTCTTATCACGTTGTATACGGTGACCTCGTGGCCTTTCTCCTCTGCTCCGCGGATGAATTCATCCGCCAGCATATTCGAGGATCCTCTGATATTACCGCTGCTTTCCAGTACAAGTATTTTCATGATTTTGCTCCTTCCGATTACAGAGAACGGTTAATTCGTTTAACGGTAACTGTTCCTTTTCTTTAGTTACTGCCTGATGATGAACCGCCGCTGCTGCCTGCTGATGAGGCGACCTCTCTGTCGTTCACCATATGCTGAAGCGTGATCAGAATCGCTACCACTTCTTCCTCATACTCCGGTTTGTAAATATCGACCGAATACTTATCGTGCAGGGAGATAGCCTTCTGGCTTACTACAGCTATGAGCTCACCGTTTTCATCTGACAAGGTGAAATTGAGCTGCATGATGTTACCGTTCAGTCTCCATCCGAGGCCTTCGATGTTTGTAATATCCTTTATGATATGCATGATCTCGTTTGACAGCACGAAGCTCTTGCCGTTTTCCATGTCCACATAGTGGATCTCGTGGAGCGTGATCAGCTTGCGCTCAATATGCGCAACGTGACTCCCGTCTTCTCTGAAGATATCTGTCTTGTCGTGTATGGACGGGAACTTGGTCTCAGAGCGGTACACCACGTTATCTGCCTCGTCCGTGATCTCGATGCGATGATGAAGCGTGAACACCTTTGAGGAAGTATAGAGGCTTTTAGCAGGCTCTCCGAATTCCTCCATATTTCTTGCATCAACTCCCTCGCCCGGGTTTTTATATCTTTGATGCTTAATACTGCAAACAATAAAGCCAAATATTACTACGACCGTAACAAGAATAATTATCGGTTCCATTTTTTCTCCTTATACACCGGGTTGAATAACGCCAAAGCGCCAAAGCATGAAAATTACATCAATGATCATTACTATTATGATGAATATAGCAAGCGTCGCCTGCTTGTGGACCTTGCACCACCGAACCAGGAATAATCCCAGCAAGAGGAGCAAATTTAAAAAAATATCAGCTAATAATTCCATCGTTATTCCTTTGCGAATCTCGCGGTGAGAACGCGACTTGTCCCATAATCATCGAACCACTCAGCCTCACCGCTCACTTTTTCTCCGGCCTCGTCATACCAGCCTTCAAATTCATGCCCTTCGGCTGGATATGCATAGTACGACTGCTGCCATTTGCCGGTCTCTTTCCACTGTGCATTATACACCGGGTTAAACCTGAGTCCTACACATCCTTCGCCTTCTGCAGTCAACTGAAGCGGGAGCTGCTCCTCCCTCTGCGGTGCAAGCGCTTTTATGCTGCGCATAGGATTGCCGGTCGCATTCAGATGCCTGAGGAGCTGATTTGCTGTAGTATCAAGCTCCGTGATGCTGTTGTTGTGGCAGTAGAAGTATTTGAGCTTCGGACACGCGCTGAGGTCGATTTCCGTAAATTCGTTGTCGTTTATATACAGCTCGACGAGCTCCTTATTATGGCTCACATCCAGGCTGCTGAGCTTGTTTTTGCCCGCGTCTATGCCCTGGCATGCCTCGAGGTCTCTCACATCGAGAGCACTTATGGCATTGTCCTGTATGCCCAGTATCCTCAGCGAACGGTCGCCGCTCACATCGATCGCATCAACATTATTGTGGTAAATGTCCACAAAGAGCAGATCTTTCTGGTTTGATAGATCCAGCGGACCGCACAGCCCGCATTTCCTCAGATAGATCTCAAAACTCTGAAGCGGATAAATGTCTTCGTTGAAAATGTGTATGCCGAAGCCGATCAAACTGCCATTTTGCAGCACTACTCCCGCCGGATAATCGTCTGTTTGAGCGCTGCTGTCTGAATCTTCATAACTCTTCGACTTGTCGGTAGTCGCGACCCTGCGGATTATGTGCTGATCAGCGCTGATTTTATCACGATTCGTTTTGCCTTCCGCATCCACGTAGCTGAGAAAGCTGTCGATGCCTTCAAGGCTGAGCGGTCTGTAGCAGTCTGCGCCGAAGAACACCTCATGGAAGAATCTGCGTGTATTCTCGGCTCCGAGTGCTTCCGTAAACAGGTCCGTGGAGACCCCGCCTTCGTCGATGAGCCTGTCGGCGTATTCCCGATTCTTCTGCCACTTGGTCTTCAGGTCATCAGCCCCAAGGAGCGGTGATGCCTGCTCCATGTCAACGAACAGCTTAAGAAACGCCAGAAAGTGCTGGATCGCCAGCTCGTCCTGGCTCTCATCAGGAGCCTTCGCATGGCACACCGGACGGATGTCGTCATACCATGAAGGTCTTGTCGGGAAGTCCTGCATGTCTGTCATTTCTGCTCCGAACGCCCTGAAGCTTTCGATTCCTGCGTCAAATATACTGTCGTGAACTACTGACAGATCATATATCTCAAGCAGAAAGAACCTCTTCTCTCCCGAGTAAACATAGTCTGTCGAAAAGAGCGGCAGGTTCTTGAAATAAGGCATTATTACAAACGAGCTGAGCTGGTTCTGCTCGGCCTCGGTGACTGTCATCGCAAGCAGATTGCCGACGCCTTTAATGTCGAAACGCCTTGCGTGGTGCGGCCGCCCGCCGATCACAGGGTTTGCGAGCACAGCATCTACAGGCTGTTCCTCGACTTCATAGTATTTGCGCAGAAGCGCCAGACCAGCATCCAGCCTGTCATTTATCAGTTTAACGTTCTTATCCAGTTTATTATTCATAGCTTCCGTTCGAAATCTGACAACATCACTCCACATCAAATACCGCAATGTATTCTACATTCTCAGTGACTTCAACGGTGATATCCGGATCCTCCGAAAAGTCCGCACCATCTTTTGTCCACTTTATGAACTTCCATCCGTCATCAGGCTTTGCCTTGATAACATATGTACCTGGTTCGGTGAGATTTACCACGGTCGACTGATTCGGGAAATCTTCGTCGAATTCAACGTCCTCTCCCTCCAGACCGTAAGCAATGATACCCATTCCTTCAGTGTTGATCATCAGAGTTGCAATTACTTCATAGGACTCCTCCGCAGCATCGCTTACCTCAGCGGAATCGATGCCTGCGTTCTGTGAGCTACTGCACGCCGCAAGTCCCATAACCAGGATCGCCACTAATAGCAAATAAAACAGCTTTTTCATTTCCTCTCCTTTTCCATCAACGTATCAGCCCTGACCCTGTTTTCCCAAAACTTTTAATGATCCTTGCTGTCAGGCCCCAGATGCCATGGCCATCGTATTCGTAATAATATGTCCGGCCGGTCTTTCGATAATTGCCATAGTGCGACAGATATCCGAGGAGTTTTTCAGGAAGCTCCTCATCAGATGTCGAAGCAAGATCATAGTATGACGGAGGATTCTCATCCAGCCATTCCGCAGGAAGCAGAAACACTTCCGCTACTTCGTCTTTCGAAAGCTCGAGGCTTTCTATATCTTTTATATACAGCCTGGCAGAGACTGGATGCACCGTTCTGCCGTCGCCCATTATGAGCGGTTCCAGCTCAGAAATCACCTCAATGGCGCCCGGCCCGATCCCCAGCTCCTCGCATGTTTCCCTTACCGCAGCCACAACAGCAGACTCGCCCGGTTCAGCTCTGCCTCCGGGGAAGCACACTTCACCCGGCTGCTTTACAAACTGAGAACGCACTTCAAAAAGAAGCGCGTTTTCGGAATCCATCTCAACCCACGGAATCAGTATTGCATATTTTGTAGTATTCTTTATCATCGTCTGCCTTGTCCGGATTGGTCCCGTAAGTGTTGATCCTTTATTTTCCGACCTTTTTGCCGTTCAGGATGACAACATTGATTGGCTCAACTTCGATCTTCTCCCAGACATGATTGATTACGTAAGGCTCGTTGCTGAGGTATTCATCGACTCCAGACTCGTCTTCGAAGTCAAGCACGAGCACAGATCCTTTCAGCTTGCCCTCTTCGTCGGTGAGACCGCCTGCGCATACCACATGCTCGCCAAGTTTTGCCATGCCCTCGAGATGCTGCGGACGCACCTCCATACGCTTATCCAGCATGTTCGCTCCATCATAAGCTTTGATAATGAATTGCATATCGCACCTCTCTTTTATCTCATAGTCTATCTTTCAGTTCTGACATTATCATCCTATGGTAAGTTATGTGCCCCATCTCGTCAGCAAGGCAGTACACGAAAGGATCCGGCTGACCGTCCTCGAAATATACGAGCATGTCGAACTCATCGCTGTCTGCCGGCTCCGCATGGACTTTGTCGGAGTACCTGCGGAACACATCGACCACCTGTTCCATAGTCGTCCCGTGATTCTCAAGCGTGTCGATGAGCTCCACGAGGAACGGCTCCTCAGGAACGTTGTCGCGCACATAAATGGAAGCCTGCGGATCCATGTGCAGGCAGAACCTCTCGCCTTTGTGGGTAGCCTTGCCGGGACCCAATCTATCTTTGGTGTAATCAAAGAAGCCTTTGAGGATCTCCTCCATTCCGTCGATGTCACAATCCGTGCCCATCAAATGGTTGAGAGCGCTCAAAGGGTAATACAGCCATCTGCTGTTGTCGCTGAAGCCCAGCTTTATGTGCTGCTCCTTGATCACATAGTAAATATTCTTTTCTAATTCGTCGTAGTTCGGTTTCATGTTACTTAATATATTTTCCTGCTTCCGGATACTCTGAAAGCAATTCTTCGACAGAATTATATCTATCGAAGTCATACCGTTTAACTATCAGATAACGTGCAATATTCCGGCAAAAATTGCTGCCCATAAGGAAGATGAGCAAGAAGTAGGCGTCATTTGCAGTCCAGAAATCCGGGTACATAAAAATAATAACAACTCCGCCCAGAAAGAAAGCCACCCATAGCAATATTTGCCATAGTGGAGTTTTCCATCTCCTTCTCCACCTTTTATCGGTATCCTTGAAAACAAACGACAACCCCAATTCCAGAACAAATATGACCAAAAGAAGCCATAACAGCGGAAATAGTGTTTTTGCTGTATCAAAATGGTGTATCGTAATTATTACTAAAAACGTAATTATTTCAATTGTGCCTATAACGATCGATGCTCTAAGCTGTTTTTTATACATTCTGCCATTACCTGATATGCCTGTTATAGTTTCTTCACGAAGTCCCTGATCTCGACTCCGCAGTCGTGGTTCTTTGTCTGCAGCGACAGGTATCCTTTCGGCCTTACTGCGCTGTAAGCGTAAGCTTTAGCGATCGGTATGCCGTAATCTGCCCTTGACATGTGAGTCACTACCAGATACAGGTCGCCCCTGAACTTGCTGCTGTACTGCTTGAGAAATGCCTTGCCGACGACGCATGTTGATTCTGCCCACACAGGCATGGCGACTATGACTCTGTCGTACTTATCCCATTCAGGCTCGCCGCCGATGACCTCCACCGCAGGCAGCTTTCCATAAGAATCGAGGCAGCTCGAGATGTATCCCTTTACACCGCTGCGGTCCTTTCCGTCAGTGTACTCGAAAAGATCAGCATCAAGCATTTTTGCCATTCTTTCCATTACTGATCTGGTCCTGCCGGTCCGGCTGTAATAGAGGCAAACAGTTTTCATAATAGTTACTCCTTATAGCTCACGCAAAACAAGTACCGTAGTCCCGAGGTTGTCGCCCGGCTGGACGCGCAGCACCTTAGGATGATACCTGTACTCATCGATTATCATGTTTTTGAGGCTGGTGCCGTGGTTATATCCGTGGACCAGCCTTATCTGATAAGTGCCGGAATCAGCGGATTTCAACGCTTTGTCGATAGCTATTATCGCCTCATCACGGAACATTCCGTGGAGATCTATGTCTATGATCGGTTTCCCCATTTATTTACCAATATATTTTTATGGTTCTTCGCTGGCTTCAGTCTGTTTTCAGGCAGTCTCCAGCTTGTAAAGCACGAATCCGCCCTTGTTATTGTACCCTGTATCCCACATTGTCCTGAGGTCGAACCACTGATAACCGCTGTATGTAACGGTTTTGACCATCATCGTGCCGTCTTTCTCTTCGTAGCCGTTTATCAGGAACCAGTGCCACACGTAATCCTTCAGCGAACGTTCCTTATGATTCAATATGAGTGTCGGAATCGGACACCCTTCATTTATCTGTTTCTTTACTGTGGCTGCGGCCTTCTCATACGTCTCGCTGCCGTCCAGTGTATCCATGCTGATGCAGGTCACGCCCCTGTCGCTCAGGTATTTCGAATACCCTTCTGTATAGATACTCAGCTTGTCAATTCCCGACAGTCTGGGCCACAGATACTTCTCCATCATGTGCGCAAAATCCACATAATCGCCCTTAGACAGGTTTTCCGGGTCGAATGGATAAATACCCTCAACGCCTTTGTGGATCGCAAAATACAGGCTGCTGTCGCAGGCGGTCTCAGCCCCGCAGCCGCCCAGACGCATCATGAAAGTACGGAACCAGTCCTGATTGCCTCCGTATGAGCTCCCTATCATGAAATGCTCAAGCTCGCGCCGCATCGATCGTTCTCTCCCGAGTTACAGAGTCTTTGACTGCAGAGGCTTTCTCGGCACTATCCTGTGGTATTTCACCGCCGGATATCCGATCACCATGCAAGTCACGGCTTTATGTCCCTTCGGCAGGTTTATCAGCTTGTGCAGCTTTCTGCTGAACCTCGTGCACATCACAAAGAAGCCGCTGTAAAGGACTCCGAGGCCAAGGCTCTCTGCCATGAGCTCCATGTATGAGCTCGCAAGCCCGGCATCCACGCTGCTTCTGCTGCTTACCAGGATGACCAGCGGAGCTCCCTTGAAGAAGAAGTCGTCTGTTATATTGAAACGCTCGGAGAATGCTTTAAAGTGGCTTGGCAGGCTCGTTCCCTTGCGGAACAGCTCAACGCAGATCTCCTCTGCTTCAGCCTGTTTGCTGCCCAGGATGGTGTACATTACGTTCTGGCTGTTGCCTCCTGTAGGGCTGTATCTTCCTGCTTCGAGTATCTTCTCTACCTTCTCCGGCTCTACGGCCTGATCGGTGAACTGCCTTACAGTCCTTCTGCTCTTCATTGCCGCGAGGAGCGTATCGGCAGATATCTCTGTCATCGGTACTACAGCTTCCTCAGTGCAGTCGTAGTTGGTCATTGTGATAGCACCCTGCGGGCAGATAGCGTAGCAGTGACCGCACTCAAGGCAGCCACCTGTACTCGTCTGAGCAACGCCGTCTTCAATGTGCAGATAGGTGCTTGGGCAGTCCTTTACGCACAGTCCGCAGCCAATGCATTTCTCTTTGTTTACTGCTATTGGATTCATAGTCTCCCCCTTTTTCTCCATGTCCCTTATCTTTTATTTTTCCAGTTTCAATGATTCCAGCGCTCTTATGCAGGCGCTGTATGCAATGACTTTAGCGTTCTCTATAGCCTGCTCTTCTTCTGTTTTCGGCTGTGCCTCGCCTTCTGCCTGCTTTTCAGCATCAGGAACCACCTTGACCATGGTCTTTCTTATTTCGTCTTCTATCGTGGCATCGTCAAGTCTCTTATCGTCGATGAGCAGATACAGCGCGCGCAGATTGTTGACGAGAGTCTGGATCTCCATCGTATAGATGATGGAGCCCTCGATTTCAGGCAGTGCTTCAAGCTCGGCGATACCCTGCTTGATTTCCTTTATGGCCTTGGCATCCTGGATAATTCCCTGAACTTTCTCCTTTGCTCCGAAAGCGATAGCAGCTGTCTCTTCCTTAGCGTTCTGCACAAACTTTCTGGCTTCGCTGCCTTCTTCAGCGACTTCCTTTGCCCTGCTCACGACCTCGCCAAATACATCCTTAGCGCCTTCTTTTGCATCTTCTGCCAGATCCTTGGCTCTTTCCAAATACTCCTCAAATGTACCCATTTCTTCCTCCTGAGTTAGTAATGCTTCCGCATATATTCTATCGTGCGGTACAGGACTCTGCCATGCAGTATGTCTTCCAGATGACCGGCAAAGTCGAGTCCGTAATGTTCCTGCATCTCATGCAGCCGCTTCTCAATGACCCCTTCCTCAGGGTCTCGCAGGTAGTCGTCAAGCGTCAGCTGCCGCCCCTCGTCCGGGGACAGGTTGTACAAGCCTGCGCCTATCAGCCTGACCGGCCGCTTTTCTACCTGCTCAAGCAGCCGCGATGTCTCTGTATATATCGTGGCGGCATCATCTTCCGCCGTGATCAGTCTCGAACGTGTAATGCTCTGCATGTCTGCGTATGTCAGCTTGAGCGTAACACCCTTTCCGTGCACGCCGTGCCGCCTTGCACGGTCTTCAACGGACAGAGCAAGCAGTACGAGCACATCGTCGAGCATCCGGTAATTATCCGTGTCCTCCTGGAACGTGACTTCGCGGCTGAGGGACTTTGCGTCCTCCGGCTTATATTCTACCACCTTCCGGTCATCTATGCCGAATGCGAGCTCCGTAATGAGCTGTCCGTGCTTGCCGAAGCGTTCCAGGATTTCGTCCTTCCGCGTCCGGATATCTCTGACCGTATATATGCCGTATCTGTTCAGCTTCTCCGCAGTCTTAGCCCCTACCGTGTAAAGCGACTTTACGTCACGGTCTATCATGAGGTTTACGAAGTCCTCAGGCGTACGGATCTCGAAGTATCCGTCGGGCTTTTTCTCTTCGCTCGCAGTCTTGGCCGCTGTCTTGGAGTATGCGACGCCTACGGAGCACGTAAGTCCGAGTTCGCTCCGGGTCCGGGCTTTGATCTCCCGCGCCATCTCTCCTGCTCTCTCAAAGTCGCCGGCACTGTAGGTCACATCGAGATATGCTTCGTCGAGCGCTATCGGCTCCATCTTGACCGCGTAGTCGTACCAGATCTTACGGAGCTGTGCAGAGACCGATCTGTACTTCTCGAAATTCGGGTGCATATATATGCCATGCGGACAGCGCCTGTATGCCTCCTTGATATTCATGGCGGAATGGACACCGTACTTCCTCGCTTCATAGCTGGCAGTGGCGACCACACCGCGTTCGCTCGGCAGCGCGCCTATGATGAGCGGCTTGCCTGCCAGCGACGGATCATCCCGCACCTCTACCGACGCGTAAAACGCATCCATATCCACATGAATAATGATCTGCTTCATTTCAGCTATAATGATTCTCCGAACTGCTTCAATTTCAGGAGCTCCTCTTCTGACACGCCCGGGTCATATCCGTTATGTGTGAATACACCCATATCCTCCAGCTTGAGGTATCCCAGAAAATCCCCGTTATATGAGAACATGGCTCCGTCGTACATGTCCGGGTCACCGGAGCTGAGGAACATGGCCACTTTGCTTAAATGCGCCGGCTTTTCCGGGTATGCAGCCGCATAAAAGCGGTCTATCGTGCACTTCAGCTGGCCGGATAATCCGTGGTAATAAACAGGGGAAGCCAGCACGAGCATCTCTGCATCCCTGAGGAGCTCATAAACCTCCTGCATATCATCCTTCTGCACGCACTGTCCGCCGCCTTTGGTGTGACAATATTCACACGCAAGACAGCCGGCTATCTTCTTTCTGCAAACATTTATTACATCGACTTTATTGCCCGAAGAAACAGCTCCTTCGCGAAATGCCCCAATCATCTGCGCCGTGTTTCCATTAGGTCTCGGGCTTCCATTAAGTACAAGTATGTTCATTGTTTTATCTCCAAGTGTCTACCAGTTCTCATATCTCTCCTGACGGTCGAGATTCTGTATTCTTTCCATATCCTCATCTGAAAGTTCAAAATCGAATATGTTGTAGTTCTCTTCTATATGGTCAGGATTGCTCGATCCAGGGATCGTTATATAGCCATCCTGAATATGCCACCTGAGTATTATCTGCGCAGGAGTCTTTCCATACTTTTCCGCCAGTTCCTTTATTACTTCATTGCCAAAATTATCTTCAGTATGACCTCTCCCGCCAAACGGATACCAGGATTCAAGTACTATGCCGTATTGCTTCACGTACTCCTGAAGCGACTTGTTCTGGTAGTACAGGTGGTTCTCATTCTGTATTACAGCGGGTGTGATCTCAGCGTATGACAGGACCTCATCCACCTGCTCTTTCGTGTAGTAATTCGATATCCCTATCGATCTCACCTTGCCGTCACGCACCGCCTGTTCCATGGCTTTATACACAGCTTCATCATTTGATCCCGGCTGGTGTATAAGCATCAGATCGACGTAATCGACATCAAGATCGCTAAGGGAATCATTTATGCCCTGTGCAGCCCTGTCATAGTCACCTGGCATTATCTTGCTGGTAATAAAGACGTCTTCGCGCTTCACTATGCCTTCATCGATGGCGCGGCGAAGCCCGCGTCCGACCCCTATCTCACATTGATAATACCTTGCTGTATCTATAAGTCTCATTCCACACTTCAGAGCAGCATATACCGACTCCTCTGCTTCGTCATTCGACAGCGTCCATGTTCCAAGTCCTATGATCGGCATCGTATATCCACTGTTTAGCATTACTGTTCCCTTCTTAAAATCGAATATTCCTGTATCAGCACTGACCGAAGTATCTTCTGCAGTATCTCCTGCTTCCTCCGTCATGGTCTCGGCATCTTCCTCCGGAGCATTGGTGCTGCAGCCGCTCAAAATGAGTACTGCCGCAAGTATAAAGATCAGCAGTATCAGCGGAACTGTTTTATTCAAATACCACCTTTTTTCGCTCATCGTTTTATATCAGGATCGCGCCTTCGCCGTACCTCACCGGCCTTTCGTTAAGACGCTTTGCGAGGCGTGTCCTGGTCTGCCTCACCTCATACAGCATGGCTTCCTTGTCTCTCGGGAGCCAGCCCTGCATCCTCACCACATTGGACGGATGCAGCCCAAAATACAGGCAGTTGTCCAACTCCAGCATCTGAAGGAAGAGCTCTTCCTCGTCTATGTGTTCGCCAAGGGTCGGCTCTATGAATCTGCCTGACTGTATATCGTCATAAAGCGGACAGCCAGGGTCCGCATGTATAGTGCCTGTGAAAATGAGATACGGCGTGGTCTTGTTGAGGATCTCCGCAGTAGCCGCCGCGTTCTCCTTCAGCCTGCCCGGTCCCGCACCTCCGAAAATGACATTGGCGCCGTAGTCCATGCCGGCAGCTCTAAGCCTGCCCAGCTCATACAGAGCTTCCTTGCTGTCATAGCCTTTGTTCATAAGCTCCAGAGCCTCATCAAGTCCGCTCTCGACACCTACATTCAGCTCGTTGATACCGAGCTCCCTCAAACGTATGAGCTCCTCGTCTGTCTTGCCGCGTATGTTGTTGATTGACGCATACATGGCAATCGTCTGCACGTCCGGCAGATATTCGTGTATCTTCAGAGCAATCTCCTCCAGCTTATTTGCGCTCAGTGCAAACGGATCACCGTTCTCGAGGAACACTCTCGTGGTACGCGGTGCAAATGCCTTCGCTTCAGCCAGGTCTTTCTCGATCTGCTCCATGGACTCCACGCTGAACGGAACGTCCCTGTACATGGTGCAGAATGAGCACCTGTTATGTGAGCAGCCTGTCGTTACCTGCAGGAGCAATGATTTTGCCTCGAACGGAGGCCTGTATGTGACTCCGGTATATTTCATCTATCTCTTTCTCCAGTTGTTTCAGTCCGGGGATTTGTCGCTTCTGTCAGAGCTCAAACACCAGACCGGTCTGCAGCGCATGCACTTTATCTCCAAGCTCCTCATGCATGATGTCCCAGGCCTTCTGCCCCGTGCAGTGGCCTGTATACACAGCCTCTACGCCGGTATATCCTACTCTGCGGGCAAAGGCTCTTACATAATCATCGCTCTTGTTGAACAGATGAAAGCCTCCGATCATGGCGTTGATCCTTTTGCCGGGATATGCTTGTATCACTTCGTTTATTATATTATCCGCGCCTGCGTGTGAGCAGCTGTTGAAAACGACGACTCCATCGCCCATCTCAAACACCAGGCTGTGCTCATGGCTGAAGTCATCCGGGATGTACCGCATGAACCCCTGCTTAAGATACATCTTCTCCATCCTGCCCAGCTTCTCAAGCCCCGGTGTGCTGTGGCCAAGCAGCCTTATGCCTTCTGCTATCATCATGTCAGGATCGGCCTTTACGATCCGGTCTGCGTGACGTGTCATTATGCCTCTTGGAACGCCCGCGTACTTGAATCGCAGACCATGTCTGTCGTAGCAGTTCTCATCACAGCCCTGCGCTACATACAGCTTCGCGTGATCGTTCAGCTCAAAGAACCTGTCCAGCCCGTTCGCGTGGTCGTCATGAGCATGCGAAAGAACGGCAAGATCGACCTTGTTGAGATCGATCCCCATCTTCTCCGCGTTTACTGCAAACAGCGGCGAGAGGCCTGTATCGAGCAGCACGGTCTTATCCGCGTATTCTATATAGAACGAGAGTCCCCATTCACCCTTGAGGCCTGCCCCGTCATTGTTATCTACAAGAACAGAAACTTTCATATAGCTCCTATATTACAGATGTTTCAGTCGAAGAATTCCACGCTTCCGTCTTCTATGTTATAGATAGCACCGGCGACCACCAGGCCCTCAGGATCGTGCACCGGATGGATCTCCAACTCATGCCTTATGACTTCCACCCCGTGCTTCACGTTGAGGCAGCTTGCCTTGTATGGATCCTTCTCGTCACCTATTGCAAGCTCAATATCCTTTATGATCGAGTCGATGAATCCGCCGGCGTGGCCTTTTATAGCCGAATCGACTGCTCCGCACCTGGTATGGCCGAGCACCAGTATGAGCTTGGTGCCAAGATGATCTGCCGCGTACTCGATGCTTCCGAGCTGGTGATCATCTATGACATTGCCGGCTACTCTCACCACGAACAGCTCGCCTATGCCTGCGGAGAATATGCTCTCAGGTATGACGCGCGAGTCTGAGCATGTAACGACTATTGCGTACGGGTGCTGTCCGTTCATAGCCGTGACTCTGCGGATCGCGGGCGAGATATCCCCGTGTGCGCTCTCTGCGCTAAGATATTCACGGTTGCCATCTATAAGTCTCTGTTTAGCTTCTTTTGCATCTATCATCTGCTTCACCTTATCTTATATGTCTTACCTCTTTCCGGTCTGATCAGTCCGGTACCTGCACGTCTTTTTCCGGTGCCACATCCGGATCATGCCCTGACCAGCCGGTCTGAGGCATCGCCAGTATCTTTTCAATGTCATTCTCATCCAGTCTGACCAACGCAAGGTTCTGTTTTATCCTGCCGGGGTCAGTGGATTTAGGCAGAGGAATCACACCGCACTGACACGCGAAACTGAGACAGATCGTCTGTACTGAAACGTTATACTTCTCTGCCAGTGTTACAAGCAGCGCGTCTTCGTTGAGCCTGCCCCTTGCAAACGGACTCCATGCCTCAACGCATATCCCTTGAGACTGCGCAAATGATACTGTGTCCCATTGAGTGTATCCGGGGTGGAACTCTATCTGATCCAGCATAGGCGCTACATTACATACCGCGAGCAGATTTTCGAGATGGTGCGTAAGGTAATTACTGACACCGACTGCCTTTACCAGACCTTCGTCATACAGGCGTTCCATCGCCCGCCAGCTATCTCTGTCGACCTTAAATCTCTGGCCGGCCAGTGAAGCAGGTAGATGTCAGCGTAGTCCATTTTCAGCTTCTTCAGAGACTGCTCATAAGCCCGGAGCACATTGTCATATCCGAGCTGGGTCCTCCACGCCTTAGTGGTGATGATCAGCTCTTCGCGTGGGACATTGCATGAAGCTACGGCTTCTCCCACTTCTCTTTCATTGCCGTACACCGAAGCGGTGTCTATGAGCCTGTAGCCGGCATCAAGCGCAGCGCACACAGCCTCAAAACTCTTTTCCCCAGCCTTATATGTGCCGAATCCTATGCCAGGCAGTCTGAGGTCATTCATAAGCTTTATTTCAGGAATCGTCATAACGCATTCTCCTCATTTGATTACAGACAAATACTTTGCAGGGACTTTCTTAGTCAGCCACACTCCGTTTACCGAACGATAGAATATGTGACCGTCAGCATACATCGCTGCAGCATCAACGGTATAGATAACTGGCTTGCCATGTCTTTGCCCTACTTTTCTCGCTGTATCCATATCTCCTGAAAGATGTACGTACAGCCTTGACTTCGGAATGAGTCCCTCTGCATCTATAGAGTTCTTATACTTAAGTCCCGTTCCATGATAAAGAACCGCCGGAGGTATCACTTCAGGCAGTTCTACATCGACCGGGATCGAATGCCCCTGGTTGGCTCTTATGAGAGTCTTGTCCTCATTGAAGGAGTAGCGCTGCTTTTCATCCTGAGCAACTATCCTCTCAAGAGACTCCATATCCAGAGGATGCGTCTTATTTACGCCTCTTATCAAGTCATCGACAACAGCCCAGCCATGCTCATCGAGAGAGATGCCAATGACTTCAGGATGATGTCGAAGAATGAGACTTATGAATTTGCTGGTACGCTTGTCGCTCATGGATTGTTCCGGATTATTATCGCATTCAGCCACCTGAATGATTCTCTTTGCAATTTATCTTTAGTATACCAGACTTTCTCTAGTCTTAAGTCTTTGTAATGACTTAGAAATGCATTCAAAGTCGCTTCACTAAAGTCTCTAAAGTATCTTCCGTCTTCACTTACCCCTGACTCAATTCCTTCTTTTACCGATATAAACAACGCTCCTCCCGGCCTGAGATTAAATCGCAGGTTTGAGAGGAACCTATCAAAACTCATATCATCAAGGTGCATCAAGGAAGCGCAGCACCAAATGCCGTCACATACTTCATTTGCTACCCATTCCTCTATTAGGCCTAATTCTACAGGTATATCAAGCTGATTACGAGCTATCTTTATAAGCTCTTCCGAAGCATCCAATCCATATGCATCATAACCATGATCTCTGAACCATTTAACATCACGACCACTTCCACATCCCAGATCCATTATCCGTCCACCTATAGGTATATATTCCAGGAATTCTTTATACAGCATAGCAAGGTCTACTTGTGAGGTGCTGTCAAAGTATTGTGATGCGTGTTCATCGTAATAATTGATAGTTTCGTTCATCGCTGGTACGTCCACTCCCTGAAACCCATATTGCGTGCTGATTCATATATTGGGAGCAATAGTTCTTCAAGCTGATTTGTGAAGTGCTGCTCTGTCTGTCCTTTCGAGTAAAGACGGTACCTGACGTCTTCATTATTCAGGTTCTCCCTGGCACATTTTTCAAATAGCATTGATGCTTTTTCATCGCTTCCGTTGAGCAGATATGCATCGTATTCCGCATGCGCGAGCTTTCTGAAATAGGTATCCCAATCTGGCAAATTATTGCTCTTGCTGCTATTTATACTCCTCTTTGTAGGAATCAGGTTCCATAACTCATCACTTGCAACATATGACCATGGAACAAAGTGATCAATTGACAGTCCACGTGTGGTAAGGATCTCCCCGCTGTATATGTCTTTGACATCACCTTGCTGAATAATATACTTCCAGTAATTTGTTGCTGCAGTCAGCTTTCTCTCCTGAGGTGGATATATTTTGTTTGATATTCCCGGTACTGTTGGATTCCTGCGCTGCAGATATGTAATCAGATTGAAGTCAGTCCACCCAATAAGGATACCGAGATTACTCTGCAGATAGTCCATCCAAAGGTTATCCATGATGATCCTGCAGTCTAATGCCCTTTTTCGCTCTATCAGATACATAACTCCATCTTGGGAATTAATATAGTCTGCAATAGCATTTAGCTTATTCCACAACTTTGGATCAGGACTTGTTATAAGAGGGGCCTGAAGTCTGTATGGTACATTCAATGACAGAACCTGCATATTGTATTTTAGTGTTTTATCATCACTATCACGCAAATATGAGAGGAGTACCTCCTCTTTCTCAGTCGGCAGGAAACTCTCCTTCTCAGCAATATACAGAACGGTCTTCTCCAGATTATCAGCTGGGCCAAGGTTAAGCTTATATTCGCTGACCATATACCAGGCATCCACAATCATCCGCTCTATTAAGTCACGGAAAGGAATTACGCTTCTACCAAGCCCAACCTCATGCAGAATCGCCTTGAACCAAAACAGTTTGTAGCTTTCGCTCTTGTTATCAAAGATTCTAGCCAGACTAGCAGTATTCAGTTTTTCCGAATATGGGATCTGCATCTTTTATTTCACTACAGGTATAAACTGTGACATATATTCTTTGAGCTCAGGATTACATACGTACACATATGTACCTCGGATTCCTCGAGTCATCAATGTCAGATATATATTACTCAAATACTCCCTTAGTGCTTCCGGATCTTCTGCTACTCCTGATTTCCCCTGCTGATCGAAATAATTGTTTTTATCTGCATATATCTGTTTTGTTACCGGATCATATTTGATATCTTCGCCAATAATAACTCCCAAGTAATTCAGATCATATCCTTGGACCGTATGAATGCATCCTATCTCATTCACTGCATTCGGTGTTGTTATCCAGTTATCATATGTTGAGTTCCATCTGTACTTGTTATTACCTATGACTATATCGTATGCTGTTTTATCTTTCTTTGTAATCCATTTCCAAGCATAACCAGCAACATTTCGACATAAACCATATCTCTCGTTAAGGGCTTTGATATCTTCTACCATCCTGCCTACATTTGAATACAGCTTAAAGTCGTAGTTATATATATCTTTGTAGCCTACCGGTTCACAGCTTAGGATCTTTCTAAGATAGTTGATGTAATCATTACCACCTTTGCACCGCCATTGTGTCTCCAAAGCCTGTTCAACGATAGTTTTCGGATATCGCTTTTCAGTGATTTCCTTAAAATCATCTGAATCAATATCACATGGTCGAATTGTCTGCAAATCATCTCTGAATATAATCTGGCTTTTACTGCATAAGTAAATCCAATCAAGCTCGGTCCCTTTCATTTTATCGAGTCCCAGCCTTCTGTTACACTCATCAAATCTGCCATAGAATGATAAATGTCCTTTATTACGACACTTTAGCCTGTGGGCTTCGTCTACAATAAGCAAATCATATTTTTCCTCTGTTTCCAGATAGTTTTTGACTACATCAGTTGTATCAAGGACCATATCTGGTGAAAGGCCTTTGATTCCCTTAAACACATCCTTAAGAGATGACCTCAAGGATTTCTGAGGAAATACAATGCCTATTTTTTCTATACCGCTAATCCTCTCTGCAGCATATACATAATCGAAATCCTCATCCAGATAATCATCAGGTTCATCCGATTCGATTCCCTTAGCGTTTATATCAGCAAATAGTTTCATGAGATAGATGGCGAGGATTGTTTTTCCTGTTCCTGCGCCACCTCTAACTATAATTGATACTCCATTCTTATCATCTTTATGCTCTTCAAACGCTTTAATAATCTCCATCTCCGCATCGACCTGCTCCGGTCCGAGTGATTTGTATGGAGAGTATTTATACAATTCAGAGTTTTCTATATCTTCGATTGAACGGCTTACTACACCTAGCTTGTGGAGTTTCTTCCATATGGTTTTAAATTCGTTTTCATATCGTGATCGCTCATAGTAATCATGATCTTGTATCCCATTATTGCCATTCAACAGTCTGTACTTTCCATCAGCTGCCATGTGTTTAATAAGGAATGATTCAAGATCAAGTACAACAGACTTATTGAAGTCTTTATCACTGATTATCCTTATTTCTGTAAGATTTTGTTTTCCTGTATTGCCAAGATGTTGTTCTGTACGCCTTGCAGCATTTACAGTTTCTCCAACATATGCTTCAGTATCATTATTAAGAACATAAACAACAGGCCAGTTCTCACCGACCTTATTGTTGTAATGTCGAAGGCTTCTTATTTCCCCAACAGAGCTTATTTCGAAGTCGAACCTATCTATGAATGCCATTGCCCTTAAAGTTTATCGTACTTTGTACTTACTCCCTTGGCTTTATCTACAGGGTACTTCTTCTTAGTCTTTTCAAGCTTTTCCAATACAATATCATCTATACTAACATCCAGTTTGTCTGCAAGCATAATGCAATATGTAAGCACATCCGCTAGCTCTTCGCAAACTGCTCTTTTATCATAATTACTATTCCATTGGAAACACTCAAGAAGCTCCCCTGCTTCGATATTTATTGATTTTGCCAAATTCTCCGGCGAGTGGAACTGATCCCAATCACGTTCTTCATTGAATTCACGTAATGATCGTATTAATTTATCCATTGTGATCCTTTTTATTATACTTACATCTATATATTCCAATTAATGCTTTTAAACAGCAATTGTTTTATTAGCACTAGGGAACATTCCAGATGGTATTGAAGTATGTAAATTCCAATCAAAACTTACAGGCATTTCCCCTTCATGTCTTACATAGTCTGCATTCCCAAGAAATACGTATGGCGATGTATACGACCCGTTTTTCTTATACTCTCTTACAAATAGCGAAACTACATTGCCAGTCGCTTCCTGATTAATATACCTCTGTATTTTAGGGCTACTCTGTTTATCGCCACTCTGGCTCTGCCAATGAAATAAGGTAGGTGTCAAAGCATAGTCATCATACATCGTTGATGGTGAAAAGTCCTTTTCTGACTTATTTAGATTAATCAAGAAAATGTCTGTCTTTCTATCTTCAAAATACTTAACGCCTTCACGGAATTCAGGTGAAGAGGTTTCATTATAATAGTCAAATGCCGCCATAATCTGGTTGATGTTATAGCTACAATGAAGGTCTAACGGACAGGTGTACTCGTATTCATTTTGTCCAGCAATAAAGTCCACTTTGCTCCTATTATGCCTAAGGATCTCAAGTACCTCTTCCCTAATGAAATCCTCCTCTAACACCGATCTAATCCCATCATCAATATTGTTGAATCCCATCTGCTTCGGATTCTTTTTAAAGAAGGTGTAATACAACATATTTCTCATAAGCCTATCATCATCGGTTTTTATAGTACCCTTCCCTTCAATATATTCAATCCAGTAATCGATAAGTCTTATCGAATTGACATGGAAGAGCCCGATAAGCTTTTTATATACATCATCACCTACATCCTTTTCGCTTACGATAACATTTGCCCATTTCTTCAAGCGATATAATGAACGGTTTCCATCACGCCGATAAAATTCGTAAAGACTAAGATTATACTCATCGAGGAAATTTGAAAGTGTCAATGTCTTTCCAGTATCTTCCTCAAAAGTTCTTATATTAGCTATCAGAGTATTCTTATCATTGTTTGTCTGCTTTAAATTTTCAAGAATATATTCTTTGGCCTTCTTTTCAAATTCTATATAACAGCCTCTAGGTAAGCTTGAAATACCATCTTCTATCTGTTTTCTCAAAGATTTCCTGCCATCGCCAACAATAGCTTTATATTTAAGATCAAATTTATACTTCTTATTTGATCGGCCTACAAAGTCAAGAACCGTGAGACAATCCTTTCCCTCTGACAGTCGGAGTCCTCGGCCTAACTGCTGCAAGAAAACTGTAGCGCTCTCTGTAGGTCTAAGGAATAGAACTGTATTTACCTCGGGTATATCGACCCCTTCATTATATAAATCTACAACAAAGATGAATTTAACCTCTCCGCTAACCAGCTGGTGCTTAGCATCATCACGTATTGTGTCTTCGCTTTTTGAAGATAATGCTATTGATGGAACCCCGTGATTATTAAAGAACTCAGCCATATAATTAGCGTGCTTGACACTAATACAAAATCCAAGGCCTTTAACCGCATCTAAGTCAGTTACATATTCTTTAACTTTACTAAGAATGAGGTTGCAACGGATATCGTCAGACGTATATACGTTCTCAAGCTGCTTGATATCATACTTGCCATTTATCCAATTAATCTTCTGATAGTCAACATCATCTGTCACACCAAAATACTGGAATGGGCTTAGCAAGTTTCTGTTAATTGCTTCACCTAGTAGCATTTGAGAGGCAATTCGGCCATCAAAGTATTTTAATATGTCCTTGCCATCCATGCGATCAGGTGTAGCTGTAAGACCAAGAAGGATTTTGGGCTTATAATACTTCAGCAGCTCTTGATAAGAATCCGCTGCCGCATGATGGAATTCATCCACAATAATAAAGTCATAATAGTCCTCTGTGGTTCTTGTTTTATCTAGTAAGCCAGATGAATTAAGTGATTGGATACTAATAAACAGGTGCTGAATATCTTTAGGTTTTTTACCATCTACATAGAGTTCCCCGAAATTGAAATCATTTAATACTTCCTGGAACTTTTCCTTGCTTTGTTCAAGTATTTCTTTTCGATGAGCAACGAAAAGCAATCTGGCACTTGGATTTACCTCCTTGAACCTCTTATAGTCAAAAGCCGCTATGATCGTCTTACCAACACCGGTTGCAGCGACAACCAGGTTCTTATATCTACCATACAATTCTCTTTCAGCAGCAAGATGATCAAGTATCTCCTGTTGATATACATATGGCCTGAATGACAAGTGCAGACTTCTGTTACTTTTCATACTCTCTTTTGGATATGACAGTTCATATTGAAGCTTGCTCCTACACTCTTCACTTGTCGGGTCGAAGATTTCAAATGTGTCATCGTTCCAATAGGTTTCAAAAGAAACATGGAACTTTTTTACAATATCAAATGATTCTTTTTCTGTAACCTTGATGTTCCACTCAAGGCCACCTGTCAGTGCTGGATTTGATAGGTTTGAGGATCCAATATATGCTGTAGAAAAGCCAGTCTTACGATTAAACAGATATGACTTTGCATGCATACGAGCATGATTTGTCTCGTAATTAACTTTTATTTCTGTATTTGGTAGTTGCGATAGTTCATAGATAGCCTTATAGTCTGTAGCTTTTGTATATGTAGTAGTAATAATTCTAAGTTTGCTCCCCGGCTTGGCTGTGAACTCCTGCAAATCTTTTAGCAGGGGTCTTACTGCGCTCCACTTGATAAATGATACAAGTAAATCTACCGAATCTGAGGTCAGTATCTCTTTCTTCAATTCTGACATCATGCTTGGTTCACTAGGTGATCCCGTAAAAAGTGCGTTTTCTGTGATAGATGTTTCTGGACGAACAATCTTAAGACTATTGACACTTCTTGCAGAGTTTAATTTGTTATAAAGTGCAGTGAGGATCTCTCCCTTTTCAAGTATTTTGTCATCATTAAAGTCTGTCTCATCAGTATACTTAGCAATCTCAGCAATTATGCTATTACAAAGATCTATTTGCGCCATAAGCGCTTCCTTATCTTGTTCTGTGTTAAAGCTTTCTCTGATGCAGCGTAGTCCCTGTTGAATAACTGAGGAAATATAAATTGTTAAGGCTCGCCTCGCATCATCTGCTTTAAGAGACTCTTTGAAAATATCATAATTGCTCTGGTCCAACTTGGACAGATCTGAGTTGATCTTGTTATTAATTATTTGTTCATAGATGCCATCATATAACATAATTAAACTTTTTCGTTTTGGGCTATACTAAGCCATTGTCTGCTAAACGATTGTCTATAGAATTGATCTTACTATAAGTATTTTGTTGATTTAGTACAATCAGATGTCTTAAAACGTTTAGCACAAATCTTACACCCTCTACCGTGATAGCGATTACTGATCCTTGCTTCCCATGAATGGCCATACTTGCATTTCCACCACGCTTTCTGCTGGCTTTGTGCACTAATTTCACCAGGAAAAAGCCCAAGTGGCTCATTCTTCTCAAAATCCCATTCAGAAATTAATATATTTACTTGACTAACTGATTCTTTAAAATGACGCATAGTCTAAAATACAAGATACTTCCTCGTTATTATTCATTATAACAATGCATAACAATTTATCACCAGTAATAATTATAGCAAAGCGAAAACATACAACTACTAATCAGATAACTTTTTATTTCCCCAAACGTATTCCTCACGATATATTTCTTTCATCATTTTGCAAAGTTCAGCCAGGTAATCAAGATATACTTGGTACACAACGTCCGGCATCGGATTATAATTCCATTCATCTCCAGATCGGTCACCTGCTTTTTCTTTCTTTTCAAATTCAACAATATATTCTATTAGCTGGTCTCGCTCTTTTATAAGAGTGTTATAATCAGCATCTTTCAGTTCTTCTACAAAAGTTACCGGACTTATCATCATGGCACATACCCCCATTTACTGTAAAACAACCATCATTCGCAGGACCGCAAGCATGCTCATCGGAAGTCTGTCTTCACATTCCTTTTTAAGTGCATCAGGCACTCCGCAGTATGCCTCAGCAATTGATCCTGCGATACATGTCAGTGTATCGCAGTCTCCTCCAAGTGATACTGCTGTTCTGATAACATCCTCGAAATCATTGCCTTCCAGAAAAGCTGTTATTGCCTCAGGAACGGTCTCCTGGCAAGACTCCACATGATAGTAGTTTGGTCTTATCTCATCACAGGTTCTACCGAGATCATATCCGAATTCACTGATTATGTAGTCTTTGATTTCTTCCTTGCTGCTGCCTGTGCGGGCCAAGAATATCGCAGATGCAGTCGCTTCTGCTCCCTTGACCCCTTCCGGATGGTTGTGTGTGACTTCAGAGGTCCACCTTGCTACTTTACGTGTGGTGTCGAGGTCATCAAAGAGCCAGCCGACGGCCGCCACTCTCATTGCCGAGCCATTGCCAAAGCTGTTGTACGGCTCACGGCTGTTATCCCTGAGCCAGAAATAGAAGCGGCCGCCATATCCTGCATCCGGATATCTGTGACCCCACTTATGCATGGAATCGATAATCAGATCTTTAGTAGCTGCCTCATTATCTATTACTCCATCAGCTATTGCCTGCATAAGTGCTTCCGCTACTGCTATAGTCATGACACTGTCGTCTGTAAAAGTCTCTCCCTTATCAAAGAATGGGAAGTCTTTCGTCTTATTGCCCCTATCAAACTCGTAAGGGCTGCCAATTATATCTCCTAATATTGCTCCATACATGAATCCTGCCCTCCTTTTTCTCTGGTTAACCAATAATCTTTTACTGATGCTAATAGTATAACATCGCTTTAATGAGCTTTGGTCGCATAGAAAGCGACAAATGAGCTGCGGGAGCCCGGGCCGGGTGCTTTAATTTTCAATTCCAGGCTCCCGCTTATTAAGTTGTAACTTAATTATACTTGCTTATTGGGCTAAAATTCGGACACTAAAAAGCCGGGATATCCCCGGCCATTTTGCCAGATAAGGCTTTCGAGTATTAATCTATCTCCTTTATTACCTTTGCCGGTACTCCTCCTGCTACTACGTTTGCAGGAATATCTTTTGTGACGACTGCTCCTGCTGCGATCACTGAGTTATCTCCTATCGTGACTCCTTTGGTTATCACTACATTCGAACCTATCCATACTCTCTTCCCGATATGTATCGGCGCAGGATGCAGCATATATCTCTTTTCCGGGTCTATATCGTGATCAAGAGTGGCAAACACAACATTGTGCCCTATGAAAGTCTCGTCTCCGATGTATACGCCTCCCTGATCCTGAAACTTGCACCCGGAATTTATGAATACATGATTGCCTACCGTTATGTTCTTACCGAAGTCAGTGTAGAACGGAGTCTCAATCCTGAGCCCTTCCCCGACAGACTTGGCTGTAATCTTTGAGAAAAGCTCTGCTATCTCGCTCTCATCATCATGCCATACGTTATTGATCTCATACAGCAGCCGTCTGTTCTCCTGTATATACTTTCGCATCGAAAGCACTATTTCAGGATCATCGCCAAAAGATCCGCCGTTATCGAAGTGCTGTAATAATTCTTTTAATTCCATTCTGTATATCCTCTATCCGTTGACCTCAACGATGCCAGCTGTCCATTTCTTTTTCATTTTGAAGTAGCAGATCATGCACAGTAATATCTGCAATACACTTGAGCATGGTGTTGCCAGTCCTATGGCAAAGAGTGATCCCCGGAATACTTTGCTCATTATGTATGAGACCGGGACTCTCATCAGGAACGCTCCTGCTACTCCCTGCAGCATTACGAATCTCGTCATCTCCATTCCGTTGAAGAATCCTATAAAGCAGAACAGGAAGCACGTCAGCAGGCAGTCTATCGAATAAGCCTTGAGGTATTCGGCCGCCGCGGCTATTACTGCTGTATCGTTTGCGAAAATACCTGCCAGCATTTTGCCGTTAAAGAACGACATAAGTCCCATTGTAAATCCGAAAGCGCAAGAAACAGCGAGTGCGTATTTCAATGCCCTGACAGCTCTGTCAGGTCTGCCGGCTCCTCTGTTCTGAGCAACAAAAGCAGTCATCGACTGCATAAAAGCGATCGGTACGAGCATCAGGAACGTACACAGCCTTTCTGCTATTCCCACACCGGCGGAAGCGATGACTCCGAGTGTATTTACTATTGCAAGGATCACGAGGAATGATATGCCGACAAGCAGATCCTGCAGTGCGATAGGCGTACCGATAAAGACGATCTTTCGGGAGATCATGCCATTCCATCTGATCATGGATAGCCTGAAATCTGAAAGCAGCTTCTTTCGCTTAATTATCACAACGGATGCCACAACACTTATTGCCTGAGCAGCCACAGTAGCGATCGCAGCTCCGGCAGTTCCCATGTGGAACACGGCTACCAGAAGCAGGTCTCCTGCTATATTGGCCGCACACGCAATGAAAACTGTCTTGAACGGTGTGTCTGCGTCGCCGAACCCGCGGAAAATGCTTCCGAGCAGATTATACGCGATGATTACCAGCAACCCTCCTCCGCATATCCGTATATAGCTGACTGTGTAATCGAAAGCCTCCTCAGGAGCCTGCATTATATGCGCGACCGGAACTGCAAGCACGACAACCAGCAGCGACATGATGATGCCTGCTGCTGCAAACAGATATATCCCTGCTCCGATTATCCTGTTGCTTTCTTCCGCGTTCCCTTCGCCTATCTTCTGCCCTACGAATACAGTGATGCCTACTGCAAAACTGCTTACCAGACCAGTGAAAGTCTGCATTATCTGGGCGCCGGTAGACACCGCAGATACGTCTGCAGAAGATGCGAACTGACCTACTATGAGAAGATCGACAGCTCCGTACGTAGCCTGTAAAAACAGCGCAAATAACACAGGCACTGCAAATCTAAGCAGTGGAACCAGTATTCTTCCGCTTGTAAAATCATCTCTTTCTTTCATTCAGGCTGTTACTCTTGTGGGTGCGCTCCAAGGAAATCTGTCATTCCCGGAACAAACTTTGTTTTTGTTCCGTTCTTCAAAATCTACCTCCATTCTATTAGCCAACCACGTCGCTCAATTCGACATCGCTATATTTTCCGCAATACTTGCCATATGCATCCACAGTATATGCACGTGCCTTCAGCTCATACTGTTTCCCGTTTTTAAGGCCGGTCAGATTAAGTACGTTGGAAGCAGAGCTGAACGACTTCGTCTTCCAGGTCTTTGTGCCCTTGATACGGTAAGCGAGTTCGTAATTGCTGACTCCCGTGTATTTTATGTCCTCTACCGTCACTTTCAGTGACTTGCTGCCCGGTTTCATTTTATCGATGTAGATGCCCGGTATGGTTATCTTGATTGGATATATCAGTGTTCCGACACCATCCACTTTCACCGTCAGATTGGCTCTGCCGGACTTTTTCGGGCAGATGATCTTGCGATCTGCAGTTCTGCCGTCCTTGAATGTAAAAAATTCTTCTGCACCTTCGTCGAGAATCCATTCGATGTTCAGATTCTCCGGTCCTTCGGCATCAGCTTCTCCCTCAAATGTAAGCAGCAGGTTTACAGGTGTTTCTTCCGCTCCCTCCATTGGCGGCTCAAGTAGATTGTCGATCGTCAGATACATGTGCAGATCAGGCTTTTGTACGGCAAAACCTTTGATCGGAAAGTTGTCGATCGCCATGTTCTCTGTGTCATTAGGAGCCTCAGGAGCCTTTTCGAGCAGTGAGGCCTGTAGGCTTTTGCTGCTGAAATCCTTCCATGTGCTGCCCATCAAAAGGAAGCTTTCTTTCTCATTGATGACGCCTATTCCGCCTGGCGCATCGTCATCTGCCTCGGAGATGGTCTGCACGTTTACTGCATATTTCCCTCCCGGCGTTTTCTGCGTTACGACAATAGCGTAGGACTGCCCTTTCATGACCGTGAATGGGTGTTCCAGCTCAACTTTATGGAAGCCGCCAAAATCATAGGTTTTCGTTATGCTTTCCATGAGTTTGCCGTCCACCGGTGTTTTGAAGCCCTCCTGCAGGAGATATACATCAAAGGTCACCTCCGTGTCAGGATATGATGTCTGGCAGGAAACCTGCTGCAGTTCTTCGCACACGTCTGCCTTAAATACGTTCGCCATACGCACGGTGTCTCTGACGTTCGCTGCGTGGACCGCGCAGATCGGCATAAGGTCGTACTGATCCGTTATCACTTTCACATTTTCATCGGTTTTTTCGAAATCGAGGGCTTCCGGTGTAGTGATAGTGGTGTCATAGTAGGACAGCCAGAAGTAGCCATTGTGCTTGCCGGTTTTCGGATCCACGATGCCCCAGTTCCCTTCACCGTGATTTGGGAATTCCTCTTCTTCGGAACCCCAGCTATTCTTCACAAGCCATGCGCCATCTCCCGGAGGAGTCGTCATTTCATACGATTCCGCTTCATCCAGTTCACCAAACTTATGACGGAAATTCTCCTTCGCGTAATTGTCATCCCAGCCTATCACGCAGACCGCATGACCCGGCCCCATGAAATCGTAGGTATAGTGAGCAAAGTCGCTGTTGATGTAGTTACCGGTGCCTTGCTGTCCCGGAACGGATGTATCAGCCCAGTAGGAAATCTGTACTGCACGCTTCTGCATAAGCTGCTCCTTGATTGCCACCGTAGCCGCCTTATTGTAGTGATAGGTATTGCCATCATCTCCCACTTCAATAACCGCCGGAGCAGGAAGCATGTATGATTCGTGCAGTGTGTAGGAATGTTTGAAGCGCATAGACTCCGGAATTGACCAGTCGTCATTTTTGCTGTAGCAGAAGTTCTGCAGTTTGCCGTCGATCAGCTCTTTCTGTATGGTTCCGTTCTTGCCTCTGTATTTGAGGATTTCGTCCTCGCTCTCCAGAACAGGACCGACGCCTGATGAGAAAAGGCTGGTTGCGACCAGCGCTTCGCCGCCCTGATCACAGCGTTCTGCGGCGGTTTTGCCTCCAAGACCGCCTTCTCCGTTCTGTGAATTCGCCGGGTCGTCAATCGGCGTTGCCGCAAAATACACCAGATGCTTTTCGGAGAGATCCATGGTACCCGCTGTCAGGGACGTGAGATTCTCAGGATCGCCCAGTATGCTGGTCTCCGCAGCAGCAATTGCCGCAAAGCCCCAGCAGCTGCCAAATGGGTGCTGAAGCTTGACAGACGTAACATAGCTTTTTCCATCCACATTACGCAGGTCAAATGACTCCGGCAGATCTCTCGCATCCCAGAGTGCTTTCCACTTTTCTAATCTCCGTGTGTAATCGAACGGATCATTAGATGGATCAGAAAACTGGTCTGCGATCTCAGAGGCAATCTTGTCGCTCTGGGTGTTCTGGGCATCCTCCTCTGCTCCCGCAGCGTATACCGGGTGTGCCGGTGCCAGCATGCATGAAAATGCAAACGCTGCCGTAATGATGTGTGCTATGAGTTTGTTTGTTTTCTTTTTCATACTATGCGTTCACTCCGGCCTGGTATGCCTCGTCCATTGCCTTTGTTGATGTAACCTCGCCTTTCTGCCAGACGCGCTCACCCCAAATGACACCTTTGATTTCATTGCCAAGATAACTGAAAATAGTGGTCAGCTCATCGCCAGCCAGTTTCAGTCCTTCCCTGCAGTCATGTCCTGTTATTATGATATACACATCGTGACCGCCAAGATTCTGCCACTTCGGGAGAAAGCGATCTATAGTGTTTTTGAGCTTTCCGTTCATAGTCAGAAAATATGTTGGCGTTGCAACTACAAGTACATCCGCTGCCTGTATTTTATCGAGTATTTCAGCCATATCGTCTTTAAGAACGCACTTGCCTGTTTTGAAGCAGACATAGCACGCTCTGCAAAAGCCAATGTTTTTATCATACAGCGAGATCAGTTCAACCTGATTGCCGGCATCCTCAGCACCCTTCATGAACTGATGGCACAGAATATCCGAGTTGCCGTTTTTGCGCGGACTGGCCGAAAGAATCAATATATTTTTCATGGATTACTTGTCCTACCCCTCTTATGTATTTACTCATACAGTTTTGAAGAATTCCTCTTCTCCTACTGCACGTTAAGTCATTATACCATTAGAAGTCATCATATTATTTATTCCGAGCAGGTCAATTTTTACAGATAGTAAGGAGTTTCAGAAAAATTGATAAATATTTTAAGAAGTAAAATTATATGTTTATGTATTTCTGATAGGAAGAGAAGTCAGTAATAATTGATACACATATAGTTTTTGCAGTCTGTTTTTTTATCAAAATTTTTAAAACTCCTTTTTTTATTAGTGACCAGCTAAAATCACCACGAGTCAAATTAGCTGATCACTGGTATTTATCAGGAACACAAAAATCAAACACAAAAAACAGGTCCATGCGGACCCATTTTTAGTTTAGTCAGTTGTCGCTTTTATCCACTTCTGTAAGGTCGCACAGAAGCTGATAAAACTCCGGATACTCCTTGTTGAGCCTTACGAACTTGCCATCCGTTCCTAAGAAGCAGTGCTCTGATGCAGCTTCGCATACGACCTCTCCGGCTTCATTTGTCATGGTGTATTTCAATCTGAGTTTTACTCCGCGGCACTCTTCTACCGACACCTCTATAAACACCTTATCCGGAAAAGTTGTGCTGTGCCTGAACTCGCACTCGATTGCTGTCACAGGCGAGATAAGGCCTTCATCTTCAAACTTCTGGTAGCTCCAGCCTACCTGATCCATGAAAGCTACACGGGCTTCCTCCATCCATCTCACATAGTTTGAATGGTGCGTAAACCCCATGCGGTCAGTTTCATAGTATTTTACAGTGCGAACATACTTCTCCATGTCCCGCTCCCCTTTGATTCAGAGGGACATTTCTCCTGGCTCAATGTCATCCCGAACCATTCCGGATGTCCCCATTCAATTGATTTGCATAATTACTTTATTATTGTACCTTAAATCCGCATTTGGTCGTATCAGTTTTTGGATATACACTTAAAAAAGCCCAGGCTCGCTTGAACTCGAACTTGGACTTTGTCTATAGTCTGTCACATCCCTCAGAGGCGCCTCGATTGCTGTGCGCCGCTTATGCAGGAGGTTCTCTCCTTCTAATATAGGAGTTGCTTTTTTTGCGTATTTTTACTTTCTGTATCCAACAAATGGCATCGCTGTCATTCCTTCGCCCATGACTCCGTTGATTCTATCACCATATACCTCTCCGGATACAGGCATGGTCATCTCTCCCATCGGTGTCATCATGGTCATTGTGTGGCTGAACTTGCTTCCATCGACCTTTCCGTTTTCAACAGGCACGCTCTGTCCCATTGCGAAAGCAGTTCCTGTAAGTGTATCTCCGTCTATAGCATACTCGAACGCTCCCGGATTTTCACCCATGATTGACTTAGCAACTACTTCGTATCTTCCTTCAGGACGTGCATTGTTCATTGCCTCAAAGTCAGGATGCGGGATATTCTCTGTATCGAATGTCTCGTTGCGGTATTCCTCGTTGTAGTATGGGAACTGTGCCACTTTTACTCTGATATCAACATTCTCAAATCCCGGCTGTCCGAAGACTACTGTATACTCCTTGCCTTCCTCAGCATATTCACCCTGAATAAATGCTAGCGAGATCATTCTCTTCTCATAGAATGCGTAGCATCTTCCTGTCGTGATACCGATAACTTTGTCGCCATCCTTAACATAGTATCCTGAGCAAGGAATAGGCATCGATGCGTTATATGCGTCATGATATGCCTCGATAGGAGCATAGTTATGTGAACCCTTACCCTTAAAGTTCTCCTGGAATACTGCAGCAACATCGTCATCATTCCATTCGAGCGTGACAGCCTGTCTGCGTGGTCCTTCCTTGGCAGCCATAAGTGCATCCTTTGCCATGAAGTCATGCTTGAGATTGACCATCTTGCCCCAGCCGATATCATACGGAGTTGCGTAATACATCTCCTGATCGTTTATAGCAGAACCCAGTCCGAACTGTGGGAAGCAGTTCTTCTGAGTGAATTCTACGAACTCAGGATCATTTCTTCTGAAATCATAGAGGAAGTGCTGGAACTGGTTAGGATAACCGCCCGGTGTATGGTTGAGTACGATGTACTGGCGGAATCCAAGTGCACGGCCATCGTTCTTCTCAACGACTTCTCTGAGCTTTGCATATGCGATCTCCTTGTCGCGCTCATGACCGTGTACTTCGTATGCGAGGCATCCGGACATTCCAAGTCTGTGAACTACCATCTCTGTGCCGCAGATCTTGACGATTCTGTGCTTTCCGAACTTGATGTCATGAAGATCTGTCTGCGTTGCCTCTTCGAGAATCTCGAGTGACTTAGGTCCGTCGATCTGGAAGAAGTACTCATCTTCTCTGTATTCGCCGTGAATGTCTTTTCCTTCCTTCTCCGCTTTCTCAACAAAGTACTGGAGTACAGGTGCCAGCCAGTAGGATCTCCACAGGTTGTCCCCTCTGTACATAATGACTCCGTCTGCCATCATGTTTCCGTTCTCATTGCAGATGATGCCGTGCTTCGACTGTCCAGGCTCCATCAGGCTGAAATCGCGGTTTACAAATGTATAAGTCAGTACAGCAGCCGCATCAGTTCCCCACACGTCATAGACAGGAGAACAGTTCAGGGCTCCGCCAAGCCATGCGCTTCTGCGGCATGCAAGGTATTCATCTCTTGCGCCGGTATACTCAAGTGGAGTATCAGTTCCAAGCATGTTGTAGTGAGCAAACGCGCCTCTCCAATATTCACCATTATTGTCAAATACCATAATATGTACCTCCGTTGTACTTTAGTAGTTGAAGTCTTTGAATTACAAACATCTTACAGTTTTTACGAATCTGCAACAACGTAAGAACTGCATAGTCTGCAGATTGTTTTTTGTGCACATCTGTGCATAATTAAACCAGGGAGGACGGCTCTATGAAAATCAATCTTCAACTGCTTATCAGACAACTGGATATAAAAGACTTTTTGCTGTCAGAAACCGACAGCAGCAAAGGATACATCCGGAATGTATCTCTGTTTGATCCGGAATCTCCGTTGCTTCCTTATTATGCATATTTACTGGAGTCAGATGATGCCGATCATCTTAAAGACATGGATCCGGACAAGAATTGTGCATTCATAGTTTTGTATAACGGAGAAGAGCCCTTCAGCGACATTACTTCAGTCCATAACGTGCTGCAAGTCCGTACCGGGCAGAAGCTGCATGTGGTTCTGAATAAAGTGCAGCAGATATTCGATAAATATAACGAATGGGAAATAAGGCTGGCAGACGCGGTTCTGAAGCGGGTACAGATCGATGACCTTCTCGGCATTGCATCGGAGCTGTTTCCTGACCCGATCGCGTTGTTTGATTCTTCATTTTCATTGATCGGGCATGGAGGTCGAATACCTGATGAATTCGATGACCCTATATGGAAGACTGTTGTTACTGATAATTACGCTTCCGTTCAGAACCTTCCGCGGGATTTCCGGGAGTACTATAAAAAGATACCAAAATCGCGCAGAATCATCTGCTATCCGGCTTTTCCCGAAAAGAACGATAACAGGATCCTCATGGCGCATCTGATGCGTGAAGATCATATTTTTGCGATTCTTGCGATGGATGAGCTTTGTGTACCGTATGAGCCGTGCGATTTAGTGATACTCGATACGATCAGGAAGTGGCTGGAGCATTCAGAGCTGGTATTCCGCCTGGCAGCGATCAGCGCAGATAACAGCAGCAAGGTCTTTCTGGATCTTCTCGATGGCAGAAGCATATCTCCTGCCCTCATGGATCACCTTGTACTGACTCAGGGATGGCAGAACTGCAGGAAGTATGTGATCATGCGTATGACCAGTCCGAACAAGGTCGATGAATTCAACGAAAAGAATGCGGCTTCTTTTATCAGAAGGCTAAAAAAATCAGACAGCAACATCAGCCCTTATTATCATCAGGGAGAGATCGTTGCTTTGATGCAGTGTGACCGGGATTACAGATCGGTCGATGATCTGTCAGAAGGTTTTGTTTCTCTTGTAAACGCGATTGGCATGCATGCAGGCATCAGCCTGCCGTTCAACAGCCTCTCACATATTTACGAGGCAGGTGTTCAGGCAGAGATTGCTCTCAGATATTCAGATCATGAACTGATGGTTTCTTTCGGAAAGAAATACCCTCTCTATATGAGGGACGTCCTTGCTGTAAACGGAAAAACTGATTACTTTACTCATCCTGCCGTAGTTTATCTGCACGAGCATCAGAAACAGGATTTACTGCGCACTCTCTACTGGTATCTGGAAACAGGAATGCAGCTATCTGAAACAGCACGGATCATTGGCATACACAGAAACACTGTCAGCTACCGGCTTGAAACGATTGAGGATATGTGCAGCATCGACATTCAAAGGATAGCACGGGAAGAATCAATGCACATAAGGCTGTCATGCATTTTGATGTGGTGAGTCATAGAATCCGACATCGCAGAGCTCAAGATCCCAGAGGCTTCGTTTCAGTCGCATGCAGTTCGGTTTGAATGTGGCATATGTCAGTCCCCCGCTGACTGCCCCTCCTACGACAGGAACAACTTTTGAAGCACTTTTCACATAGATCCTTTTTGCTATTTTTGACCGCAGTTCTTTTGCGACTTTTTTGACGACCGGGTATATCTCGGTTTTAGTCAGTGCCTCATTGGCAAGAGCTTTTGATGTCTTCTGAGCAGCTGCCTCAGCTATTACCCTGATACTGTCGTTGACCCCCGGTATGCCATACATGGCCCCGAGGAATATCAGTATCTGGTCCATGGCATAGGAATCCAGCTCTTCTTCTTTGAAATCGAATTCATCAAATCCGTACAGATAAGCTATCTCCTGTATTGCTCTTACTGTAAATGCAAAGTACTGGATCACATCTGCAGGTATTGTCGCAGCCATAGCCAAACCGCCCGGCAGACCTGCTGCAAAAGAAATCCCGGCAACCTTGTTCGTCTCGTGCTGTATTACCTGATTTGCTATTTTATTGATTTCTTGTTTATCGATTCCCGCATATGCAGGGTTGTGTTCTATAGCTGTTTTCACAGTCTCTTCAGGGTAATGCCCTGTCAGCTCTTTAAGGAGGAACGCTGCCCTGTCGACCTTTGCGATCGGCAGTTTAATTACCTGAGCTATGATTTCTTCAGGAGTGATGTATTTATTGATCACAGAATCAACGGCTTTATCGACAACAGCGTCATTGACCGCCCTGCGCGCCTTTCTGGCAACTTTTCTGATCGGTTTCAATTTTCTGGCCATGATTGTCCCTTTCTAAATACCCTTAAAAGTCTGCATCCGGGCTGCCCATGTTTTTCCACCCGAATCGTATCACTGAAATGATTATCGATACAAGAGTGATAGTCTCGTTCAGGACTCCGCCCCAGGACTGTATGAGCACATCATACAGGAGCACGCACGGAGAGCCAATAAACTGTGAGAGCCTTATCTTCTGCGCGTTGTTGCTCCAGTACCCTATCGCCTGAACAGCCAGTTCACTCATAGATGCTTGATCCCTATTTTTCGGTCACTTCCTTCTGCGTGATGGATACATTATACCATTAGAAGTCATCATCGCACGAAAAACAATGGCTACCGTCTATATCCCCACCACCGCAATATGGACGATCTTCATCGTCTTCAGAGTGACCAAAGCTGAACCCGAAAAAAGGCCGGAGCCCGGCTGAGGACTTCTGAATATTTATGATGCCGGGCTCCAGACTACAGAGGAGTTTGCTATTTTTTAGTTATGCGGCTGCCGCCACCTGGCTGCCAATCAGCATCCAGCCATTATTCTGCATTTCCAATGTCGAGCAGCTTTCGATACTATCAAGAGTTTTAAGTTCAATGCTGTCCCCATCTTCACGGTACAGCATTTGATCAGGTAGTTCAGTAGATAAAGTTTTGAAAATGTTCATTATGTAGTCGAATTTTGCTGTATCCATTTTCTGTACCGCCTTTCTTTTGTATTTTGTATCTATATTTTCTTCTTTCAGAACACCGTTGTTTACTTCTGACATCTATAGTGTACAGCTCTACGTGTACTGAAAAACACCCACTATAAAAGCGCCAGAAATGGCGCTTTTTCGCTGTATGCTTTAAGCAGAGTGCTCTTTTACTTAGTTCCGGAAAAGCTTTCTCTCAAAGATGTGATTTCGTCATCATTCATCCCGATATCTTTCAGAAATACTTCTGCGCATGAACTCAGATCGACTCCGTCATCATATATGGACTTTATTCCGAATGCCTTTGCCAGGACAGCTTCAATATTGCTTTCCGCTATCTGGTTATATTGATCCGTACCAGCCTCAATACCATAGAAGTTATAGTACGTAATCATATAATCCTTAACAACTTCATCTGCGCTGGCTCCCATCAGGCATTCCAGGATCGCAGCTGCATAGCCTGTTCTGTCCTTTCCTTCTACGCAATGGATGAGATATGGACCTTCATGTAACGCAATATATCGGAATCCGTCTGCCAGATCTTTCCTGAAATCATCGGAATCGTAATTCATTGACATGTTCAGTGCTACGATGTCACACCGTGAATACGCTGTCAGTCCGAAGTCTGCAAATCTATTCATGCTCTGATCACTGTCAGCCATATTCATGACTGTCCGGATGCCGGCATCCCGAAGAGCATTGTCAGCTTCATCGTTTCTTTCCAGGGCAGGATTGATTGGTGAAGACGAACGGTACAGCGTGTTCATGCCTATGCCTGCTGTTTCTACTTCCCGGAAGTTAGCGAATTCAGCATCGCTGAGATTAACGTAATCCTCCCGTTTGTTGGATCGTGTATTGCCGACCTGATGCATGGCGTATTCATCTGCATACCCCTGCTTCTCAGACATTGAGATATATACCGGTACTGACTCATCCAGTCCGTCTGCAAACACCCACTCAAAACCGGGATCTGCATCGATCTCATGCATTTCTGCAATGCCAAGCGTCTCAGCCAGGTTGCCATAATTGATCGCCAGTACAACTACGTCCTTACCTTTAGAATCCGATCTTTTGAAGCAGCAGATAGGTTCACCCGAATCAGCATCTGCATAATTGGTTCCTATAGGAATCTCCATTTCAGCATCGCCGATCCTGACCGATATGATATCAGCTGGCTCATAACCGAGCTCCCTCATCGATTCCGGCCCGATCGTAAGAGTGATGCTGCCATATTTGTTTATACTGTCGATCCCTGTTTCTACGCTCTGGACACCCTCTTCCTTTGGTGCAAAGCATGCTGAGAGCACAAAAACGGTCATTAACAAAAGCGCGATAATCTTTTTCATCGAAGCAACTCCACACCTTCATCTATTTCCTTCAATCTTTTTAACCAACGTACAACTGATCCATCTTCGAGGAATCCAAGAAGAGCACCCTCAGAAAAGCGGTCAGCACGTAAGGCTCCAATCAAAAGAGCCATAATGAGCTTGCCGTCTGCAATTGAAACATCTGCTTCGCTCATGGAATGTGAGCTCCATTCCAGCCCATTAGAGTTCAATGTTTCCTCATATTTTGTCAGTTCAAATTCCAGATGCTCAGCCTTAAAAGCATAAATAGCTTTCTCCAGCTCATTGACCACAGGAGAATACCTGACAAAAGGCATCCTAATTGGATCATCCGGGGTTCCTCTGCTCTCACGGTCGACTATCAATGTACCATATTCATCTTCATTTAGCTTTGGTATCAGCTGCGTCAACGACTCGTACATTTTTATTTCACCTTTTATCAGTTGCGTATTGTTCAAAGCACCAGGTTGCGATCTCTGCCTACTTGACTGTCACCTTGATCTTCTTGAAGACTCCGTTCTGAGCGAAGACATATACATAACATTTACCCTTCTTCTTCGCCGTAATCTTGCCGCTCTTGCTGACCTTAGCGACCTTAGGATTCGTCGATTCATAGCGTACTGCTACATGCTTCTTGACATTCTTGCCCACAGCCTTTGCTCTGAGCTTGAACGTCTTGCCCTTCTTCAGTGACACCTTGTTCTTCTTTGCCTTCGTGGTGACCTTGGTGTGGTTGCCCTTGCCCTTTGTGGCAACGTGGATCACTCTTGAAGTCGAAACGACTTTGTTGTTGCTGTTTAGAGCTACTACAATGAACTTATAGTATGTGCCCTTTTTCAGCTTCTTACCGGCTGCCTTCTTGATCGTCTTGCTGCTTCCGGTCGATGTCGTCAGTTTCTTTAACTTCTTAGACTTTCCACAGGCATTGCCATAGATGACATACTTTTTAGCACCTGAAATCTTTTTCCATGTCAGTTTGATGCTTGTCTTGGTCTGTTTCGTTGACTTGAGCGTCAATGGAGCAAACTTCGCTCCATCCGGGTCGTTGTCATTCGGCAGGGAAGTAATCTCAGCCTCTGCTGCTTTTGCAGATGCGCCTGGGCCTACTGCAGTTTTGTCCTTTCCATACTCTTCCGCAGGATCGGCTTTAGCCGCAAGAGCATCCTCAGCTGCAGCCTTTTTATCTACTGCTGTCTTTGCTTCAGACTCTTTTTCCATGGCTGTCTTTGAAGACGTTTCAGCTGCCATTGCGGCTTTGCTTGCAGTCGTTGCAGAAGTATCAGCAGAAGTTTTCGCTGCATTGATCGCAGCCTTAACTTCAGGATCCTTTACTGTATCGGCAAGCTTTTCAAGATCGGAAACCGCCTTGCTGGCATCTTCAGATGCAGCTTCTGCAGCTGTGGCATCTGCTGCTGCCTTGGCAGCATATGTCTCTGCTTCTTTACGATATGTTTCTGCCGTTGCCGAATCAGGAGCATTCGCAGCTGCTGCACTGGCTGCTGCTGTCTTTTTCATCGCAATCGATGCTGCAGCCTTCTTTGTCTTTGCCAGCGAACTGCTTGCTGTCGCTTTGATAACTTTTGCTGTTACAAGATTATTAAGAGCTACATCCAGATTAATTTTAGCAGTTTCAATCTTCGTTTTGTTTCCTTCGAGGAGAGCATTCTCGTATACTGCCTCAGCCTTTTCGAATGACTGCTCAGCAACTGCCTCTGCCTTTTCAGCAAGATCTACAGCTCTTGCTGCCGCTTTTTCCGCTTCATCTACAACGTTCTCATCAGTTGAATTCTCAGCCGTATCTGCTTTCCCAGAGGCGTCGTTTGTCTGATTGCCAGCTTCATCAATAGCATCTGCGATAGCCTTTTCCTCTGCGCTCAGCTCTATCTCGACAGATCTTGTCTGTACTTTGAATTCATCATCAGTGAATGCTTCAGAGGTGTATTTAATCTCCCCCTTCTGTTTTGCAGTAGGAGCCTTTACCACTTCAGCACTTGCCCTCTTTGCTGTCGCAGTCTCCTTCTCACCGCAAACGTTGCATGTATGTGTGCCTGTTACTTCTGTGTAGTCTGAGTTCCACTTATACTCTGCCTGGCCCCATTTGTGAGCAATCATGTGAGTAGTCTTCTTTGTCCTGCTGAGCTCATTGCCGCACTTTATGCAGTATATGACTTCATCATAACTACCTTCTGCTGAACATGTAGCATCCTTCACATTTTCTTTAACAGGCTCTCCGTTCAAATGTGTATGGGCAATGACCGGTATCGTTTCTGTTCTTGTCTCACCGCATACCGTGCATGTGAATGTCCTGATGCCTTCTTCAGTCTCAGTAGCTTCCTTAGTTACCTTACCAACGTTCCAATCATGAGGCACTCTTTCAACATGTAAGCTGTCATTAGCGCAGACCCTCTGGTGCTCCTCATCACTATATGAAATCCAGTTACCAAAGGCATGCCCGACAGCAGGAATAGTCCTACTATCGGCCGTTGCATCGCAATTTTTGCAGTGTATAGATTCAGATCCGTCACTATCACAAGTCGGTTCTACATCGACCCTGTATTCGGATTCCCAATCATGTGCAGCCAGATCTATGTCTTCGGTCTCGGTCACACCGCATGTTTCGCATACACGCTGTCTGTTTCCCTTTTCCTGACAGGTGCTTTCTTTTGAAGTCTCCCAGTCGCCGAAGTTATGTCCAAGTGCAGGGATTTCTTCCTGCTCAGCAAGGATTTCTCCGCATACTGCACATTTCTTTCCAGCCGAGAGTCCTGGCAATGTGCAAGTCGGTTCGACAGCATCGATTTCTTTCTCTACATGACCGGCAGGAATCTCCTCGGTCTCTGTATGGCCGCATACTAAACACGATTTTGTTTTAAGTCCGTTTTCTGTACAGGTTGCTTCTTTAACAGTTTCCCATTCTCCATAGTTGTGCTCTTCACAACCTATTGTTAAAGAATCCAATTCTATAGTCTTTGACCCTTTATATATGCCTTTTCCGGTAACGATAACCTTTTTTGCACCTTCAGTTGTATCAACACTTATTGTGTAATCTTCGTTTTCGTTCAGAGTGATATTCCCGTATTTCACTTCTAATGCCGGAGTCAGTGTCGCTCCGTTATAAGTGTACTGTTCGGCATTTGCAGTTATACTTGATAACTGCATGTATCTGTCGCCAGTTTGATATTCAGGATCATAAATATAAATACTAGGCTTACTTCCATTATTGATCAGGTCTCCCTCATTTTCATGTGCGTTTACTACAGCCCCAATCAGTTTATCTGCAGTCTGCAGATCCTTACCGCAGAACACTGTTATACATGTATTTGTAGGGTTGAAGCCTCTTTCCCCGGTAAATGTCAGATTGCCTTCCAGCTCCACTCTTCCGGCAGTCATACTCGATGAGTAGTAACTTTTATCGCATCCTACTGTTGTATCACCTTTTACATGCAGGATATCCGATTCATTCTCCATCTTCCGGATGTTCTCGACTGCAAGATCTCCGTTGGTTGTAAATTGTCCATTACTGAATATCAGCTCAGAAACATTCGCATCGCCATCTATAACTAGTGTACTGTCCGTAAGACTTATTTGACCTACAGTAACGCTGCTATCTAGATCTGTGTATACATCAATAGAGCTATCGGTCAATACTATAGCGCTTGCATCAATATCTTTTGCTTTTATACTTCCCCCTTTGACCATCGATGTCAGCGCACCCATATCTGTCACGATTCCCGCTGTTTGCAGTTTGTGCCCATTTAAGTCCAGTCCAGTTGCTTGTATCTCGCCATCATACGTTATCGTACAGTCTGATGCCAATTTTAATGAAGGATAAAGAATATGACTGTAATCGTCATACTCAAGTTCCATTGTAAACAGAGGATTATTTATTTCTACCAGGCTGATATTGTTGCGGCTGGAATCAAATCTCATTCGCCCTTTTACGGTCTGCAGCTCCTTCCCGCAGAATACTGTTGTACATGTATTTGTCGGGTAGAATCCTTTTATACCAGAGAATATCAGATCGCCTTCCAGCTCCACTCTTCCGGCGGTCATATTCGTTATGTAGAAACTTTTGTCACATCCTATTGCTGTATCACCTTTTACATGCAGGACATCCGACTCATTCTCCATCTTCTGGATGTTCTCAGCTGTAAAATCTCCGCTGATTGTCAGTTGTCCATTATTTAGTATAAGCTCTGAAATACTTACATCTGTATCTATATTCAGTGCATTGTCTGTAAGGTGTATTCCTCCGGCAGTCACAGTCCTCGCCTTGATTTCTCCACCTTCAGCGCTTGAAGTCATACTTGATTTATCTGTCACGATTCCCGCTGTATGCAGTTTGTGCCCATTTAAATCCAGTCCATTTGCTTGTATCTCGCCATCATATGTTATCGTACAGTCTGATGCCAGTTTCAATCCAGGATAAAGAATATGACTATAATCGTCATACTCAAGTTCCATTGTAAACAGAGGGTTATTTATTTCTACCAGGCTGATGTTGAGGTAACCAGTCTTCTTTTGTCCTTTTACGGTCTGCAGCTCCTTACCACAGAATACTGTTGTACATGTATTTGTAGGGTTGAAACCTCTTTCCCCGGTAAATGTCAGATTGCCTTCCAGCTCCACTCTTCCGGCAGTCATACTCGATGAGTAGTAACTTTTATCGCATCCTACTGTTGTATCACCTTTTACATGCAAGATATCCGATTCATTCTCCATCTTCCGGATGTTCTCGACTGTAAGATCTCCGTTGATTGTCAGTTGTCCATTGCTGAATATCAGCTCGGAAACATTCACATCGCCATCTATAACTAGTGTACTGTCCGTAAGACTTATACTGCCTACAGTAAGGTCACTATCTTTGTCTGTGACTACTTCAAGAGAGCTGTCAGTCAGGGTAATATAACTTGCGGAAATACTTCCTGCTTTTACCTTTCCTCCTTTGGCTGTCGAAGTCAACGCCCCCACATCGATCGTTCCGGCTGTTGAAAGATTGTGCCCATTTAGATCAAGAATTGTTGCCTGGATAGTTCCCGGATAAGTGATTTCGCAGGTATCTGCCGCCAGAGTCAGTGCCGGATACCCTATATATTCATCCGGTCGCTCTTTTGTCATATCCATCGTGAACAACGGATTCTGTATATCTATGAGCCCGATACCGCATTGGGTCATTTTCCCTTTTACGGTCTGAAGCTCGGTACCACAAAAAACTGTTTTGCAAGTCCCTTCAGGACTAAATCCAGTTGACCTGCCAGTACTATCTGTATCAAACACCAGGTCACCTTCAAGTTTGATCGTTCCTGCGGTCATGAGTTGTCCGCTGTTGTCGCCTGTAATAATCAGGTCGCCTTTTACATGAACCAGGTCGTTATCTGATTCCATTTTCCTCAGAGCTCCAGCGTAAAGATTACCTTCTGTAGTCAGCTGACCATCAGACAGCATGATCCACTGTCCCTTCATAGAGTCATGGAAAGTTAAATGACAGTTATCAATCGTAATTGTTCCAAATTCACCTCTCCCTATTGTGCATGATGTTGTAGCTACTACGCTGCCGCATTTGATTAGGAGATTTGTTGTTCTGTCTGTGACCGTCTTATTGACATCGTTACAGACCGTACAGAACGCATCAAAGTTCTCGGGGAAATAATAGTACTCGGAATATACTTCATCGTAATTATCCTTCCCCTGCATAGATAATTCGCCGAGAAGCGGCTCAACCGACTGAAAATAACTGTTCTTTAGTGCCTGCATCTCCCTATATTCATTTCTCATAGCGCTGCCGTCCGTCCCTGGATATCCCAAAGTATGAAGAACAGAGTTAACACCAGCTTCATCCAAAACATCTAAATAATCGATACTGTATTCATATGCCATGCCTTCATAGCCACTGTTTATTTCAACACATGTGTTTAGTAACCGTGCATTTTCCTCTGTAGGATTATTTTCAAATTTTTCTCTGGCATCAATTGTTACAGACCTCAGAATTCCCTCTATTGATTGAAGCGCATACATTTGCATATAGCATTCATTTTTAGCACTCGTTGAAAACCATGCATTAAGTGCGGATTTTCCTGCAGTATAAATGAGTTTGAGCCATCCGTTTCCAAGTTCACCGATAAGCTCTCCCCACATTTTCTCAGCACACTTTTCTACAATTTTTTGTGTCGACCAATCTACTATCTCTGTCGTGATAATATAAGTTGGATTAAAATTGGTTTCATAGTATCCCTTTACTTTTTCAATAGCCTTTTTCAAAAGAGTGTAGTTTCCTTCTGATTCGCACTGCTCCATCATTTTTTCCAGAACAAGCTTTCTGCTATCTGAAACTTCCTTCACCGCCATGAGACTGCTTATTCTATTGGTTATATCCATCACAGTCTTTGTGCCTTCCAGAGCAGAATTTAAACGTTCTGTAGAACCAAATATAGATTCTGACTCATTATATATAGCATTTACTAAGGCATTTATTTGATCTCCGGATAACTCAGCTGTATAGTCCATGTCAAAATCGGGAACACCACCCCCAAAGGCCTTTTTCCATGCACTCTTCATAGTTTTATAAGATTCCAATTTGGTAACCTCAGTAACAGCTTCTATTTCCTCGTCAAAAGATTCATAGCGCCCAACTTTTAGAAACAAATCAAAAAGAACAGCTTCATAGAATCCCTTTTCTGAGAATTTATCGTTCCCCGCTGCAATGCTTTCAGCCCTCCATACAGTAAAATCTGCTAAGAACATAGCATCACTTTCCATCTCTCTCATAAATGTCACATAAGGAAGTTCTCCAAGACTGGTCTCAGTATAAGGACTGAAAATCTGTGAATTACAGTAATACTCTGCTTTAATCACTTCAGGAGATTTATTGCTTTCCGCATATGAGCAATCCTGATTGGCAAGAATAGGCAGGCAAGAAAAAGAAATTAAAAAAACAAAAATAAAGCACGCTATTCGTCTGACAGTATTAAACACTTCGGCACCCTCCCCGATTGGTTTCATTTAAAGATACTAAGTCAGTTAGACTATTTTGATTATTCTATTATAAATAAAGGAACGCAATTCTCATTTGTGCGAATCGCGTCATATTTGTCGTTTTCAAAACAGAAATCTATTTTTCTTTTTATTACATCTTGCTATCAACTGCATATTGTTCAAAACACCAAGCCGCGATTTCAGCTATTAATTCTTTCGGCAGAGGTTTGTTATATGGCAACCGGATCGTCCCCTTGCTCACATCATAGTCCTTGAGTTTGTCTGCAAAAGCTGTTGTTGCTTCACCGCCTGGATAAAGCCCCAGATGTTTTTTCGAAGCAGCGAAATGGATAATATTGACACCTTTCCAGTACGTAGGCATGCTCCAGGAAATCTTCTCCTTCGCCTCAGGTATAGCCTCGCGAATGATCTGCCGCACTTCATTCAGATACGGCTTGACCGATTCGTCTTGCTCATCAATGTACTGTTCGATAGTCTCGATCTTTCCGCAGTAATGAGATTGGCCTTCTCTGCTAAAACTCCGCCCGCATTTAGGACATCTCCACATGTTTATTGTCCTCCGCTTTTACAGCTTAATCCACTTTTTTTTGATTATACTATACATCTAATATAAAAAGTCCTATGTCATTCGCAATCATCTTGCGTTTGTCATAGGACTTTTTGTGGTTTTTGCAAAGGTGCTCTACTGGTAAGCAACTTCGAGAAGCTTTTTCTCTATTCTAGCTGTTACCTCTATGTAGTAAGCCAGTTCTGCGTTATTCATTTCTGACTGATCCATGTTTTCCATTTCTTCGAGCATTGCTGTCTCTTCAGTCAGAAGATCTGTCATCTCACTTAAGAGTTCCAGATCTGTTGAATCTTCCTGATATCGCTCCATAACATCACAGTAGTGATCGAACCAGGCTTCATAATCGTCCATCGTCTTCTTAAACTCAGGTGAAATCAATCCCGAGTCAGATCCGGAAGAATCATCGTCTGAATTTGATGCCTCTGCTGATTCCGCCTCTGCTGATTCTGCTTCGTCTTCGACAGTATCGTTGTTTTCAACTGTTCCGGTATCATTTTCTACGGTTGTTGTCTTATCTTTTCCGCATCCAAACAGAGCAAGCACAAGTATCAACGCAACTATAATTACTAAATATCTCTTCATATAAACACCTCCATTTTACGAACTGTCATGAATCCTGTTTCATTCATCAAGGCAGATTTTCTCAAACATCTTATCAAGCAGCTCTTCCTTGACTTCCGCATCTGAAGAGATCTCATCAAGTAGCAGCAACATGCCCGCCAATGAAATCTGTTCATCTAAGAATTGTCTTTCCTCGCGCAGTTCTTCGAGCCGAGACCTGAGTATGACTTCATCCATCTTTTCCGCTTTCTCTATCACTATGGCTATGCTTTCAACAGGTATCCCTATCTTCCTCAGAAGCAGTATTCTTTTAGCCCTTCTTACAGCCTCGTCATCATACAGCCACTCTTTACGCCCCTCAGAGTTTCGTACTGTAGGATGCAGCAACCCTTTTCTGTCGTAGTATCTTAATGCATTCACTGTAATTTCTGTTATTTCAGTGACTTCCCGGATCGTATTCAGTGACATTGCATACCTCTCTTTCCAACTATACATCTCGTTGTAACGACGAGGTCAATGCCATATTTGAAACACTTTAACCGCTACTAATTACACCTCTTTTCTGCACAGCGCCTCGTCATAAGAACTATGTTTCTTGTAATAGGCGTAAACGGTAAACCATCCGTCCTTCGTTTAAAATAGCCCGGTGCTTGATCAGCATCGGGCTTGAGTATTACTTGGATGCCATTTTCTTACGGCATTCAGGCGGCAGTGACTTGGACCACGGCAGCAGGCCTTCTATGAAG
>JAFRKO010000032.1 GCA_017431685.1 Mogibacterium sp.
CTACTGCTAAATGAGTAAACCTGTAATTCTATGATGAGGCTGACGAAAGCCAGCCCTTTTGTAGTGGCATCAATAGCAAAAAGAAAAACCTGCCAACAATTTCAAATTAACACTTGAATTTTGTTAGCAGGTTTGATTATCAGAATGCTGATATTATCACTGAAGGCAAACCGGTACGATGCACTCTTACACCGGGCAATGACTTCATGAATGCTTACAGGCTGACACCTTCAAAAAGTGGATGGTATGTATTCTTCTCTTCAGGTTATATGAAAAATATCAGGGCAACACTGTATGAAGGGGATGGTGAAAATGGAGGTCTCAGGCGGGTTACATACGACTATGACAACGATGGTAAGTGCGGATTTTCTGCAGAACTGACAGAAGGTACGACATATACATTACTGATAGAGGGTTATGTAAAGAAGACTGACACCATCTTTGATATCGGATTTTTCAATAAGGAAAGCACATTGTTGATGGCAAGTGCTTCAGAGATCGTTCTGACAGATCCAAACTGCAGCTATAACTTCGGTGTCTGCAGCGGCAGCGAATTTGCTGAGTCATCTTATTGGGTCATTCAGGATGATTCCATTGCAGGATCAGATGGCAGTTCCACTTTCAGCAGAGGTACTACTGAATATCCGTCTTACTATAACGGAATGACTATTAAGCTCAATGCCAGAAAGAACGGTACTACAACAGTCAGCCTCATAAACGGCGCAACAAAAGAGGCATATGCAAGCTGCAAAGTAATCTGCAAAGATATTCCGGAAAACGATGGCTCAGACGATCAGGATGGAGGAGAAGCGCCTGAAGAAACTGATGAACCGGAATACAGTACCGACAATCCGGGTTTCTTTATTAATCCGGAAAAGGAAGAGTATAATGCTCAGAAGGGGCAGGTCGTAACGATCAAATTCGATATGTCATGCGATGCAGAAGCTCTTGGCTCCGGCTTTAGATTCCTGTATTATGCAGATTATGTTCCTAAAAGCAGTCAGAACATCATAAAGTATAAAGCACTTGGTCCTTATGAGTTTATAGAGAGTAACGGCAAGCTTGTTGCTGACGGATATATCGAGTACGACTGCCTTACTGAGGGGACCGGTCAGTTATATGTATATATGCTGGTTAACGGAACACGCTATGACAAGCATGTAATTACGATAAATGTCAGCGATCCATCATCCGACAAAGGAGAAGACAATAAGCCGGATGACAGCAGCGGACAGAATCAGGGTGGTCAAACACCTGATAATCAGCAAGGCGATGATCCTAAAGATGGTGATCAGCAGAAGCCAGAAGGGAATACTCCATCTTCAGACCCTTCAAAACAGACAGGCACAGATGGAACAGCACTTGGAAAAGGAGCTGCGTTTGAGGCCGCTGAAGCGGCAATTTCAGGCATGAAGAGCGACAGCGATCTGCCTGGCGCTGTATTCAGAAAGCTGCAGCTGAAGTCGACAAAACAGACTAAAAATAAGATAACGTTATCATGGAAGAAAATAGCGGGAGCGAAGACATACATCATTTACGGGAACCAGTGCGGAAGCAATAACAAAATGAAGTTACTGGCTAAATCCGGCGGAAAGACAAAAACGTTCAAGAAAATCCTTGGCAAGAAGCTAAGAAAGGGTAAATATTACAAATTCATGATCGTTGCGGTCGATAAATACAACAAGGTAGTATCGTCGTCCAAAATCATTCATGTAGCGACGAAGGGCGGCAAAGTCGGAAATATAGGCAAGGTCACCACAAAAGCAAAGAAAAATAAAGCAGCTATAAAGAAGGGTAAAACATTCAAACTCGGCGCTAAACAGGTGGCTGCAGTCAAGAAACTAAAAGTAAAGAAGCACAGAGCCCTTTCTTATGAGTCGTCTAATCCTAAGATAGCAACCGTCAGCAAGAAGGGTGTGATAAAGGGCAAGAAGAAAGGAACGTGTTACGTGTATGCATATGCGCAGAACGGCGTGTTTGCAAAGATAAAGGTTACAGTCAGATAGAACACTGTTCTGTGTTAGTAATGGCATATAAAGACTTTGTAAACGACAGGAAAAAAGGAATATTAAAAGACGTTCTGCTTTTTTTCGGAGCGGAAGACTTTCTGATGAACTGGGCTGTAGAAAGCATAGTTAATGACTATGTAGATGAGGCTGCCCGGGACATCGATCTGATACACCTTGAAGGAGAACAGGTGACAGCTGCTGATATAATGGCTCAGGCCAGAGCATATTCGATGTTTTCCGAAAGGAGAGTAATTGTTGTACGCAATTATCTGCCTCTGTTCAGAAAGTCAGCGGATGTAAATGCGGATGAACTTCTGAAATTTGCAGCCTTACCGCAGGATTCTTCGATTGTTATTTTTGTCGTTGAAAGCAGATATTCATCTGAACTCACCTCATACTGCAGAAAACTCGCTAAAGCGTGCGGTTCTTATGAATTTGCGCGCCTTGAGCGGGCTGATCTCAAATCATTCATAACAAAACGCGTGCATACTGCCGGTAAGATGATTGCAAGACGCGAGTTGGATCATATGATTGATGTGACAGGCTACTATAACAAAGGCAGCATGTATGATCTTGCCCAGCTTGAAAAAGACACAGACAAAATCGTCAGAGCATGCAGCGGTGACGCCATCACTATACAGCTTATCGAGGATATTCTGATAGGAGACAGCGACAGATTCGTGTTCGGCCTTGTGGATGCTCTGGTTGCAGGAGACAGGGGTAAGGCTCTTTCGATAGCAGAGGCTATCATAAGGGATGAAGATGGATCTATGGCAGTGCTGGCACTTCTGACAAAACAGTTCGAGATAATGTATGACGCAATCGAACTGAATGAAAAGGGATACAGTATTTCTCAGATGGCAAAAAAGACAGGTGTAAATGAATTCAGATTCAAACGCGCCTTTAATGCTTCCGGCAGATACAGCAAACGCCGGATAGGAAAGATACTTACAGAGCTGTATAATACTGACAGAGACATAAAAAGCGGCAACATCGATAAGGATGTTGCCCTGGAATTGATAGCTATATCGGCCTGCCCGTAGCGGCAGGTCTCTTATTTTGCGGAAGCGATGAGTTCTCGGGCGGCTTCGAGGGCATTTTCGCTTTCAGAAGATCCGCTGAACAGTGAAGCAATCATACGCACCTTTGCTTCATCGTCAAGATGGCCGATGTTAGTGTAAGATTTTGCATTGTCGATAGACTTGCTGATAAGATAGTTATCGTCACCATAAGCTGCAATCTGCGGCAAATGCGTGACAGATATGATCTGCCTGTGTCCGGCTATTTCCGCAAGCTTTCTGCCGACTACAAGGGCGGTATGTCCGCTGATGCCGGTATCGATCTCGTCAAAGATCATGGTCTCTACGCGGTCAGTTTCTCCGATTATATGTTTAAAAGCGAGCATTATCCTTGAAATCTCACCGCCGGAAGCGATTTTTGTGAGAGGCATAAGAGGGTCTCCGGGATTTGTGGATATAAGGAATTCCACCTTATCAAATCCAAGTGGGCCGATCTCGTCCTGTTTGCTGATATCGATTCTGAAATCCGAGTTAGCGAATTCCAGATCTGCCAGCTCTTTTTTTATTGCCGATTCAAGTCTTGCTGCGATGATGTGTCTGAGTTCACTGACATGCTCCGCCTGTGACTCAAGCACAGCGTATTTTTTATGTGCAAGTTCTGCGAGCCGTTTCTTTTCGCTGTCGAAGTTCTGCATCATCTCCAGTCTGCTCCGAAGCTCATCTCTGAATTCAAGGATCTCTTCAACTGACATGCGGTATTTTCGTTTCGTGTCTTCGATTGCTGCCAGCCGCCCGGAGACCTCGTCCATGTCCTGCTCAGAGAAAGTGAGAGAGGAGAGAAGATCACGAAGTCCGGAAGCGATGTCGTCAAGGACGTAATATGCGTCATATGCCTGAGAAGCCATTGACGATATCTGCTCACTGTAATTACCTATATCGCTCAGATCAGAAGCAACACGGCTTAGATCGTCGAGAAGAGAAGGCCCGCCTTCATATCCGGTTCCCTGAAGAAGGTCATATGAGGAACGTACGCTCTGAAAGATTCTTGAACTGTTTTTCATCATTGCAAGCCGGTCCTGAAGTTCTTCGTCTTCACCTGCATACAGTCCAAGGTCCTGAATGTACTTGTATTCAAATTTGTAGTAATCCTGCTGCCGTGCAGCGTTGGCTTCGGCTTTCAGAAGATCATCGTATTCCTTCTGAGCGGATCTGTACTCATCATAGCAGGCGCTGAGCTTTTCGAGTTCAGGCGTGATCACCTCGCTGTGGAAGCTGTCTGCGATACGTATGTGGTTTTCAGGATCAAGTATCTGCTGGTTGTCATATTGCCCGTGTATGTCTATCCAATCTCTGCAGAAATTTCTGATCTGACCCAGAGTAACCATTTCACCGTTAAGTTTGGATATGGATTTGCCGCCTGCAAGGATCTCACGTGAAATGATGACAGCCTCATTGTTTTTTGTGCCCGCGATCTGAATAAAAGCTCTGTCTGAGCCTGTTCGGACCATGGTGGTGTCAGCTCTGTCTCCGAGCACTGTACTTACAGCAGTTATAAGTACGGACTTACCGGCACCTGTCTCACCTGTGATAACGTTAAAACCGGCACCCAGATCAAAAGACAGGTGCTCGATTGTAGCGAAATTGTTGATTTCAATACGGTCTATCATATGTTAATAATCGTTGGAGTTGAGAACTCTGTCGAATTCTGCAGTGATGTAAGGAACGTTCTCTTCCTTGTCCACTACGATCAGCATGGTGTTGTCTCCGCAAACCGAACCAACCATATGTTCAAGGCTGAGCGTATCAATGGCTTCACCGGCAGCACCGGCACATCCTGGCAGAGTCTTCACTACTATAAGGTTCTGAGCACATGCATATGAAAGGGTGCTCTCTCTGAATATCTTTATAAAGCGGTCCGAAATCGGACGGTTATCGTAATTGCCTGAAGTATATCTGTATCTGCCATCCTTGCCCTGGCCTTTTACAAGCTGCAGTTCACGGATATCCCGTGATACCGTTGCCTGAGTAACACTATAACCGGCATCCCTCAGAAGGTTGAGAAGCTGGTCCTGAGTTTCGACATCATTTGTTTTTATGATTTCGAGTATTTTGTTTTGTCTTGAAAGTCTCATTTCTGCCTCCGTTCATCGGCTGACTGTTACACATGTAGTATAGCATAAAAATACGCTCTGATGAATAAATACATAAAATAGTGAATAAAAAGCCATATAATGGTCATTTTATGATGAAAATCATACTGTTCCTGTTTTGCGGTGCAAAGGCAGAGGATGAGGCTTCTGCAAAAAAAGAACAAAAAACGAACATAGACAATATACAGTAAAAATGGTAAAATCCAATGCATGAGGATACTTGGAATCGACCCTGGTTATGCCATAATGGGTTACGGGATAGTAGACTATAAAGGAAGCAAATTTACGCCTGTCGCGTACGGTTCTATCACCACCGAAGCACATACTCCAAATGAGGAGAGGCTGATGGTTCTGTTCGATGAGCTCAGCCAGATCATCAAAGAGTACAAGCCTGAGGAAGCATCCATAGAAGAGCTTTTCTATAATACAAATGCTACTACGGCAATAATGGTTGGTGAAGCCAGAGGCATGGCGCTTCTTGCGTGCGCCAAATCAGGCATAAAGATTTCAGAGTATACGCCGCTCCAGATCAAATCGTCTTTAACGGGCTACGGCAGAGCAGATAAAAAGCAGGTTCAGACCATGGTGAAGATGATTCTTAATCTGAGCGAGGTTCCAAAGCCTGACGATACTGCAGACGCGCTTGCCGCTGCGATCTGCCATGCACATCATGCCGGCGGAAGACTTGCAGCACTACAGAAGCGGTGAGCGTTACAAACGTAAAAAAAGGAAAATACTGATGATCAGATTTCTAAGGGGTCAATATCTATATTACGAATCAGGTGCAATGATAATAGAGACTTCAGGCGGTATAGGCTTCAGGGTCAATGTGTCCGATACAAGCAGCCTTCTTACTGCACGTGAAGGGGATGAAATATGTGTTTATACCTATATGCAGGTAAAAGAAGACGGAATGGCACTTTTCGGATTTGCGGATTCTGATGCTCTTGCTCTTTTTGAACAGCTCATCACTGTAAAAGGGGTCGGTCCTAAGGCAGGTCTTGCGATAATGTCTCTCGGAACGCCTAATCAGATAAAATCTGTTATTTCTTCCGGTGATGCGGCCGCCATTTCGATGGCTCAGGGAGTTGGCAAAAAGACAGCCGAAAGAGTCATTCTGGAGCTTAAAGACAAAGTGTCGGTACTTCCGTTCGATGGAGATGAGATCAACAGCGGTATTGTTCCTGCTGCAGCGCCGGGAAGCGGCGAAAGAGGCGAGGCAATTATTGCTCTTACGACTCTGGGATACAGCAAGAAAGAAGCAGAATCAGCAGTTGCATCAGTGCCTGATGAAGATCTCAGCGCAGAAGAGTATGTAAAGAAATCACTGAAGTTCCTGCTTTAGGCTGAGAATCTACCTGTATAAATAAAGGACATAAGAAAACTAAATGAATAACAGAGTAACACAGACGAAAGCAACACCGGGCGAACTGGCGGGCGAGATGACCCTCAGACCGCAGTATCTCAGTGAGTACTGCGGGCAGACGGCAGCCAAAGACAATCTGTCGATATACATCGAGGCCGCCAAGATGAGAGGCGAGCCTCTTGATCATGTGCTCTTTTACGGACCTCCGGGTCTTGGTAAAACTACACTGGCAGGAATCATTGCCAATGAAATGGGAGTGGATATAAAAATCACTTCCGGTCCGGCAATAGGCAGAGCCGGTGATCTTGCGGCAATACTGACAAACCTGAACGATAATGATGTTCTGTTCATCGATGAGATCCACAGACTCAACCGTTCGGTTGAAGAAGTCCTGTATTCCGCTATGGAAGATTATGTACTCGATATAATTATCGGCAAAGGTCCGGCTGCCAGGTCACTCAGGATAGACATTGCAAAGTTCACTCTGATCGGAGCAACAACACGCGCCGGAAGTCTGTCCGGACCGCTCAGAGACAGATTTGGTATTGTAGAGAAGTTTGAGTTCTATACACCTGCAGAAATCAAGGAGATATTAAGAAGAACAGCCAACGTTCTTGATGCTTCGATCGACGAAGATTCCCTGGATGAAATAGCAAGGCGTTCCAGAGGAACTCCGCGTATAGGCAACAGGCTTATAAAGCGTGTCAGAGACTTCTCATCAGTTATATCAGACGGTGATATTGACATAGATATCACTCTGAAGGCACTTAATGCTCTGGGAGTAGACGAGCTTGGACTCGAGAAGCTTGACAGAGATATTCTTACAACGATAATAAAGGGATTCAACGGCGGTCCGGTAGGAATCGAGACGATTGCTTCAGCAATAGGTGAAGAGAGGGTCACTATCGAAGACGCCAATGAACCTTATCTTATACAGGCAGGCCTGATCTACAGAACCCAGAAGGGCAGAGTAGCATCACGCGCTGCATATGAACACATGGGGCTGCTTGGGTTTTATAAGGAACCTGAGACTGAACAGCTCCGCATGGATATGGAATAATGAGACTTGATGATTTTGATTATTATCTTCCGGAAGAACTGATAGCCCAGTCTCCGCTTGAGCAAAGAGACGGCTGCAGGCTGATGGTGCTGGACAGACGTGAAAAGACGGTTGAACACCGTCGTTTTTACGATATACTAGATTATGTTAACAAAAGTGACTGCCTTGTGTTAAACGATTCCAGAGTCATTCCTGCAAGGATGTACGGCCTTAAAAAAGGAACCGGTGCGCATATTGAGCTCCTGCTGATCAAACGTATTGATGGTGACAGATGGGAATGCATGGTCAAGCCCGGAAAGAGACTTCACACAGGCGATACTGTTATACTCGCCGGTAAAACAGATACAGTCCCTGCGGGGTGTGAAGCACCTGAAGAAGGTTATACCGTTGTAAACGGAATTGAGCAGCCGTTCCTTGCACATATCCTTGATATAAATGACAAGGACAATGGTACAAGACTTGTAGAGTTTGAGTATGACGGTATATTCATGGAAAGGCTTGAGGAGATAGGCTCCATGCCGCTTCCTCCGTATATCACGAGACCGGCTACAGATGACGACAAGGAGATGTATCAGACGGTATACAGCAGGATCGACGGTTCCGTAGCAGCGCCGACCGCAGGCCTTCATTTCACAAAAGAACTGCTTGCAAAGGCGGCTGAAAAGGGTGTGCGTATCGCATATGTTACTCTTCACGTAGGTATAGGAACGTTCAGGCCTGTAAAAGTCGACAATATAGAGGACCACAGAATGCATTTCGAAGAATGCTCAATAGACGAAGAAAATGCTGCAATCATCAATGAAACGATCGAGCAGGGCGGACGCATCATTTCTGTCGGAACTACATCAACAAGAACACTCGAAAGCATGGCGGGAATGCCTTTCCAGCCGTTTTCCGGCCTGAATCAGACCGGGAAGCCTTTCAGAGTAAAAGCCGGGGAGACTTCGACAGGAATTTTCATCTATCCGGGATACGAGTTTAAGATAGTTGATGCTCTTATCACTAACTTCCACCTGCCGAAATCCACTCTGCTCATGCTTATTTCGGCGCTTTACGACAGGGAAGAAATATTGAAGGCATACGATATAGCCGTAAAAGAGAGATACAGATTTTTCAGCTATGGCGACGCAATGCTGATCAAATAGGAGAAAAAAATGGGCAATTCCGCACTTATTTTTGAATTACTTCATAAAGACGCTCGTACCAAAGCCAGAAGGGGCCGCCTAACAACTCCTCACGGTGTCATAGAGACTCCTGTGTTCATGCCCGTAGGCACTCAGGCTACTGTAAAGGCAATGAAACCTGAAGATGTTAAAAGAACGGGTGCTCAGATTATCCTTGGTAATACTTATCACCTCTATCTGAGACCCGGCAGCGACATCATCAGAGAAGCCGGCGGACTTCACAAATTCATGAACTGGGACAAGCCAATACTTACCGACAGCGGCGGGTATCAGGTGTTCAGCCTCGGTCACATGCGCAAGATCACCGAAGAAGGTGTAAAATTTCAGTCATATATTGACGGAAGCAGGCATATGCTGACTCCGGAGAAGTCTATAGAGATCCAGACTGACCTGGGATCTGACATAATGATGGCTTTCGACGAATGTGCTCCTCCTGATGCAGATTATACTTATATTGAAAAATCTCAGGCTATGACTACTCGCTGGCTGGAGAGATGTATCGCGGCTCATAAAAATACTGAAAAGCAGGCTCTTTTCGGCATTATGCAGGGCGGGTTCTTCAGGGATCTTCGTGAAAAGAGCGCAGATGCGATTGTCGCCTTTGATCTGCCGGGATATGCAATAGGAGGCATCTCAGTCGGAGAGACAAAAGAAGAGTATATAGGAGTGCTTGAATACGCACCTGATCTTCTGCCAGATAACAAGCCGCGCTATGTAATGGGCATCGGAACGCCTGACTACATATTCGAAGCCGTGGAACACGGTGTAGATATGTTTGATTGTGTTGAACCTACGAGAATAGCGCGACACGGCATGGCTATGACAAGTCAGGGCCGCATAAGCATAAAGAACGCCAGGTTCGCAAGAGACTTCGGCCCGCTCGATCCTGAGTGCGACTGTTATACTTGCAGAAATTACAGCAGAGCTTATCTGAGGCACCTGTTCAGGGAAGGAGAGACGCTTTCGCACATGCTGCTCTCCGAGCACAATCTCAGATTCCTTTCGCATATGTGTGAAAACATCCGTGAATCAATTGAGAAAGACAGATTCCCTGAGTATAAAGCTGAATTCTACTCAAAGTACTACGGAGACAAGTGAGACATAAATATGGATCTTAATCAGACCAGAATATTAAATACAGACAGGCTTTGCCCGGCCGCCGAACATTGCGGCGGCTGTATTTATCAGGGCGTAGACTATGCCGAACAGTACAGACAGAAAGACAAATCGGTAAGACGTCTGCTTGATAAGCATGATATCGATGAGTCTGTTTATCTCGGCATGAAACCTGCAATCTGTACAGGCGGTTACAGAAACAAGATGGAATATACCTTCGGCGATCTTGAAAAAGGCGGAGAGCTTGAGCTTGGCATGCACTACAAGGGCCGGTGGATGTCGATTCTGACTACAGACGAATGCCAGCTGGTACCTGGTCCTTTTAACCAGATTCTTCGCTCAGCGCTTGAATTTTGCCGTTATAAAGGATATAGACCTTACCATCGCAAGACCCACGAAGGACTGCTCAGAAATCTCGTGGTAAGATGCGGAGTAAGGACGGGTGAGCTGCTTGTAAATATCGTGACAGCCAGTGATGGCGAGGCAAACGGTATCAATGCATTTTTCGATGAGGAAGGATTCCGTGACACCCTGCTTGGTCTGGATACCGGCGATATGAAGATAATAGGAATTATGAGGACTTTCAATGACAGTCTTGCTGATGCTGTTATTGATGAGAGTCACAAAGTGCTCTGGGGCCGCGATTACTATAACGAGGAGATCCTTGGACTGAAGTTCAGGGTTAAGGCGTTTGCGTTCTTCCAGACTAATATAGATGCAGTAGAGCGGCTGTACAGCGATGTTCTAGAAGTCGTTCCGGATGTAAGCGGTAAGACTGTCTATGATCTTTACTGCGGAACAGGAACGATATCCCAGCTGATGGCATCAAAAGCCAAAGATGTTTACGGGATAGACATTGTGGAAGATTCCATTGAAGCCGCACGTTCCAATACTGAACTCAACGGTATCATCAATTGTCATTACATCTGCGGAGATGTCAAAGAAAAGCTTGATGAGATCCCTGAAAAACCGGATGTCATAGTTGTCGATCCTCCGCGGGTCGGCATACATGACAAGGCTGTTGCGATGTTGTGCAGATACGGTATTGATGAAATAGTGTATGTCAGCTGTAACCCAAAGACATTATGCATAAATCTGGACAGCTTCCGGGCAAACGGATATGAGATCAGATCGATCACAGCATACGATAACTTTCCTATGACCAAACATGTAGAGACGGTTTGTCTCTTGTCCCACCAGTCTCGGAAGTTTGCTCAGATAAAGGTAGATACTGAAGAACTGGTCGATGATAACTCTTTGGCGAGTCCGACGTACAAGAACATCAAAGCGTGGATTTTGGATCAGTACGGTGTCAAGATGCACACGGCGTACATCGCACAGGTGAAGCGGAAGTACGGGCTACCGATGCGAGAATGCTGCCACAAATCGAAGAATGAGGACTATGTTCCGCAGCAAGTATCGGAAGAGCAGGAGAAGATGATAGTCGATGCACTAAAGTATTTCAAGGCTATAAAATAAGACTCGGTTCGTATGAAGAATGGGGGAGGGCCAGGCCCTCCCTTTACTATTTTATTTTCTGACATGGGAAACTTGGGGCATAGTAAAAGACGGAGGATCCGGTAAGGGGGTTCTCCGTCTTGTTTCGTTTACTTCTCTTCTTTTAGTTTCTGTCCGTTCAGGATCTGCTGGATGCAGTCCTGGGTGTAGTCGACAATCTTGGACACATCTGCATTCTGCTGATAATTACCGATCGCACTGAGATTGATCTGGAGTTGAATGAGGGACTTTTCTATCCGAGTAATCTGTGCCGGGGATAGTTCAGTGACTTCAGGATGCACTGTGACAGGCACTGTGTAGCCAGTAAGTTCATCGAGGGACAGGTGTAAAGCATCAGCAAGACCTAAAAGAGTTCCGAGCTTAGGATCGCTTTCCGCCTGCGCAATACCAGACATAGTGGAGATGGCAATACCAAGTTTGTCAGCAAGAGCTTTTTGGCTGTAGGGGCTATTTTTTATATGTTCGGCAATTACGTTAGTGTATTGCTTAAGTTGTTCTTTTTTCATGATTTTCCTCCCTTATTCGATTTTCTGCTGATATTTCAACAGTTTTATGATGATATTGTAGCACATGCAATTCAAAAATCAATATCATATTATGATTTTATGTAATTTTGTTCCCAAAACAAGCGGGTTTGTTCCCAAGAAAAACGAGTGTGGGAACAAAATGTGAAAGACTGAAACCATTGAAATTTCAATAAGTTGGAGTTGTTTGACCCCAATGTTCCCAATGTTCCCAAAAATAATAATAATAAAAAATAAATATAAGTATATTCATTATGGGGAACAAACTTTTTTTCTCTTGGGAACGCTGGGAACGTGGTTGAAACCCTTGGAAAATCAAGGTTTTTTCTGTTCCCAAGGATTTTCGATAGTTTGGGAACATTTTGGTAACATAAAGGAAGATCTCTATGTTTTCCTCCTCTGTCAGATGGCTAGGGTGCGGGGAGACGGGGCTTCGGAAAAATAAAATGTATATAAACAAAAATTATGAAAAATAGTTGCATGTGTTCGAAAATACAGTATAATATATATGAGAAAACGAATTAGACGCATAGAAAATCGATATGTTGAGACGGCCGTTTTACAACCAATATTTTTATCCGAACAAAGAAAAAGCACCTGTACCGCGATCACAGATGCTTGGCGAAACGAGGAAATATTGAATTGTGAGTTTCGAATATTTCTATATTTATTATAGCAGATATTCTGAAATATGCAAGTGAAAGATCGTCGATAGTATGAAAAATGATATTTATTGCACTTTGCATACTCAATTATCGGTACGTCTATGATAAAAATAGAAACGAGGCGATAGTTGTGAGTAAGAATAAAGGTAACAAAACACAGAGCGCTAATCGTAGTGCTCCTGATATAAAGAAACTGTATTTATTCGATAGTAAAAAACTGAAACAATCGATGTCGTTGCCTGACAATGAAATTGCAGGTATGACTGATCGGAGCTTCCAGGTTTTTATAGCAAGTGCAATCGCGAAAGCATATCCTGATCCTTTCCGCTATCTGTTCAAGGAGAATAGCGAGTCGAACAAAGATAGAGTCCTTCATTATGATACGATCGGTATTGTACCAGGCTCGAACGAGTTCATGTTTAGTCAGTTCGCAAAAGTATGGAAGCGAGCAGACAAACTCAACTGGATTGACAAGGAAGGTGCTGTCTTTGGGAAGGATGGCGGTAGAGCACATGACCAGGCGATACTTACTATCACATCTTTCTCTGAAGAAGATTTCCCGAAGCAACCTAATGGGAGTTATACCGACGAGCAGGTAATGGCTGCGATGGATATTGTTTTGGAGACTCATAAAGAGATGGGTTTTCCTCAGGTAATACTTGTTGCTCAGAATGACGGTGAAGGCGGATATCTTCACATTCATGGATTTGCAAACGCTGTGGACCCTGTTACGAATAAGACGCTTGATAAGCAGTACAGTAATTACAGAAGTCTAAAAAGAATGAGCCGAAGAAGGAACAGGTCGTTGAGAAGAAGCGTGAAGAAACAGTTGAGCCTGAGATCGAACGTAGGCGTGTCCGCAAGCCTGAGGTGCGCAAAGGCAGGAGACCTGAAGACGAGGTTCATGAAGTGCCTGAAGTCAAGCCGCTTAATATATCTGTCTTTGACAAAGAAGTTAAGAAGGTGACTGAGACTCCTTGGATATTTGAAGACGAGGAAGAAGTTGAAGTAGCCGAGAGTGCTGAGCAGGTGGCTGCTCCAGAGCCTGAACCGGAATTAACTGAGGCTGAGAAGAGAAAACTTGAAATGGTTGCTAAAGCAAAAGCGAAACTGAGGGATGCTCTTAATGCTAATGATAACTTCTACATTCCTGGCGGATTACCTGAGAAGGATGACAAAGCAGTTGAGAAATAAAAAAAATAAGGCGACTATCTCAGATGTTGAGACGGTCGCCTTTCTTGTTACGCAGAAATTGACTGAAACAACTCTTCGAAGTAGTTTTCTACATCAGACTTGCAATCTTGAGTAAGGAACCAGTGGGCTTCTTCAGACCACCAGTAGAGATCGACACTACCAAGCGAGTTGATGAAGATGTTCGGACCGCCGCAGGCGATCATGGCTCTGCCGCTCTTGAAGTCCAGGTTGGAATCAACAGTGAACTCAAGATCGTAGATATCTTGTTTTTCGAAGAAGCTGTACGGATCCGTTGCTTCGAGGTGTTCAGCAATTCGGCGAACGTAGTCTTGATTCTCGTTCATGACGAGTATCTCTCAGCAACGAAGGATTGCTTCATTTTTTCTTTCAGGATCTTCTCGGGGCATCGCCTGAGTCCCTCTGCTTCTGAGTAGACGAAGATGTCATCCGAAAGAAAATCATCAGGAGAAACAACGGAGCGGTTTGCTTCACGAACCATCATGCGAAGATGGTCTTCATCAGAGTCCATCGAACATGGAATGATGATTGCTTCGTGTCTGCTGGAAGGGAGGACGTGGAATGGACCAACCTTTTCTGCAATGAAGTCCAGGACAGGTTTCTGAAGCATCGCGTATGCGCCGAACTCTGTAGACTCCGAAGTGAGCACGAGTGGTTCAGGATTGATTGGATCATCTTTGCCGAGCAGGTTGGAGTCTTTATCTTCGTAGTTGAAGATTGCGCTGTTCAGGTACATGAGTTTCGGTGGATCACATTTCACAGTGTTGTTTACAGCGAGGATCATCACGTTAGAGTCTTATTATGGGGAAAAAGAAAAAGAACGAGAAGCTGAAGTGCTTCATGTACCGGCGTGTCTCTACCAAAATGCAGGTAGAGGGCTATTCGCTTGAGGCTCAGGAAGAGAAACTCAGGAAGTACGCCGCTTTCCGTGACATGGAGATTGTCGGCGACTACAAGGACGAAGGTTATTCCGGGAAGAATATCAAAGGGCGTGAAGACTTTCAGCGCATGCTCCGGGATATTCAAGAAGGGGCAGACGTAGATTATGTTATCGTCTTCAAACTATCAAGGTTCGGACGAAATGCTGCGGACGTTCTAAATACAGTCCAGATGCTGCAAGATTATGGCGTAGAGCTGGCCTGCACGGATGACGGGATAGACTCTGCTCAGGGAGCAGGGAAAATGATCATAGCCGTGCTCGCTTCTGTTGCGGAACTCGAGCGAGAGAATATTCTCGCTCAGACAATGGCAGGAAGAGAGCAGAAGGCGACAGAAGGGCGATGGAACGGTGGCTTTGCTCCTTATGGCTACAAACTGGTTGAAGGCGAACTTCAGATCGCAGAGGATGAAGTCGACATCATCAAACTCATTTATAACCTATATGTGGATAATGAGTTCGGCATAGCAGGAGTAGCCCGGTATCTGAATGTTCATGGCTATGAAAAGAAGGTTCGAGCGAATGGCAAACTGAGTTCTTTCAGCACAGGCTTTGTAAAGGGCGTGCTGGATAATCCTGTTTACATGGGAAAGATAGCGTTCGGCCGTAGACGGAACGAGAGAAAGACCGAAGGGCAGAGGAACGAGTTTCATATCGTCAAGCAGGAAGAATATAATGTTTATGACGGAATTCATGAAGCCATTATTTCTGAAGAGTTATGGAACAAGGCTCACGAGAAAAGAGAGAGAACCGGACATAAGACAGAGAAACTCTATAACAAGGATAGAGTGCATCTTCTATCGGGCTTGTTGAAGTGTCCTGTCTGCGGCGCTGGCATGTACGGCAATATGAACCGCAAGAAGAAAAAGTATGAAGAAGGGGAGTATTACGAACCAAACTACTTTTATGCATGCAAGCACAGACTGCAGATAGAAGGACACAGGTGCGACTATCACAGACAGTGGAACGAAGAAGAGGTCAATAGGCAAGTTCTGGACATCTTAGTCAAAGTGCTGAGCGAAGATATGCTGAAAGGGAAGATGACAGCATGGTTCGGACTGGATAAGGACGACTCGGGACTCAAGAAAGAGATCGAGGAACTAAGCCTTCAGATAACGAACGCGAGGAAGCGTATCAGTAAACTCGGACAGCAGCAGGATACTTTATCGCTGGATGACCCGATGTACGATGAGAAGTGGAGTGAAATTCAAGGACGTATCGACGAGTTCTACGAGAACATTAGAATTCTGAGTGAAGAGCAGGCGAACCTTGAAGAGAAACTTGACGAGGAGAATAAAGAGATTGCCAGAAAAGGCATGATGGCTGCGGAAGACTATGTTGAGGCGTACAAGGGACTGCTCCCGTATGGAGTATCGCAGGCCCAGGACAGAGATCTGATCCGAAGCATAGTAGAGAAGATAGAAATCTTCCCAGAGCGACAAGAAGACGGTCGGATCGTCAAGAGCATCTGGTTCAAAGTCCCGTTCGATATTAGTGAAGAACAGCGTAAAAAATTGAACGAAAATGGGTGGGACTACGAGGATCACGTCGAGTGTATAGCTCTGATGTCAAGGAAAAAGTCTGAATAGCTTCAAAAACTATTGTCAAAAAGGAAGAGGGACATATGAGAGAAGAAGGAATAAAATGGGCTGTTCTCGGTACAGGTGTGATTGCCAATGAAATGGCGCAGGCACTACAGAAGTCCGGCAAAAATCTGTTTGCTGTAGGCAACCGGACATATGCCAAAGCAGTCGCATTTGCAGAAAAGTATGGTGTGGAGAAAGTCTATTCTGATTTCAATGAAATGTTCACGGATCCGGATATAGATGCGATATATATCACAACACCGCATAATACGCATATCGGTTTTATGCGCAAAGCAATCGAAGGTGGTAAGCATGTCTTGGCTGAGAAATCCATTACACTGAATAGCTCAGAACTGAATGAAGCCGTGGAGCTTGCCATGAAGCATAATGTGATAATAGGTGAGGCCATGACCATTTATCATATGCCTGTTTACAAAAAATTGAAGGATATCCTGGATTCCGGAGCGCTTGGAAAAGTAAATCTGATCACGGTAAACTTCGGCAGCTTCAAAGAATATGACATGAGTAACAGGTTTTTCAACCGTGATCTGGCAGGCGGCGCCATGCTGGATATCGGAGTATATGCGCTTTCTTTGATACGCTGGTTCATGAAGCCTGATCCGGAGAGCATGCTGACAGATGTGAATTTTGCGCCTACTGGTGTTGATGAACAGGTTACCATGCTGCTTTCCAATTATGAAGGTCAGATGGCCACTGTCGCACTATCACTGCATTCCAAACAGCCTAAACGTGCGATGATTTCATGTGAAAAAGGATACATAGAAATTATGGAATATCCACGTGCCTGGGAGGCAAAAATTACGGATGCTGTCAGTGGTGAAACCAGGCTTTTGAGTTCCGGTGAGCATACCGATGCTTTGAAATATGAACTGGAAGACTTTGAAGCTGCAGTCAGAAATGAAGAAAACCATCTTCATCTGGATTATACGCTGGATGTTATGGAACTGATGACAAAAGCACGGTATGAATGGGGGATGACATATCCGGAGGAAGCCTGATGACAGAAACTATCCGCAGATGTATTATTTACTTATAGTATGACCGTGTGATATTTAACAGTTTATTATATGGATTTTTTGCCTAAAAAGAAATCATAGGGGGCGATCATATGAAATACTATCTCTATAATCCGCTTGCCAATAACGGGATCAAATCACACATACCGGAAGGCGCAGAGCTTATTGATGCTTCGAAGACAGATTATAAGGAATTCTTCGATAACCTGAAAGAAAATGACGAGGTCGTTCTGATAGGAGGGGACGGCACCATAAATTATCTGATCAACCACGTCGATACTTCAGCGTTAAAAAACAATGTCTATATTTACGGCAACGGTACAGGAAACGATTTCCTTAATGATATCGGAGAGAAACCGGGTAAGGAGATACTCCTTAATCCCTACATAAAAAAACTTCCTACAGCAACTGTTAAAGGCAGAAAGTATAAATATATCAATAATATGAGTTTCGGTATTGATGGCTATTGCTGCGAAGAAGCTGATAAAATAAAGGCAAAGAAGCCTAATAAGAAAATCAGTTATACTGCTTTGGCTATAAAAGGACTTCTTTACGCGTTCAAACCGCGCCACGCATGGATAGAGGTGGACGGCAAAGAATATGAATTCGATAATTGCTGGCTGGCTCCGACAATGAAGGGCAGATACTGCGGCGGAGGAATGATGCTGGCTCCGGGTCAGGACAGACATTCAGACATGCTTACTGTTATCGTGTACATGAGCAAATCGAAAATCAAATCACTGAAAAACTTCCCGCTGATATTCGAAGGAAAGCACGTAGCATTGACTGACATGGTAAAGGTCATCCCCGGTAAAAAAATACATGTAAGGTTTTCTGAACCATGTGCAGTACAGATTGACGGCGAGACTATCCTGAATGTAAGCGAATATTGGGTAGAAGCGTAGAAATATCTAATCACCATATAAAAACGGCTCTGAGGCGAAATAACAACGTCTCAGAGCCTTTTTATTGTATTAATCAGACCGGATTACTTCGATGGATAGCGCCCTACGAATTTAAGTGTCTCGCATACTGCATTCAGATCAGCAAGCATTTTCTGACCTTCAGCAGATTTGTCATCGCCATCACATTCTGTATAGAAGTAGTATCCCCATTCCTCATAATTTAGAGGTCTGGTATGCAGGAAACGGATATTGAAGCCATTGCTGCTGATGGCATTGATAGCCTTTACAAGTGATCCCTGAACGTTCTTGACTGTAAAGATCATCATGAAACGCGATCCGTCTTCGCAAGCCGTCTCGTTTTCATTTCTTGCCAGAACCGCATAGCGTGATACTTCATTATTGGCTTCCCATTTGAATACCTTAACTATGCTGAGATCTCCCTGATAAAACATGTCCATGACAAAAGGTACCATTCCGCTTCTGCTGCGCTCGAACGGAAGTACGCAGACGTCACAGTCTCCGGAGACTACTGCTTCATATGTCTTGTCGTAATTTGCACAGTCAACGCGGACAGCGTCAGGCGCTATAAAGCTTGCTGCCTTATAATCTTCAGGATCCATGCCTGCGCAAAATGCAATACGGTTTACCTTCAATAATTCTGTTCCCACGGTAATCACTCCTTTATTTTTTTAATTGTCATTACAGGTTTCAATATATTCTTATATTTTCATTAATGCAAGCGATTATGAATTTTGATACATATTAAATCAAGAGAATGGGGGAGATCACTCCATTTTATCGATTTCTTTGGCCCCCAGACTGGAGTCGTCATCCCAGTGGCCATGTTTCTGGATTATCTTTTTAGATATATCTTTAAGACCCCGCTCAACAAAGAACACAGCTACAGTGCCTACAATAGCAGCTTCGTAGAAACCGGTACCGATAGCCAGTCCTATGCATGCTGATGCCCAGAGTCCGGCAGCGGTAGTCAGTCCCTTGATATGACCTCTGTTGACCATGATGGTTCCGGCACCGAGAAAACCTATGCCTGATACTACCTGTGCTCCGATACGGGAAGCATCGCCGCTGAAATGGGTCGCAGTGAATATACCTGTACTCATAGCTATCATTGCACCAAAGCATACCAGAATATGCGTTCTGAGACCGGCTGCTGAACCGTGTGCGTCTCTTTCAAATCCTATCACCCCGGCACATATTAAAGCCAGAAGGGTACGTATTGTAAGTGTGAGCAGATTCGGCTCAAGGAGCCATGGATATTTATCAATCAACATGGAACCATCTCCTTTCTTTAATGATTTATCGGGTATTATACACCTTTTTCTCGTAAAAAGTAAAAGTCCCGGTTTGTCCGGGACTTTTAAAAGTATTATTTTTGTTTTAAAGCAGTCAGCTGTATTTCTTTTTAGCCCTGTGTAAGGCTGATAACGCTCTGGATCTGTCCCCAAACGATCAGGATCATGAAGAGAGGTCCAAGCCACTTGATGCAGAAGTTGAAGAAGCCTTTCGACTTGAATGCCGAGCTTGACTCAACTTCGTCATCGATATAGTGAGGAACTACCCAGCCGATGAGGATAGCCATGATGAGGCCTGTTGCAGGCATCAGGATACCTTCAGCTACAGCATCCCAAACATCGAGTACATCTGGAATTCCGAAGAGGTGGAACCACTGCATTGTTGTTCTTTCACCAAGTCCGTCGAGAGCAGTCATCATGTTACCGATGAGTGCCCATGCTGCCATTACCATTGTAACTCCGAATCTGTTAGCGGACTTACCGGCTTTGATGCGGCTGTCGAGGATAGCGGAGATACCGCCCTCCATCATGCCGATCGAGGATGAAAGGCAAGCGAAGAATACGAGGAGCCAGAACAGGAATGCGAAGATTGCTCCGCCCTTCATGTCATTGAATACTGTAGGCATGGATACGAAGAGCAGTCCAGGGCCAGCACCGAAGTCGATACCGAATGCGGAGCAAGCAGGCATGATAGCCAGACCAGCAAGCAGAGCAGCGCATGTATCGCCAACAGCTACGATTACAGCATCCTTTTCGAGGTCTTCCTTCTTATCCAGGTATGAACCGTAAGCAATCAGGCATCCGGAAGCAAGCGAGAGTGAGAAGAACATCTGCGAACCAGCGAGCTTCAGTGTTTCAAAGAAGCCGCCGATTGAGTTCAGACCTTCGAAATGAGGCTTGAACAGGAATGCGATACCTTCACCAGCGCCTGAAAGAGTGCAGGACCTGATTACGATTACAACAAGCATAATGAAGAGTGCAGGCATAGCTACCTTGCAGAACTTCTCGATACCACCGGATACTCCGCCGAGTACGATGATAACGGTAAGTGCGAGGAAGATCAGTACCCATACTACAGATGACGTGTTAACGAGTGTTTCACCAAATGTAGCGCCCGGATCGAACTGGTTGCCTGCAAACATTCCGAGGGACTTGAAGAAGTACTTCATTACATATCCGCCGAATGTGCAGTAGAAAGCGATCAGGAAGAACGGTACAATTGTCTGGAGTACACCGTTGAATGTGAATCCAGGGTGGATCTCCTTGTAAGCTTCGATAGCAGCTTTCTGCGATTTACGTCCGATAGCGATCTCGGAAAGAATCAGAGGATAACCAACTACTATGAGAAGGATCATGTAAAGGAGAAGGAATGCGAATCCTCCGCCGAGACCCATCTTGTAAGGGAATCCCCAAAGGTTACCAAGACCAACTGCGGAACCGAGTGAGGCCATTAAGAATCCAAAATTGGAATCAAATTTGCCTTTGTTTTGTTCCATAACAATACCTCCTTAAGAATAGAAAAGCATAACTGCTTAAAATATACATAATAAATTATACTCTGAAAAAAAGTGATGTCAATATGAAAGCGCCTTCACAAAATCTTCACATTTCTGAATTCCATTGAAATTTCAAGGTTGTTTTGGGTAACAATTAACATTCCTTAAAAAGAGGGCGGTTTAACCGCCCTCTCAGCAACTGTTTTGCAGACTTAATTGCCTTTATATTTAAAGTCTCCGTCACGCCAGCCTTTTTCATACTCCCAGGTCTCTTTCTTTACAAGGACCTTTTTCTTCTTATAACCGATGATAACTTTCTCAGTCTTTGTTTCATAACCGATGATTTCGGCTTCACCGTAGATAGGCTTTGACTCATCATCCACATATTCGGTTATTTCTTCACCTGTTTCAGGATCCTTTGTAGTGACTTTCTTCTGTTCATATCCGACAATAGGCTTGTCACCATAGATAGGGACCTGAGTTTCTTTTGTATCATAGATAGGATTGCTCTTATCGTCTACTTCTTCATACTGGGCAGGGACTTTCTTTTTATGTTTTTCTCTTTCTTTCTGCCATGCCTTGTAAGCTCTTTCACGCTGTTTCTTTTCCTCGGCTTTCTTGCTCCACGAGGTGAGGCCAGTCTCGGTACCCTTGGTAAAGTATTCATTGCCTATCTGAACAACGTTTGAAGGCTTCTTTGGATAACTTCCTTTTCTTGCACCCGGGATCTGATCCATGATCTTGCCCCAAAGAGCAGCAGCAGGTGTAGACATGGATGACATTTCAACGTTTTCGTCAGTACCGATCCAGATGGAAGCTGCATATGCCTGAGTAAATCCATCAAACCAGATATCATACTGGTCATTTGTCGTTCCGGTCTTTCCGCCCGGTTCAATTTCTGTAACGTACATATATCCGTTATAATCTACTACTGATTTCAGTACTTCCTGCATTATCCAGGCAACACCTTTATTCAATGCTCTTGACTGCTCGGATTTGCCTTCGAGCAGAACTTCACCGTTACGGTCAAGCACTTTAGTGTAGCAGATAGGAGTGTTGATCTTTCCGCGTCCAGGAAACGCTGCATATGCCAGTGCCATCTCTAACGGTTCTACACCCTGAGTCATAGCTCCAAGACCAAGAGCAGCAGGGTTGGCGTCATTGACCGGATCACTGAGATCGTCCTGAACTGTCGTAAGGCCAAACTTCTTCAGCTGTTTGATTGAATACTCACTTCCGACCTGAAGAATAAGTTTTACAGCACAGGTATTGATGGATTTCTGTATAGCTGTCTTAAAGGTATTCTGTCCGGAAAATGAATTGTTGAAGTTGTTAGGCCAGTATTTGCCTTCAATCTTAGTCCTTTCATCTTCAATGGATGAGTGAACTGTGACGTAATCTCCCCAGCCTTTAGTGCCCTGATTGTCGATGTGGAAGTTTGTGAATTTCCACTTTTTACCATCAGAAGCAAGTTCATAACTCTTCTGAAGCGCGGCTCCGTATACTGCGAGAGGCTTGATAGAAGAGCCCGGCTGACGAGGATTAAGAGATCTGTTGAGAACTTTCTGTCCGCCGAACTGACGACCGCCTACCATTGCTTTTACTTCACCGGTACCGACTCCGACAATGGTCATGGCTGCCTGAGGCTGTCTCTGCTTAGGGGAGAGGGTGTAGGATTTCTGAGTAAGAATGACATTTTTTCCGTCAATCTTCAGAGCTCCTTTATAATACTCGTCTTCAAAGAATGCTTTGTCGATAACTATATTGCCATCGGAATCAGCCGTCTTATAAGCAGCAGGTATATTCAGATATCCGCCGGCAATAGAGTAGAGGATGCCATTATCACCATAGTAGTAATAATTTTTGAACTCAATGCTGTAATCCGTTGCTCCGTCAACTTCGGTCTCGTATATGTGAAGTTTGTGATTTTTCATGATAGTGATGCTTCCGTCTTTTCCGACCTTAACATCACCGGCAGAACCACTAAGCTTAAAGTCACCGTCTTTGTCAAAGAAATTATGATAATTATAAAGAGCTATCTGTCCGTCATTATTCAGCAGATTACCGTCAGCATCCTGTGCTGCTGATACGTAAGGGAAGTTGCTGCCATCCTGGAACTCTTTTGCGATGACCTTCATAGCCTTACTGTCCACAGTCGAATATATCTGAAGCCCCTTTGTATAAACAGTACGCTCAGCCTCATCATATTCCATTCCGTACTGTTCCATGAGATCTGCAATAATGGTATCTACAAGATATTCATGGAAGTATGAGTAGATGCTGTTGTTTGACTTAAGATTAGGATCAATGAATTCGTTGAGCGTAAGATCATATGCTTTGTCATATTCAGACTTATCTATAAGGCCCTGGCTGAGCATAAGATCGAGGCACAGCTGACGTCTTTCTCTGGACAGGTCATTTGTGACCACAGTATCAGGCTCGCTTGCAACTACCTTGGAGTCAACTACATCCTGAGCCTCACTCGCAAGTTTGAGCAGGGCATATGTATCAGGTGACTGAGGCAGAGCTGCAAGAGCTGCGCACTCTACAAGATCAAGCTTCTTTACACTCTTTGAGAAGTAAGTACGGGCTGCAGCATTGACACCATAACAACCGTGCCCGAGATATATTGTATTAAGATAAGCTTCAATAATCTCTTCTTTGGTAAGGGCGTGTTCGAGCCTGCTGGCGTAGTACATTTCAAGAAGTTTACGCTTTATGCTTCGCACGCTTTTGATATCTGCAAGATAAACGTTACGCGCAAGCTGCTGTGTTATAGTACTCGTACCGCTTATGCGTCCGCTGCCTGTAAGAGATGAAAGAACGGCGCCGATCATTCGGGTCCAGTTGAATCCATGGTGTTTCCAGAAGGTCTTGTCTTCGATTGCAATGAAAGAGTTTATGAGATCCTCAGGCATGTCTTCGTATTTGACGACTTTTCGGTTTTCTGTGTAAAAGATATTGTCTATCTGCTTACCCTGATCGTCGTAAACTATTGATGCCGTATCTATTACAGAATAGACATCTTTGTAATCATATTTAGGAGCATCTGAGACTAAGGCGTATACAAAAATGATACCTGCAAGAACGCAAATGGCTCCTAAAGCGACCAGATCGCGCAGAAGTTTGAGGAAACTGAATTTATATTCCTTGTTCTTTATGATTTTTCCGTCTTTTTCGTATCTGGCTCCCTGGGAAGGGTCATAATCTTTATTCTTTTTGAGGAAGAGGAATTGACCTAAACTGCCTTTCTTCTCAGATTTCTTTTTGCCTTTCTTTTTCTTTGTTGTGTTTACCGCAGCTGTTTCTGCTTCATCGTCAGAAACAGAAGAATCTTCTGAAACAGCGGCTTCTGCAGCTTCTGTATCGATTTCATCCTGATCAGCATCGATTTCGTTTTTATCAATAACTTTAGTTTTCTGAAGTTCCTGATCGTCAGCCTTTTCCATGGAAGCTTTGGCCGGTTTTTCGTCAGCAACAGTATCCGGAGTTTCCGGAACGACAGAATCATTGCTGCCATTCACTTTTTTCGATTCCGGAGAATCGACGATTTTCCAGGAAAAAGTCTGAGCAGGAACGGCTTTTGTATCGTTCTGCTCGTCAAGATATGAATTGATGTCAGCGGACAGTTCGTCAGCAGGGGTGTCGAACCTGGACAGAAAGTCATCTATTTCACGTTCTGAGTCAGTTCTTTTATCTCTGTCTGATCTCATCGTTTTCCTCCTCGATCACTAAAATTAATCAATAAATTATTCTAGCATAATGTATCAAAAGATAGAAGTGTTGCCTTTGGCCTTTATATAACAAAGGATTGTGTTTGCAATTCCCGGAGCTGCAGATCCCTTTGTCCTTATGTGAATTATATCCGCATTAGCATTTTTAGCCTGCAGATATGAACAAGGTGTGAAAAAATTATCTGTTATCATAATGAGTGTTGAATCAGCAACAGAGCTGTCGTTCACTTTTTCAAAAGTGCTCTTGAACGTACGTGACAGTTTGTCCTTGTTGTTAAAAAAAGCATCGACACGGCCTGTCTGTGAGTAAGAGCATTCGTAAAGCTCTGCAGCAGCTTTATTGTCGTTTTCTATACGTTCAGTAAATGAATCATCTACGCCCTGAATAATTACCGGTATTTTTATGCTGGTTTTTTCAGCGTCGATATCTGTCAGACAATTAATTCCATAGATGTCTCCGACTTTTTTGCCTTCAGGAAGGGCATCACTCTCAGAATACCTGTAAGCTCCGCTGCGGACAGTATACAGAATACCTGTAAGCTTATCTGTTGTATCTGCAGAGTAGACTTTTTTCGGTATCTCTTCTTCGTCTTCAATAAGCTCATATTTGAATACGAGGTTTTCATAATCAGAACCGTATGATTTATCCCACGCCTTGATTCTCTTGTCAATGTAAGCGGTAAACGATGACAGATTATAAGAATTAAGAACGATAGTTGCCTCAAGTGAAACAGGATACATGTTGCCGTTGCTGCCGACCGTTATATCAGCAAGTCTGCAGTCAACTGATTTGCTCTTCAGACGAGTGAGAAGGCTGCTGAATGCTGAGAGGGGATCTGGCTGCTTGTCGATACCGGGACCTATCACACCGGATTTAATACCGGTGATGCTGATTTTTATTGCAGTATCGCACGGATTTTTCTCCCGCTTCGCAGGTATACTGACTACTGTATACCTTTGCTGGAACGATCCTGTTGAAAGATAAGTAGAAGATCCTTTATCAAGATAGATGACTTTGGTTTTAGAGTTTATATATTTTTCGTTTATTCCGTTATAACCTGTGGCAAGTCCTTTCTCATCATTAAAGAAGACTACCGTGCGCCGGCCGGATTCTATATCTGAAGTGGCGATAGCGGCAGCTGCTGCAAGAACCTGAGCGTTGTCTGCAGCAGTTTCGAAATTCATACTGACAGCAATAAGGGTAGGGGTCACATTCTTCTTTCTTTTAATGGCAGATTTGTTGAATATGATATTGCCGTATTTATCTTCCCTATATTTAATCGAATGCTCGTCTGCCCAGTTCTCAATAAAATCCATGAGATCCCGCTGATCAGAAAATCCGCCTGCTTCAGAATCGGCGTGTTCAGCGATGGCTGTTTTGAATCCGGTGTATTCTTCTTTATCCAGAAGTTTTGTGCTGCCGGATTTGTAATGGGATATGCCCCATGCGATCAGTACAGCTGCCAGTATTAATGCTATTATAAATTTGTTGCTGTTGAATAATTTGCTCATTTCCATCTCCGGAATACATAAAAATTCATTTAATATTATACTCTTAAACAAAGATTATTTGAAGAATATATGAAGTGTATAAAAAACAATGAAAAATGAGTAAAAAAAGTGCTTGCATTGAAAAAATGGTTGTGTTACTATAACTAGGCTTGCGAAAGCGGGTGAAAATAAGAAATTACAAGGAGGTGCGGCAAATGTCCAGAAAATGTGAAGTATGCGGCAAGGGTCAGACTTCGGGAAATACTGTTTCTCACTCCAACATCCATACAAAAAGAAAATGGAACGCTAATATCCAGACCGTAAGGATCAACGATAACGGCAGAGTAAGAAAGGCTTCCGTATGCACAAGCTGCCTCAGATCGGGCAAGGTCAACCGTGCCGTCTGATA
>JAFRKO010000033.1 GCA_017431685.1 Mogibacterium sp.
CACAGCAACAAATGATGCAAACGGCAATATCGTATTCCCGAAGATCGAGTACAGCCATGATTCAAAAGAATCGGATATTGGCACACACACATACACAGTAAGCGAGACATCGACAGACGGAGACGGAATCACAGTCGATACCAATACTTACACAGTAACGGTAAAGGTAAGCGACAATGGTAACGGAACTCTGAAGGTCGAGCCAAGCAAGAACTACGAATCACTTGACTTCATAAACACATATGAAGCAAAGGGCGAAATCACATTTGAAGGAACGAAGGCTCTCAAAGGACGTGAGCTGACAGACGAAGATGTCTTCACATTCGAGATCACCGAAGGTGGAAAGACTGTAGGTACAGCAACAAGCGACGCGACAGGCAAGATCACCTATCCGACGATCAACTACAAGATCAATGCGGATGATCCTACAGGAGATCTTGGTGAACACATTTACACAGTCATTGAAACTTCTAAGGATGGTAAGGGTATCACAGTCGATACCAAGACTTACACAGTAAAGGTCAAAGTATCTGACAACGGAGATGGAACCCTGAAGATCGAACCGAGCGACAATGCTAAGAAAGTTGACTTCGTGAACACATACAGAGCGATCGGAGATGTAACCTTTGCAGGTAAGAAGACCATCGAAGGCCGTAAGATGACTGACAAGGACATCTTCACATTCGAGATCACCGAGGGCGAAGGTGAATCTGCAAAGACCTGGACAGCAACAAGCGATGGCTCCGGCAAGATCACCTATCCGACTATCGGCTATGAGATCAATGCAGATGATCCTACAGGAGATCTTGGTGAGCACACTTACACAGTCAAGGAGACATCGATAGACGGCAATGGCATCACAGTCGATACCAATACTTATGAAGTAAAAGTCAATGTATCTGACAACGGAGATGGAACGCTTAAGGTCGAGCCAAGCGACAATGCCAAGGCACTCAACTTCGTAAACACATACGAAGCTAAGGGTGATCTTAATATCAACGGCTTAAAGAATCTGAGGAATGGTAACCTGAAAGATAAGAAGTTCGAGGTCGAACTCGTTCAGGTCGATGAAAGACTTTTCCTTCCGGATAAAGAAAAAGTGATCGAAAAGGTTACAGTTCCTGCAAAGGACGAAGACGTAACTGTTGATGGCGATGACTCAAGTGCAAAATTCAGCTTCGAGACCATCACGTTCACAAAGAACAAAGACGGAAACGAAGAAGGGACCTACACTTACATCATCCGTGAGATCGTACCTGAAGGCGCAGTGAATGGAGAGAAGGACGGCGTCAGATACGACACCCACGAGGAGAAGATCATAGTTACCGTAACAGATAACGGCGACGGAACTCTGAAAGTAGTCAAGGATCCAAACAAGACTTACGACATCGAACTTCTCAACTCCATACCGACAGTTCCTGTAAAGGATGTCCACAATGAAACGAAGAAAGTCCAGAAAGTCGACGGTAAGCCGGTAGCAGCCGGAGATGAGCTCAAATACGAGATCACCTACAAAAACACGACCGGAAAGGCTGCAGATGTAACGATCTCGGATACGATCCCTGAGCACACTGCATATGTACCGGGATCAGCTAAGGTAGAATCCGGACCTGCAGCAGACAGTATCGATGACAAGAACGGTATCGTCTGGACATTCAAGGATTTCGCAGACGGAGCAGAAGTGAAAGTAAGCTTCAAGGTCAAGGTAGATGAGGATGTAAGCGGCGAGACTATAGTGAACGATGCAGAGGTCGATGACGGAACGAACAAGTACACTACAAACGAAGTCAGCAACCCTACACCTCCTACTAAGGACGTATTCAAGCCGGCAGACCCGAAGACATCGATCAACGGCAAGGAAGTAAAGCCGGGCGATGAGCTCACATACTCGATCACATTCAAGAACACAAAGGCTGAAGAAGTCGATGTGACGATCACAGATGTGATCCCTAAGTACACGACATATGTCGACGGTTCAGCAGACAAGGGCGGAAAGTATGATACAGCTAAGAAGATGCTCACATGGGAAGTGAAGGCACCTGCAGCCAAGGGCGGCAAGGCCGGCGAAGTGACAGTGAGCTTCAAGGTAACAGTAGATGCAGACTCATACGGTCAGACACTCAAGAACGAAGCTGTCTTCAGAGAAGGTGCAGACGGTCCTGAGATGAAGACCAACCCTGTAGAGAACCCAGTGACCAGAATACTGGTGATCACGAAGGATCTGAAGAACTTCGTACAGCACGGCGAAGACGTGAATGCTACATTCGCGTTCAGGATCACAGGCGACTCAGCAAGCAGAGGGGCTTACAACAACGTAGTCGCAATGGAATTCAGCGGATCAGACAGCAAGGAGCTGACCGTAAAGGGACTCCCGAGCGACATCAAGAACCTCAAGGTAGAGGAGATCGTAAGCGGCAACTACACACCATCGACAGACGGAGTGAAGCTCGACGCAGCAGACGGCAAGTACAAGGTGACATTCACCAACAAGTACGATGACACGAACTACAAGTCAGGAACGATCAACAACTACAAGAGGACCGAGAAGGGTAAGTACATAGCAGATGGTCAGGGAGATAAGAAGTCCCAGACACCAGGTAAGACCGCAGCAAATGCGGAGGGCAGTCCGGGAGACCAGGGAGTGAATAACTAGAAAGGAGGTGGACAAAATGAAAGCAGTAAAGAAAAGAACGATCCTGTTAGTAGTAGCGATAGCGCTTGTCCTCTCCATGACGGTAGGACTCACAATGGCATACTTCAGTGACAGCACAGCAGCGGAGGGTGGCATCCCAGTCACCCTCGGCGGCCAGACCACGATCATCGAGCAGCAGAACGATGACAACAAGGTCATCCAGATCAAGAACACAGGCGAGACAGACGTATTAGTAAGAGTAGCGGTATACGGTCCGACAGCTATAAGCTATACAGGCGAAGGCTGGACAGACGGCGGCGACGGATATTACTACTATGACAGTATCCTCCCTGCAGGAAAGACATCATCCAAGCTGACAGCTAAATGGGACATACCGGAAGACTTGGGAGATGACTACAGCGTAGTAGTAGTGCAGGAATCGGATCAGGTCGTGTATAACGCATCAGGCAGGATCGTGAAGCCTGAAGCAGACCCTGCATGGGCGCTGGTACCGAAGAAGTAGGAAAGGAGGGGAAAAGCAATGAAATTTAAAGGAACTAAACTTTCAAAGCGCACAGTTGCCCTCCTGGCAGCAGCAGTAGTAATGCTCGGATCGGGCGGAGTGATGGGAGCAAAGGCAGCGCCGAACATCACGGCAGACAGCCCGTACGATGCGACACTGAGGCTGAACTCACTTGCAGTAGACATCACAGAGCAGGTAGCCGGAGGCAAGGAAGTGACAGTGTCGGACGGAGCATTCACACTGACGAACGACAAGGCACTGAGCGTAGGCAAGAGATATGACGATGTGATCTCAGTAAAGAACAGCGGAGCGGCAGACGAGTACGTAAGAGTACTGGTGCGCAGATACTGGACAGACGCAGAAGGAAAGAGACTGGACCTTTCGCCTGACTACATCGAGCTTATGGAAATGACAGGCTGGACGAAGGCAAAGGGAAGCAACGAAGAGTATTCGATCTACTATCTGACGAGCCCGCTGAAGAAGGGAGCAACGAAGGCGCTCTTCAAAGGCTTCAGAGTGAATGAGGCCGTAAAGACAGAGGGCAAGAAGATCATGATCGGCGACAAGGAATATGACAGCGACGAAGCGGCGGCAGAAGCAGCAGGAGAAGGCGACGTCATAACCTACACTTACACGTACAACGGGTGCAAGTTCAACGTAGAGGCAGAGGCACAGTCAGTACAGACACATAACTCGGCCGAAGCGATCAGGAGCCTGTGGGGAGTCGACGCAAAAGCAGTCGGCATCACACTGGTAGACTAAGGGGGTGGCAGACATGAAGAAAATGAGAAAGATCACAACGGTTCTGCTGGCCCTGATCATGATGGTGATGATGAGCCAGGCGGCATTCGCACAGGACAGGACAGCTAACGGAGGAGACTTCATCTTTGACGGAACAGACCTGTCATGGGACGAGGCATCGGGAAGCATCGAAGAAGCACTCTCGGGCCTGCAGCCAGGCGACAAGGTAACGATCAAGATCAGCTACCAGAACGACAGCGACGAAAAGACAGACTGGTACCTTAGAAACGAGGTGCTTGAGACACTGGAAGACGCGAGCAATGCGTCAGGCGGCGGATACAGCTATAAGCTGACGAACCACGGCAAGACAGGCACACTGGATATCTTCGACAGCAATGCAGTCGGAGGCAGCGACGCATACGAGCCGGGCGGGATCGCAAAGGGCCTGAAGGCAGCGACCGACGCAACAGAGATGGAAGACTTCTTCTACATCGATACACTCGAGGCAGATGAGGGCGGATACACAGAACTGACAGTCGGCCTTGACGGCGAGTCACAGGCAAACGTATACGAGAACACAGCAGCAGAGCTGCAGCTGGAGTACGCAGTAGAGGTAGAAGAGACAGAGGACGTATACAAGTACATCCGTAAGAAGGTGGACACAGGTGATATGACCAACATCATGCTGCCTGCAGCAGTATTCGCCGGAGCACTGGTACTGCTCGTACTGACAGTTCTGAGCTACAGGAAGGACAGAAAGGATGGTGAAGAGGCATGATGAAAAGAATGCGTAAAACAGCCGTCCTGATGATGACGGTCTGCCTGATGCTGGGAACGATGGCAGTCAGCGTATACGCAGACTACGAGCACGAGCTGACAGTGAGCCCGGGCAACGGAACATTCAGTGACGGAACGAAGCTGAGCGGCGAGAGCATCACCGCTACAGACGGAGTCACAGGAACGATAACAGTGGGAGACAAGCAGGTCACAGTAACACCACCTGATGAGGATCACTTCGTGACAGGCATCAAGGTGGCAGGCAGAGACAATGCGAGCGCGACGGTAGGAACAGTCACACTCAATGGCGAGGACGTGGACTACGTAGTAGCATACGGACTGAAATCCAACATGGTCGAGTATACAGTACAGTACACAGACCAGAGCACGAACACTGTAATGGAATCCGAGACCCACTACGGAGTCATAGGCGAGAAGCCGGTAGTGACATACAAGTACTTCGAAGGCTATGCACCGAGCAACGCATACGCGATAACCGGAACACTCAAGAGCGATCCTGATGAAAACGTCTTCGAGTTCCTGTACAACCAGGTAGACAATGAAGGCAACGTGATCACAGTAGTGACCGGAGGCGGCGGAGCCGGAGGAGCAGCTGGTGGCGCAGCCGGTGGAGCAGCTGGCGGAGCAGGAGCCGGAGCCGGCGGAGCCGCTGGTGGAGCAGCCGGAGGAGCTGCTGGTGGAGCAGGAGCCGCAGATGGTGGAGCTAACATCGGAGACGGAGCTACACCTGCAGCAGAACCTGCAGAACTCCAGGACAACGACGTACCGACTACAGACAATCCGGAAGGTGAAGGCGAAGACGCTACGGAAACGGAGATCGACGAGAACGAGACACCTAAGACCAACTGGGCTGCTATAGGAGGCGGAGCAGCAGCTGTGGCAGCTATAGCTGCAGCAGCAGTCGCATTTGCTAGACGCAAAAGAGACGAAGAAGCCGACAAATAGCAAAAACTAACAACATAGGGGGATGTGATTATCTAAATCACATCTTCCTATTTATTTGTCTTGAAATTATAATTGTTAGTGAATTCAGAGCTATTATCATAAATAATGAACGAATAGAAAGCGATTTGATATGAGCAGAGTTGAGAGGCATGCTGCCGAGGAAGCAGCAAGAATGCAAAATAGCAAAAAGGAAAACTTAAATAATGAAGCTTCATCCGGGAATGTTGTGAAGAAAAAGAGAAAAGGCAAACTTACACCTTTCGGCCGCTTTCTTGATATTATTGGCACGCTTATTATGCTTGCGGCTCTCGTTGCAAGTCTTGCTTTTACAATACCGCGTTTCATAGGCATGCAGACATATGTAGTAGTGTCCGGGAGTATGGAACCGACTATTCCGGTGGGCAGTCTGGTTTATTCTAAGCAGGTGGAACCGAAAAAACTGGAGCAAGGTGATGTGATCGTATTCTACAGTAGTGATGCTTCACTGATGAAGGGCGGGGCAGCATCGAATGGTGCTATTCCTATTACACACCGTGTTGTCGAAAACCGCGTGGAATCATCTGAGTTAATTACAAAGGGAGATGCAAACGCAAATAATGACTTTACTCCGGTATCATATATAAATGTAGTCGGTAAGGTATCGGCTCATGTGCCGGGACTCGGCCTCCTGGCTGTGCCATTCGCTACGAGCATGGGAAAGATAGCCGTTGTGATGGTAATTCTGGCGGGATTTTTGCTTACAGAGGCCGGGAACAGAATGAGACGCTGATAGCGGATGATTTGCCGTACAATTGAATAAAGCGACCAGCAGGGCAGCACTTTAAGTGCTGCTCTCTTATTTTTGTGCGGTTTTATCAGGTACATGAAAGTCGATCTGAATGCAGGTACGTATTCTGACTGTCTCTGGAAGATGCTTCGGATACTTGCGTGATGCTTAAAGAATCATAAATCAAAAAGACGCAAAAATACATTATAAAAACGTCATTAAATAATAAATAATGACGTAAATAATGACGTTATTTCGTATATAATACGACCAGATAACAATAACGTTATTAATTACTTCATTATTTTTAAGAAAGGAGTTAGAAATCTTATGAAGAAGAAACCGAGTCTTAAAAGGTTCATATCATTTCTTCTTTGTGCGGCGATGGTATTTACTTATATGCCGTCCACGTTTTTCTATGCGTTTGCAGATGACGGGACAGCTGAGAGCAATCCATCTGTAGAGCAGCCTGATACTGCTCCTGCATCTGCTAAGGAAAAAAATGATGGAGCCGAAAAAGACGCTCCTGACACAACGGTTACGGAAGCTAAAAGCGAACCGGAGCCGGTTGCTGTCAGAGAGGAGCCGGTTGTGGTCCCTAAAGAGACCGTAACCAGCGAACCTGAAGCGTCTGGCAACGAAACACGTGCCGGACCGGCTGAAGAAGCCAAAAAAGAGCAGGCAGTAGAAGAAACTGTAAATGATGCTCCGGCTACTGAAGCCAAAAATGAGGCGGCAGAAAACGCAGAGACAAAAGCCGAAGAAGAGCCTGTACTCAGATCCGAAGGATCCGAAGCAGCTGAAGAAAACGTCAAAACTGAGGAAACAGTAGAAGCTGCAGAAACAGCAAACGCTGGAGAAGCAGTAGAAACTGCAGAAACAGCAAACGCTGGAGAAGCAGCAAAAGCTGAAAATGCAACAAAGGCTGAAGAAGCAGTAGAAGCTGCAGAAACAGCAAACGCTGGAGAAGCAGCAAAAGCTGAAAATGCAACAAAGGCTGAAGAAGCAGCAAAGACTGAAAATGCAGCAAAAACTGATGAATCAGATAAAGACAAAAAAGATGCAGAGGAACCTAAAGAAAAAGAGGAAGAGGTCAAGACCTATAAAGTCACTTTCTACGACAGAGACGCGGATGTGTACAAGATCGTAAAAGTTGAAGAGGGTAAGGCTATCGGATCTGCAATGCCGTCTGTTATTGCGCGTCCGGACTACAAAGCCTATTGGGCTATCGGTACAATAGTACCAGGCAGCCAGGGACCTCAGATCAAGGTAACAGGAAGCAGAATCGACAGCAGCTATGTACCAAAAGCTGATACAGAAGTAGTTCCTGACTATGATCAGATCTCATTCACCGTAAAGTTTTACAAGAATGAAGAAAAGACTGAGATCCTTGAAACAAAAAAAGTCACTGCAGACTCAAACTACAGCGTAAATGACATTCCTAAGGTTCCTGCCAGGGAAGGGCATTCCGGCAAGTGGTTCTACAGCGGCGGAAATTTCGATAACACTGTCAGTGTCGACAGAGACACAGAAGTATGGCCAGTGTACGATCAGAGCATATTCCACGTCACCTTTAAGGTAGAAGGCGAGGAATACCAGAAGGATACTTATTACTCCGGCGACAGACTGACACTCCCGTCAGCTCCTGTAGTCGAAGGAAAGGACTTCGAAGGATGGTATGCCGGCGATAATAAGTATGAAGGCGGGGAGGAGGTCAATTCGGATCTCACACTCGTTGCAAAATTTAAAAATCAGTTCAACGTCATATTCGTAGTCGAAAAAGAAGGCCAGGATCTGGAGAGACTTACGCAGTACTTCAGAAGCGAAGGCGAGGCTATCGGAACCATGCCTGAGGATCCGTTCATTGCGGGAATGATCTTCACAAAGTGGGTAGATGAGGCCGGCAAAGAAGTAACAGCAGATACAGTAGTCAAAGGCGACATGCTTGTTAAAGCAGAATTTATCGCAATCGATGTTTATACGGTCACTGCTGAATACTTCTATCTGAATGACAGCGGCGAAGAAGTTATCTTCAACACTGATGTGACTGAGATTGAAGCTGATGATCTGCCTTACACAATCACTGCTCCGTCAACAACACAGACCAGCGGTGACGAAGTAGCAGGCTCTCCGATCTACTATCCGGAGACACCAGTCGTTGAAATAACAACTGACGACTTTAAAGATTCTGACAAATGCACAGTCAGATTTAAGTATGTAGCATATACAGCGTTATACGATACTGTCTATATGCTCAAAGATCTTGAGGGCGAGGGATACACAGAAATTCCTGGCTCAAGAGTATCAGATATCAGGGGCGTACTTAACAGCTATGTAACTCCGGAGGTCAAGACTTTTGATTTCGCGGTACTCGAGCTGGCAGAAGGCGCTAATATCGAGACATCCGGTCAGGATGGACAGCCTAAACAGGAGTTAAAGGTTTATTACACAAGAAAGAATTTCCAGCTTACATATGAGACAAATGGCGGCAGCTACGTTGCAGGCAAAACAGCCCCTTATGGAGCATCCGTTGCGCTTCCTGCAAACAACCCTACAAAAGAGGGATATGTATTTGAAGGCTGGTACAGCGATGCAGAGCTGAATGAAAGAGTAACAGGCTCCGTGACGCTCAATGAAGATACTACGCTTTATGCTAAATGGACAGGAGCAAGAGTCAATTATACTATCGTATATATGTTCGAAAAGTATAATGATACAGGAACTGCTTCATCATATGTGTATGACAATTCCAGAAACGGTTCGGGCAATGTAGGAACTACAGTCAGAGCCAACAGTGCACCTGCCATAACAAGAACGGGATGGGAAGCCGATACAGATAAAAACGCAGCGTCAAGCGTTGTGATCGCTGCAGACGGGTCTTCGGTACTCTACGTATACTACAAGCTGAGAACGTATACACTCTCGTTCAACCGTGACGGTGTTGGCTGGATCATCAGACCGAACGGAACAACAACGACAGGCACATATTCATTCACAACAAAGATAGGTGAAGATATTTCCTCGAAATGGCCTTCTGCTGATAGTAACAACTGGTATTTCACTGGCTGGCAGAAGAATGGCCAGGGCACAAGATATATCACGAAACAGCTCATAATGAATACTGAGCTTCTCCCAACAAATGGAACGTCAGTGACATATTATGCAGACTGGGTATATGATGCTAACCAGTATACTGTAAACTACTATTTCCAGAATGCAGATGATAATGGGTATACAAGATCTGAAACATACAGTCAGACTTATTATTCAAACTCAAACGGTTTGAACCCGAAGACAATCACAGGCTATACATTTGTCAGACGTGATGACAGCGGCAGAACATTCAACTTCTACTATGACCGCGACAAGTTCAGCATTGATTACTACTATGGAAGCAGGAAGCTTGATACTATAAACAATGTCAAGTTTGATGCGAACATCAATAAGTCGCCATACGTCTGGACACCGACTGCTGTTCAGTGCGGAGTGGACAGCGACTACACTTTTGACGGATGGTATGCTGATTCCGGCTTGACGGCAAAATATACATTCTCGACAATGCCGGCATCAAACCTGGTGCTCTATGCAAAGTGGAATGCTCCATCCTTCACTGTAAGCTTCGTAGATGGAGACGATCCGTCGAGCCAGCTGGCAGAAAGCCAGACAGTTAATAAGTATAGCAAGGCTCAGAAGCCGGAGAATCCGAGCAAAGCCGGATATACATTCGATGGCTGGTTCTCCTCGGCAGACGGAACTGATCTGTTTGACTGGAATACTCAGATCACTTCAGACACAACAGTATATGCTCACTGGGTGCAGAATACACTGAGCTACACTGTAAAGTATGTTGATGAAGATGGTAATCCTGTTGCTGCAGAAAAGATCGTTTCGAACCCGAACTTCGTGATAGGTCAGGAAGTGACTGAGAGAGCGATCGCAGTGACCGGATACAGACCTGCTATGAACGAGGATACTCTGACGCTTTCCGGCGATGTCAGTGAAAATGTGATCACTTTCGTCTACAGCAAGAAATTAATAGAAACAACATATACTGTACACTACATAATCGATAATGATGAATACAGCGGAAACATCAAAGTAGCTGCTGACAAAACAAAAACGGTTTCAGGTGATGCAGCGTCTGTTGTAGAGAAAGCTGCAGCTGTAAATTACGAAATGCTTTATGCAGAGCATCCGGAACTGGCAGAGATCGAGTTCTATCCGGACAAGGTGGAAAAGACTCTCGTACTTACATCGGATGCAGAACAGAATGTTCTCACCTTCTACTACTCGAGCTTCAAGCATGCGACAGTAACGGTCCACTACGTTGATATGGAGGGTAATTCGATCCATGATCCGGAAGTCCATCAGTACAAAGTAGGTAAGACCTTCACGCTCAGCCGCACACCGATCGCTGGCTGGGAGCTGAGCAAAGCGGTTGTTGGAGCTTCACATACCGGTACAGAAGAAGCCGGTGCTGCATACAAGATCACAAATGATGTGTGCGGGGACGGACTTGAGTTCACACTCGTATACAAAAAGAAGGCGACGATCACAGTTATCGGCGCAAGCAAGATGTATGACGGCGAAGCCCTTACACTTGCGGAAGAACTTGAAAATCAGGTTACAGTCGACGGACTCCTTGATGGACATTCGCTGAAATCAGTAGAGTACACATTTGCAAATGCTGATCCTGCTGGGAGCAACGGCAGAATCAATGCGGGCGTTACAACAGTTACTCCACATGATGCTGTGATCAACGGTGCAAGCAGTAATTACTACAGTGTACGTTATATCAGCGGCACACTCGAAGTAACTAAGATCAACGTTACAGTCCGTATCGAGCCTGACCGCTGGACAGGCGAGGTGTACGACGGCAAGGAAAGAAAGGCAGGCTTCACAAACAGCAGCAAGGGCGTTGCAGATTACGTGATGATAAGCGATGCCGGATATGCCGGAAAATACCTTAATCAGATCTGGGCAAAGGTCAACAGTGCACCGGTCACAGGTTCCAACTACAGCAGCGTGACTCATGACAGCAGCGCACCTGGTTTAGGATATGTTGCTATCTCAAAGGCAGATGCAGGAGATTACACATACAGTGTTGGTTTCACAGCAGCTATGCTTCCTGAGAACGACAACTACAGCGTTAACCTGTTTGTCCGTGAGGGACGTCTGCATATCCTCCCTGCACAGCTTACGATCGTTACACCTGATGACAGCAAGGCATATGACGGTACAGCTCTTAAAACTGAGCCTGGCGCTACTACGATCACCGGACTTGCTGATGGCGATACTCTCGGCATCGAAATGACAGGTGAGCAGACAGAAGTCGGATCAAGCAAAAACACATATGAGCCGATCTGGGCTGCAGATGGCAATGAGTACACAGCTAAATCAAGCAACTACGAAGTTTCGGATACACTCGGAACACTGACGGTAACTGCCGGACAGCTGAAGATTACTGTTAAGGATAAGAATTCCACTTATAACGGACAGGATCAGAGCGGTCATGCTATTGATGGCTCGGTAACCGGAACAGGCAGCACAATTGAAACTGATGACTACATTATCGAAGGCCTTGCGAAAGGTCAGGTGCTGACAGTATCAGGTTATACACCATCAACAGGCAAAGCTGTAGGCACATATAATAACGGCAGTTTCGCAGGCGCTACGATCAGCGTAAAGGCCGGTGAAAAGGATGTAACCGGATTCTACGAGATCACAAAGACTCCTGGCGCACTGACTATAGTATCGCCTGATAAAGTAGTTGTAACAATCGTTGGTAAAAACAGCACAGATGCATACGACGGAAAAGAGCACTCAGTAAGCGGTTACACTGTAACGAGCAGCAACCCGCTGTACACAGAAGAAGACTTCGCATTCAGCGGAACAGCAAAAGCTGCAAGAACCGATGCCGGAACAACCAACATGGGACTTGCCGCAGAGCAGTTCACTAATACGAATGACAACTTTACGGATGTAACATTCGAGGTAACCGACGGTTTCCAGACGATTACACCGATCGACGTTACAGTCACTATCGTTGGCGCTAACAACACGACGGATTACGATGGCGAAGAGCATTCAGTCAGCGGCTACACAGCAAGCGCAAGCTCAGACCTGTACGATGTAAGCAAAGACTTCACATTCAGCGGAACAGCAGAAGCTGCAAGAACCGATGCCGGAACAACCAACATGGGACTTGCCGCAGAGCAGTTCGCTAACACAAACAAGAACTTCGCAAACGTAAAATTCGTGGTAACAGACGGTTATCAGAAGATCAATCCGATCGAAGTAACAGTCACTATCGTTGGTGCTAACAACACAGCGGACTACGACGGCAAAGAGCATTCAGTCAGCGGCTACACAGCAACTGCAAGCTCAGACCTGTACGATGTAAACAAAGACTTCACATTCAACGGAACAGCAGCTGCTGCAAGAACAAATGTCGGCACAACCAACATGGGACTTGCTGCAGAGCAGTTCACTAACACAAACCAGAACTTCTCGAACGTAACATTCGAGGTGACAGACGGTTTCCAGACGATCGACCCGATCGAAGTAACAGTCACTATCGTTGGTGCCAGCAACGCTTCTGACTATGACGGAGCTGTTCATAAAGTTAATGGCTACACAGCAAGCGCAAGCACAGACCTGTATGATGTAGACAATGACTTCTCATTCGTCGGAACAGCAGAAGCTGCAAGGACAAATGCCGGCACAACCAACATGGGACTTGCTGCAGATCAGTTCGTCAACACGAATAAGAACTTTACAAACGTAACATTCGAGGTGACAGACGGTTACCAGACGATCAACCCGATCGATGTAACAGTCACTATCATTGGTGCAAATAACACAACCAGCTACGATGGCGAAGAGCACTCAGTCAGCGGCTATACAGCAACTGCAAGCTCAAACCTGTATGATGTAAGCAAAGACTTCACATTCAGCGGAACAGCAGAAGCTGCAAGAACTAATGCAGGAACCACCAACATGGGACTTGCTGCAGACCAGTTCGCTAACACAAACGATAATTTCGCAAACGTAACATTCGAGGTAACTGACGGTTACCAGACGATCGATCCGATCGATGTAACAGTTACAATCGTTGGTAATCACAACACTGCTACATTCGATGCAAATGAACACAAAGTAAGCGGTTACACTGTAGAAATCGGCAACCCGCTGTACAAGGAGTCTTACTTCACATTCAGCGGAACAGCAGAAGCTGCAAGGACGGATGTCGGTACAACCAACATGGGACTTGCTGCAGACCAGTTCGCTAATAAGAATGATAACTTCGCAAACGTAACATTCAATGTAACAGACGGTTACCAGGCTATTACTCCTGTAGATGAAGTTGTAGTAACAATCGTTGGTAAAAACAACACAACAGCATACGATGGAGCTGAGCACAAAGTAAGCGGTTACTCTGTAGAAGTCAGCAATCCGCTGTACAAAGAGTCTTACTTCACATTCAGCGGAACAGCAGAAGCTGCAAGGACTGATGCAGGCACAACCAACATGGGACTTGCTGCAGATCAGTTCGCTAACACAAGTAAGAACTTCGCAAAAGTAACATTCAACGTAACAGACGGTTACCAGACTGTAACTCCGATCAACGTCTCAGTCACGATCGTTGGTAACAACAGCACAAATGACTATGACGGAACTGAGCACAAGGTAAACGGCTACAAAGTTGAGAGCAGCAACCCGCTGTACAAAGAGTCTTACTTCACATTCAGCGGAACAGCAGAAGCTGCAAGGACTGATGCAGGCACAACCAACATGGGACTTGTTGCAGATCAGTTCGCTAATACGAACAAGAACTTCGCAACAGTAACATTTAACGTAACAGATGGTTATCAGACGATCAATCCAATCGTTGCAACGGTTAAGATCGTCGGTGCAAACAACACTTCGGTCTATGACGGAAATGTTCACACGGTTAACGGCTACACAGCAACTGCAAGCACTGATCTCTTCGATGTAAACAAAGATATCGGGTTCAGCGGCAACGCTTCTGCAAGCAGAGTAAATGCTGGTACAACCACGATGAATCTTGCTGCAGGTCAGTTCAGCAACAAGAGCGGGAACTTCAAGAGCGTAACGTTCGAAGTGACTGACGGATATCAGACGATCAGCAAAAAAGCTCTGACAATCACAGCTGCAAGTGCAAAGAAGGTCTATGACGGAACTGCGCTTGTAAAGAAAGAGGTAACAGAAGACTATAAGGCAGGTCTCACAGAAGGAGACAAGCTGGATGCCATCACGGTTACCGGTTCTCAGACTCTGGTTGGCGAGAGCAACAACGTTCCAAGCGGTGCTAAGATAGTAAATGTGCCTGGACTCGATGTCACAGACAACTATGAGATCACTTACAAGAACGGTAAGCTGAAAGTTACAGACGGTACAAACCCTGACGATCCTACACCGGTACCTGATGATAAGGTAGTTACCAAGAATAGTGAGGGTGACGTAAAATACCATGTTGGCGACACAGTTACATGGACTATCTGGGTCAAGAACATCTATGACGAGACAAAGACTCTCACAGTCACAGAGAAGGCAGGCGTCACACTGAGCAGCTATCCTGCAACACTCGCAGCAGGACAGGAAGTCACTATCACAGCTACACACGTTGTAACAGCAGCAGATGTTAAAGCTGGTGGATTCACAAACGAAGTAACAGCTAAGCTGGGCGATCTTGAGAAGCGTGGCGATGACACAGTCGAGACAGAACCAATCAAGATCACAATCACAGCTGCAAGCGACAAAAAGGTCTATGACGGAAAGCCTCTGAGAAACGATGGCTACGAGCTCACAGCAGGCAAACTGGGAAGCGGTAACAAGATCGATTCCGTGAAGGTTACAGGAAGCCAGACTCTGGTAGGCTCAAGCGCAAACGTTCCAAGCAATGCTAAGATCGTTAACGCAGCAGACGGAGACGTCACAGACGCATACGATATCACTTATGTAAACGGAACACTGAAGGTCACAGATGGAACAAACCCTGATGATCCTGCACCGGTACCTGATGACAAGGTAGTTAACAAGTCGAGCAAGAGCGGCGCTAAATACCGCGTAGGCGAGACGATCGAGTGGACGATCACAGTCAAGAACATCTATGACGAAGAAAAGACTCTGACAGTAACAGAGCAGGCTGGCGTTGAGCTTGGTTCTTACCCTGCATCACTCGCAGCAGGCGAAGAGGTTACTATCACAGCTACACATGTTGTAACATCAGCAGACGTTGCAGCAGGAAGCTACAGGAACGACGTTACTGCTAAGCTCGGAGATCTGACAAAGAACGGAGACGATACAGTAACGACAGGAAAACTCGCTATCACTATCACTGCCGGAAGCGGACGCAAAGTATATGACGGAACTCCTCTGAGAGTAAAGAAATATAAAATGACAGACGGCGAACTGGCAGACGGAGACAGCATCGAAAGCGTAAAAATCACCGGAAGACGTACAGCAGTAGGCAAGAGCAAAAACGTTCCGAGCGACGCGAAGATCGTTAATGCAGCAGGCGAGGATGTAACTGCAGCGTATGACATCACTTATGTGAATGGTACACTGAGAGTTACTGCCGTTGACGAAGAACCTACTCCGGCTCCTGCACCTGACAACAATAACGGCAACCCGGGCGGCGGCGGCAACCCAGGTGGCGGCGGTAACCCAGGTGGCGGCGGCACTGTAGTACCGGTAGATCCTGACGGTGTTGACGGCGAAGTAATTCCTGATGAACCTGCACCTGAAGCAGAACCAGAACCTGAAGCAGAAATCGACATTCCTGAACCGGCTACACCGCTCGCAGAAGGAACATGGGCTCTGATCAACCTGATTAGCGCAATCGTGACAGCCCTCGGAGCAGCCATTGCACTCTTCCGCAAGAAAGAGGAAGAAGATGAGGAAGAAGATGGCGATGATGCTCAGAAGAACATGGACAAGGCTGAGGACGAAGAAGATGAGGAAGACAACAGAGGCAAGAAGATGCTTGCGGCTAAGATCGCAGGAGCAGTTGCCGGAGTTGCCGCACCGATCACATTCATCCTTACTGAGGACATGAGCCTGCCAATGGCAATGATCGACAAGTGGACACTCCTCATGCTCATCATGCTGGCAGCACAGGTAGTTGCAGCAGTACTCAACAAAAGGGCATCGAAACTCGATGACGAAGAAGAAGAGGAAGCTGAAGCAGCAGCTAACTAAAAGACAAACTAATACTTTGTAACGGACAGGAGCCTCAGGGCTCCTGTTTCCGTTTTACCTGATTAAAGTATTCCGGGGCAAATAATTGGGTGGAATCTGACATGTTATCTATGATAGAGTTACTGTATCAATTGCTTACAATTTGAGCGCATATGCTCAAACCGGTATTTCATTCGCAAATAATGATTACAAAGGAGACCGAAATGCTTGACGACACAAGGGGGATGCATTCGATTGACAGAAAAAGACTGATTCTGATCGCAGACGATGAGCCGATCAACCGGGAGATACTCCGTGAGATGCTCAAAGAGGACTACGAGATCCTTTTTGCCTGCGACGGTGAAGAAACTCTGAATATGATGAGGATGCATCAGACTACACTTTCGCTGGTCCTCCTCGATATAATGATGCCGGTCATGACGGGTCTGGATGTTCTGAGGACCACCAGAACTGACGCTGTATTATCAAGGATCCCTATCATTGTGATGACAGGTGAGAAGGACGCGGAGATAGAAAGCCTGGAGCTGGGAGCGATCGACTTCATACCTAAGCCATACCCTGCACTCGGTGTTGTACTTGCGCGTGTAAGGCGTACTATAGAGCTGATGGAAGACCGCGGAATTATCGAGTCCGCGGAGAGAGATGTGCTGACCGGTCTGTATAACAAAGAATTTTTCTACAGCTATGTAGCACAGATGGATCAGTTTCATGATGCGGATGAAATGGATGCGGTGCTTCTTGATATCAACCACTTCCATCTGGTCAACGACCGTTACGGAAAAGCTTACGGCGATCTTGTGCTGACAAGGCTCGGCAATACTATAAGGGAGATCGCGAAGGAGAGCGGAGGAATCGCCTGCCGCAAAGGCGGCGACACGTCCATGCTTTATATTCCTCACCGTGAGGATTATGAAGAACTTATGGTGCGTCTTGCAGACAGCCTCAGGGATATCGAGTATGGAGACAGCAGGATCCATCTCCGTGCGGGTGTTTATCCGCGTGCCGACAAAACGATCGATCCGCAGCGGCGTTTTGACCGCGCCAAAATGGCAGCTGATACTGTCAGAGAGAACTTTGCAAAAAATATTGGATACTATGATGTGGAGTTTCATGAAAGACAGCTTTATGCAGAGCAGCTGATCGAGGAGTTTTCCGCAGCGGTCAGCCAGAATCAGTTTCAGGTATACTATCAGCCAAAATTCGACATCAGGCCTGATGTGCCGGTGCTTGCAAGTGCTGAAGCGCTGGTGCGCTGGGTTCATCCTGAACTCGGCATGATCAGTCCCGGCTCTTTCATACCACTGTTTGAAGAAAACGGTCTTATACAGAAACTTGATCAGTATGTATGGGAAGAGACTGCCAGACAAATACGCGACTGGAAGGACAGGCTGGGATTCTCGATCCCTGTATCGGTCAATGTTTCAAGAATCGATCTGTTTGATCCCGATCTGGAGAAAACACTGCAGGATGTGCTTGATAAGTATTCTCTGAGCGGAGAAGAATTCCTGCTTGAGGTCACGGAATCAGCTTATACTGAGGACTCGAATTATGTCATCAGCAAGGTGGAGAAGCTACGCCGCTTAGGTTTCCGTATCGAGATGGATGATTTCGGCACGGGATATTCGTCGCTCCATATGGTTTCTGCGCTTCCTATAGACGCGATGAAGCTTGATCTTAAATTCGTTCATGATGCTTTCAGAAAGGGCGGCAATACGCACATGATGGAAGTAATCATCGGTATCGCGGATTATCTTTCCGTGCCGGTAATTGCAGAAGGCGTAGAGACAGAGGAGCAGCTGCGTGCATTGAAAATATTGGGGTGTGATCTTGTTCAGGGATATTTCTTCTCAAAACCTGTACCGGCCTGGGAGTTCGAACCCTTTATACTTCAGAGAAAAGAAGCTGAATATGAAAAACAGGCAGCGGAAGCTTCAGCTCTGCAGCTCGATGACATAATTGAGATACACGAAGAATTTAAAGAGGAAACGGATGGCGAGATCAAACTTGAAAAGGCTATAGCCGAAGAGGCTGAAGGCGATAAGACAGATCCGGACGCCCTGAAAGAAGAGAAGCCGGGACTTCACCTCAGGACTGCGTCTATCTTCTTCGCATTACTGGCTCTCGTTGCAGCTGTTGCACTTATGGTTACAGAAGTTTCCGTGTCAAACGGCTACCAGAAGATGAAGCTGGCCAGCGACCGCTATATCGAGGCACAGATTGCTGCTACGGATATGGAGGCCGGCTCAGACTACCTGACGGATCGCGTGAGGTGTTTTGTGGTAACCGGAGAGATACAGTATCTGAATGATTTCTATGAAGAGGTCCATGAGGTAGGAAGGCGCGACAAGGCGGTAATGAGCCTTGAAGAGCTTCTGAACGGAGAGAGCAGCACAGCTCTTGAGAATCTGAACGCCGCTCTGGCCCTGTCAAACGAGCTGATCGGCTATGAGGACAAGGCCATGCGGCTTATGATAGAAGCTGGTGACTACGATCCTGCAGATATTCCTGAGGATCTCGCTAAGGTGACTCTGTCAGAAGAGGAAAGGTCAATGACTCGTTCAGAGATGAGAGAAGCCGCCAAGAATCTGGTGTTTGACAACAGTTACATGCACTACAAGGACCGGATCCGCGAGAACGTAAGACTTTGCACCCAGTCGCTTATCCGCTCTTCAAGTCAGGAGCTTGAGAAAGCGTCAGCGCAGCTGACGGTGCTGATTCGTATACAGACTGTTATGACACTCGTTTTCCTGCTGGTAGTGCTGGGATTCATAGTTATGATAACTGCTATGATAAGAAGACCTCTTACACAAATAGTAGCACATATGCAGAATCACGAGATGGTGCCTCCTAGCGGCGTGGAGGAGCTCCGCTTCGTAACTCGTACGTATAACAGGATACTTGAGGAAAACAATGCTGCCCGTGAAAAACTGAGCCATGAGGCCTCTCACGATGCCCTCACAGGTCTTTACAACAGGGGCGCTTATGACCTGTGGATGAGCAATGCTGATACCGAGCACATCGCCCTGCTGCTGGTAGACGTAGATTATTTCAAGTCGGTCAATGACACTTACGGCCATGCTGTCGGTGACCGTGTGCTGAAACGTGTAGCGGAGATACTGAAGAACAGCTTCCGTTCGGTGGATATAATCTGCAGGATCGGCGGTGACGAATTCGCGGTCATCATGACGCGAGTCAACAGCTCAATGAAGCAGCTGGTAGAGAATAAGATAGCACGTGCCAACGATATGCTGCAGCATCCGAAGGATGATCTGCCGCCTGTGTCACTGAGTGTCGGTGTTGCGTTCTCTGACAGAGATGATCCGCAGGGTGACATATTCACAGATGCCGATACAGCGCTGTACCGGGTGAAGGAAGCGGGCAGAAAGGGCTGCCAGATATATTAAAGCGTGAAAAGCAAAGCCGGTCTTGGGAAACAGACCGGTTTTTTGTGCAGTTATGACGGGTAAAATGACGAAATTTATTTACAATGCAGTACAGTAATTGTACAATTACCATGTATATTGTTTGCTGGAAAACGGAGAAGTAAGTGCAGATGAAGATAAAACGACCTGTCAAATATTTGTTGTTCTGCCTCTTGCTTTCTGCCGTTTTTTTATTTCTTTCAGCATGCGGGGGAGGCGGCGAAGCTGTCGCAGAGACTGAGGCCGGCACGGTTACTGAAGAAGAGAGTGCAGAAGAGACTGTTGAGAGATATGAGGTGCCGGAATTCAAAGGCGCTCAGTTTCATGAGGATGAAGCTGAAGGGAATTACGAGGTGCTTGTAGACACCTCCAGGAGCAGCAAAGGTTTCTTCGGCGTCAACTGCACATCTGACAAAAAAATCAAGGTCCAGGTATTCAAGGATGATGAAGTATATACTTATGATCTCGTTATCGGAAAGGATCAGATCTATCCTTTCCAGCTCGGTGACGGTACCTATACGATAAAGGTAATGAAAAACATCGCTGACACAAAGTACAGCGAACTGTATGTAACTTCTGTGGACGTGACTCTCAACAATGAGTTTGAGCCTTTTCTCAGACCTAATCAGTATGCCGATTATACAACTGAGTCAGACTGCGTTAAGAAGGCTGACGAACTGGCGGCTGAAGCTGCTGATGCAAATGAATTCATTACGAATGTCTTCGATTTTGTTTGCAAAACAGTCAAATATGATAAGCAAAAGGCCGCGACAATACAACCGGGCTATATCCCTGTCCCGGATGAGACTATGAATACAGGCGAGGGAATCTGCATAGACTATGCATCGCTTGCCGCGGCCATGCTTCGCAGCCATGGTATCCCTACCAAGATTATTTTCGGGTATGTGGGAGACAGCGGTGATCTCTATCACGCATGGAACATGTATTACACTGAGGAGACCGGCTGGGTTGCCGTTAAGTTTGAGGTCCATGAAGGAGAGTGGAACCGCCTCGACCTCACTTTTTCCGCTAATGGAGCTGACAGCAATTACATTGGCGATGGTTCCAACTATCTGGACGTATTCCAGTACTGAGAAGCTTATATATAAATGGAAAGGAGCTTATAGTGATGAGTTCTGAGAAAAAAGCCGAATCCGGGATGCTGAGCTATACCGAGCTTACATCTTTCTTTGAGAATATGGGAATGATGATAAAGTCCGGTATTTCAGCGAGCGAGGCAGTGTCACTCCTTAAGGAGGAGACTCCGTCGACTGAGCAGACGCTGAGCCATGCTCTGGGTATGCTGTCGGATGATCTTTATATGGGTAAGCCTATCGGCGATGCCATGAAAGATACCGGAGTTTTCCCTGATTACTCTGTAGATATGATCAGCACTTCCGAGTACACCGGAAAGCTTGAGGACACACTCTTTCATCTCGCTGATTATTACAGGGCTGAGGACAGCATGAAGGCGACTCTGGTGTCCGCGGTCAGGTATCCGGTAATACTGCTGCTTATGGTAATAGCGGTTCTCGTTGTTATGCTGGCGCTTGTGTTCCCTGCGTTCTATGGTGTCTATGAGAATCTGGCAGGCAGCCTCACATCGTCATCATATGGCTACATCAATGTATCATTCACGCTTACCAAAGTGATGCTTGGCATTATGGCAGTGCTTCTTGTGGCTCTGCTGGCAGGCGTGTCGATGTGGAGGGGCGGCAAAAAAGACAATGTCAGAAATTTCCTCTCGAAGTTCGCGGCGTTCAGAGAGCTTTTCAGCAGCATGGATCTTTACAGATTCACATCGTGCTTCGATATGTTCCTCTCGAGCGGAGAGCATCAGGATGAAGCTCTTGTTAAGAGCATGCCTGTAGTGCAGACAGATGAGCTGCGGGCTAAACTTACGCGCTGCAAGGAGAAGATGGACGGAGGCATGAGCTTTTCGCAGACCGCGTATGAAGAGGATCTTTACGACCGCACCAACAACAGAATGCTGATCCCGGCCGAGCGCAGCGGCATGCTTGATGCAATTATGCAGAAGATACTCGCCAACCTCAAAGTCAGCATCGAAAAGAGCATAGGGCATATTGCGAATACAGTTGAACCGCTCCTGACGGGAGTGCTGATGATATTCATAGGCATAATGCTCATAAGCCTTATGGTGCCTCTGATCGGCATCATGAACTCGATAGGATAGTATTGGCCGGGAGGGCCTGACATGGAAAAACGCATACGCAGGAGAAGATTGATAGTGACGATCGTCATTACTGTGCTCATTATGATCGCAGCTGTCTTCGCGTGGGCAAACAAGGCGGCGGAGGACAGCTTTGAGGAGCAGGCCGAGGCTATAAAGGACACCGTGTCGAGGCGGGCGCTCCAGTGCTATGTCATAGAAGGAGCATATCCGGAAAGCCTTGAGTATCTGGTGGAAAACTACGGACTCGCGGTCAATATGGAGGATTACAAGGTCGTTTACATCCCATACGCGGAGAATCTGCCTCCTGAGGTCAAGGTGATATATAAAAAGGAAAAGTAAGATGATTGAGAACAGGAAAGGCATCGGAGACATAATATCGACGATCACGGTGACAGTGCTGTTTGCGGTCATCCTGAGTCTTGTAGTGTTCTCGGCAAGGGGCTATCAGCACGCATCCGAGGTGCAGGACATGAACAGCAATACCAGGGCTGTCGGCTCTTATGTGGTCAACTGTGTTAAGGACAGCAACACCGGAGAGGTGGCAATCGAAACGATTTCGGGCTACGAATGCCTCGTTATACGCAGCAAAGACGGATATGAGCACAGGCTGTTCCTGGCGGACGGAAAGCTCAAGGAGGAGTACGTTGAAGAGGGGATGCAGATAGACCCTGAGACAGCACTTGAGATAGGCACTACATCAGTCTTCGATATGGATATAGGCGCAGACGGCCTGCTTACTGTAGCTACGGATGAAGGCGTTTCTATTGTCAATACAAAGAGATAGGAAATGAACAACAAGAGAAGCATAGCGTTTATAGTCGAGCTGCTGGGGCTCTTCATACTGCTGATACTGGTGATCGTGATGATCACGCAGGTATTTGTGATGAGCAGAGCACGCACCATCGAGGCGAGGCACCTTACTAAGGCGGTGATGCTGGCGCAGAGCACGGCCGAGGCCGCTTCGTCTGAGAAAGATCTTCTGCAGCTGGCAGACAGACTGAAGGGCATGGACGGTGTTCAGTCTGCAGAGTACAGCGATGCGGGCGGATCGATCGATATAGTCTTTGATACCGACGGAAATCCGGGCGGCAAAGACTTCTGCGTGGTGCTGCACAGATCCCTCAGCGAAAGAGAGGGAGGCTCTTACGCTTCAGACAGCATAGAGGTGTACTATTGCACACCGGGGCAGCATCAGAATAAGATTTACGATCTTAACACCGGAAGGCATTTCAGCGGAAAGGGGGCGAAGTCATGACGCATAAGACAAGACTCGGTCCACTTGCGATATTCCTTGTGATAGTAGCTATGGTCATAACCACTCTGGCTGTGCTTACTGTAGCGACTTCAAATGCCGATATCACCATGGCCAGGAGGTATGCGGATATAACGCAGATACGCTACGGACTCGAGGCTCAGGGCGAGGAGTTTCTGAGCTATGCGGAGGCTGGCAGGGCACCGGAAATGGACGGCGTGACTCGGGCTGACGGCGGCTACGAGTTCACCGCAGAGAACGGAGGCTACAGGCTCGAGGCAGCCGTGGCAGGACCGGGAGCAGACGGCAGTTATGAAGTCACAAAATGGAAGCTGACCAAGATATGGAATGCATCTGATCCGATGAACAGCATATGGCCGGGATTCTGATAGAGCCGGCGCAGCAGATGCAGACATAAGAAAGAAGGAAAAGTTAATGGATCTTAAAACGATACTTACAGAAGCTATACAGAAGGGTGCTTCAGATATATTCATCATCGCAGGCATCCCTGTGACGTACAAGGTGAAAGGTGCTCAGGACAGGCGTGACGGCGGCATCATGAAGCCCGATGACATCAATGCGCTGATAGACGAGATATACGAGACCGGACGCAGGGCAAAGACCAACCTGGATATGAACAACGACGATGACTTCTCGTTCTCTATAAGAGATCTTGGGAGATTCAGGGTCAACGTGTTCAGGCAGAGGGGGTCGCTTGCCGCGGTAATAAGGGTCATCAAATTCGGTGTACCTGATCCGGCAATGCTCGGCATACCCGAGAGCGTTCTGTCGCTTGCTGACAATAAGACAGGTCTGGTGCTGGTCACAGGTGCCGCGGGCTCGGGCAAATCCACCACTCTTGCCTGCATGATAGACCGCATCAACAGGAGCCGTGAGGCGCACATAATCACCATGGAAGATCCGCTTGAGTATCTCCACGCTCACAACAGGAGCATAGTAAGCCAGCGCGAGATCTTCATAGACACACCGGGATACCTCGAATCGCTGAGGTCCGCTCTCAGAGAGAGTCCGGATGTTATACTTCTCGGAGAGATGAGAGACTTCGATACTATATCTGCCGCGATCACCGCAGCAGAGACGGGCGTGCTGCTTTTCAGCACTCTGCATACATCGAGCGCGGCCAACACCATCAACAGGATAGTAGATGTATTCCCTGCCAACCAGCAGGTGCAGGTAAGAGGCCAGCTGGCCCATCTCATAAAGGGAGTAGTGTGCCAGAAGCTCATAACATCTGTTGACGGCCATCTCATACCGGTGTTTGAGGTAATGAAATCAACACCGGCTATACACAACATGATAAGAGAGGGCAAGCTGCATCAGCTGGAGTCTGCGATGCAGGCAGCTTCTGCTGACGGTATGGTCACGATGGATTCAAGTCTGCTCGATCTGTACAAAAGAGGCGTCATCACCAAAAGTACACTTCTTTCATCGTGCAACAACTACGAGTTCATGGTGAAAAAGGTCGGAGCATAGGAGGCCGACGAAATGAACGGAGAAGCAATCCGTACGGAAAATATGAATAATGCAATCAGCGTAAGGACGTTCGGGGGCTTTTCTCTCAGATACAACGATTCCGAGCTGTCTTTCGGCACTCAGAGTGATTCGCAGATGCTGCAGCTTCTGCAGCTGCTGCTTCATTACAGAAAGCAGGGTGTTTCGAGAGATCTGGCCAAGGCGGTTTTGTTTGCCGACCGCGATGTCGATGATGTATCGCATTCCATAAGAAATATCATTTACAATCTGCGAAAAAAACTAAGGGAGCTTGGCCTTCCCGAGAGCAGGTATGTAGTAAAGCGGAGCGGTATATACTTCTGGAGCGACGATATACCTGTTAAAGAGGATGCCGCGGAGTTTGAAGATGTTTTCAACCGGGCTATGGAGTGCGTCGATACAGAGCGCAAAGCCGCGCTGCTTACGTCCGCGTCCTTAATGTATGCCGGAAGGTTTCTGGCCGGGAGCGAGTCCGGTATCTGGTGCGTACAGGAGGCTGAGCGGTACAGAGAGATATTCGCGGACTGCGTCAACGAGCTCGCTGACATTCTGAGGGAGACGCACAAATACAAAAAACTCCTCGAGGTGAGCACATATGCTGCCAGGGTGGATCCGTTCTCGGAGTGGGAGGTACTGACTCTGGAGGCCCTGGGCAGACTTGGCCGGTTCGACCAGACCGAGAGCTTCTACAGGAACACTGTAGACGCCTATGTAAAAGAATACGGCGGTCGCGCCAACAGCTACGTGAGAGAGTTCACCAACAGGATAGGACTCAAGCTGGTAGTGGGGCATGAATCGCTCGAGGAGATACAGAGAAAAATAGGCAATCCGGAGGATTATGAGCGCAAAGGCTATTATTGCTCGCTGCCTGTGTTTCAGGAGATATACAGGATCACGGAACGGATGATGGAGAGATCGGGCGAAAAGATATTCCTGATGCTCTGTACAATACTCGACAGCAAGGGCAATCCGATGCGTGAGGGAAGCCGCCTGGAAGAGCTTTCCGAAAGGCTCAGGATCACTATAATAAACTGCGTAAGGCATACAGATACGGTCACCAGATATGGAAACGGCCAGTATCTGGTGCTGCTCATCAACACGACCGAGGAAGATTGCTCGATAGTATCGGACCGAATAAGCTCGCACTTTATTCGCGAAGGCCAGAGGACCAGCCTGGGTTATTCTGTAAGCAACATCATCGTTGCAAATCGCTAAGTTAAAAACGCATATAAGGAGAATAAAAATGCTTACTATAGATAATCTTAAAAAACTTGGAGCTGCTACTGATGAGGGCCTTGCGAGATGCCTCGGCAGGGAGGATTTTTATCTCAGAATGGTAGGAATGGCTCTTGCTGACAACGGATTTGAGAAGCTGAGGGAAGCCGTTCAGAGAGGAGATCTGGAAGAAGGGTTTGAGAGGGCTCATGCACTGAAAGGCGTGCTGTCAAATGTTGCGCTGACTACTCTCGCAGATCCGATAGCAGAGATCACTGAAGAGCTGAGAGCGCGCAAGGATATCGACTACACAGATCTTCTCGACAGGATAGATACTGAACTCAGGAAATACAGGGCTCTGGTCTGATCACTGCAGAAAGCCCGCCGGGGGTTGAAATAAATGAACGAATAGCTTGAGAACACTAAAGCGCTGGACCGTTATCTGTCACCGCTCGATGTCTGGGGGATGGCATTCGGCGTAATGGTCGGATGGGGCGTTTTTGCTATGCCCGGCAATACTTTTCTGCCTGTAGCCGGACCGGCCGGAACGCAGATAGCCATAGTGATCGGTATGATCATAATGCTGATCATCGGCGGCAATTTCACATATCTGATGGGTCGGACGGCAATAACCGGCGGCATTTATTCATATACCAAGGAAGCTTTCGGGCGTGACCACGCATTTCTGAGTGCGTGGTTTTTGTGTCTTTCTTATCTTACGATAGTTTTTCTGAACGGCACTGCTCTGATCTATATTGTCCGGATGCTCTTCGGCAGCAGCCTGCAGACCGGATTTCACTATACGGTCGCAGGAAATACAATTTATCTTTATGAGACACTTGTCTCAGCTTTGGCTCTGGGAATTATAGGTGTTCTTTTCCTCATCGCAAAGCCGCTGCTTCAAAGGCTGCACACTATATTTGCGATCATGCTTTTTGCTGGCACTATTTTAATAACGGTGGTCTGCTTTCCTCACGCCATTGCAGGCGGTGCGCTGACTGAATTCAGTTCAGCAGGGACTGAAAGGGTCCATTCTGTACTCAGCCTGGTGATCCTGGCGCCGTGGGCATTCGTTGGCTTTGAGGTCACGTCTTTTGACACTGCGCATTTCAGATTTCCGATCTGGAGATCACGCCCGCTGATAATAGTTGCGATAGTTGCAGCTGCCTGTGCTTATTCAGCGATGGTACTTGTAAGTGTAGCTGCCGTTCCGGACGGGTTCGGATCGTGGCGGGAGTATATCTCCGCTCTCGATCAGCTCGAGGGGGTCGCTTCCGTGCCGACATTTTATGCAGCAAGCCGTTACATGGGTACAGCGGGTATCGTGATAATGACCATCACAGCTGTTTCTTCGATACTGACCGGCATCATCGGCGGTTACCGTGCTACAACGAGAGTGCTCTCAACCATGGCGGAGGACAGGATCCTTTCGGAACGCTTTTCCAGAACTGCATACAGCATTCTCTTTATAATGCTCTTATCCATAATGCTCGCTTTTCTCGGAAGAAATACTCTGAACTGGTTCGTCGACCTGACGTCGTTCGGGGCGATCGTAGGATTCGGATATACATCTGCCGCTGCGGGAAAGATGGCAAGAGCAGAGAACAACAGGCGCAGAGTCATTATGGGCATCATAGGAACAGTCGTCTCTGTTATTTTTGTTGTTGTGCAGCTCGTTCCGAACCTTACCGTCATGGAAGCCATGGGGAGACAGGCTTTCTTTATGCTGTCCCTTTGGTGCCTGGCAGGTTTTGTGTTTTACTGGCGTACAGCGCGCCAGGGCCAGCTGACTGAGTTCAGCGGTATTTCCACTTCCGGGGTCGTGCTGTTCGCCCTTATTATTTATTCATCTCTCATGTGGCTGGCGAAGCTCCTGCTCTCAGAGGAGAGTGCCGGAAAGATGAAGGCCGATCTCGTATGGGGAGGAGCAATCGTAATGCTCATCATATTCGCCGGGCTTACTATAATGCTCTATGTGCAGGATTATGTCAGGAAAAGGAATGAGGCCGGGGAGCGGGAGAAGATACGTGCCGTGGAGAGCAGCCTCGCAAAGAGCCGCTTCCTGTTCAACATGTCACATGACATACGCACTCCTATGAACGCTATCGTAGGCTATACGAATCTTGCTCTCAAGGAGTCTTCGACTCCTGAGGTGCATGGTTATCTTGAGAAGATCAATCTGTCAAGCCAGCATCTCCTGGCTCTTATAAACGACATTCTTGAGATGAGCAGAATTGAGAACGGAAATGATCATACGCCTGAAGCTGCAGCTTGCTGAGGAAGCTGATGTCTATGAGATTCAGGAGGTCACTGAACAGGAGGAATCTGTCGATTTCACGGGCATGCACCTCCTGCTGGTGGAAGACAACGCGATCAACATGGAGATAGCGGCAATGATCCTTGAGCAGATGGGATTCGAAGTCGATACGGCTGAAAACGGCCGTATCGCTGTTGACAAGGTGTCTGCTTCATCTCCGGGAACCTATGATCTGATCCTCATGGATATCCAGATGCCGGTCCTGGACGGCTATGATGCTACTAAAGAAATACGGAGCCTGCAGGACAGCAGGCTGTCCGGTATCCCTGTCATTGCAATGACAGCAAACGCGTTTGCAGAAGATATCCGGGCTGCAGAAGAGGCGGGAATGGACGGACATATAGCAAAACCTATAGACATAGCGGTAATGAAAAATACTATATCGGATGTATTGAGCAGGCAACGGCATAACACCGTCTGATGAGGTGAGAGGTAAAAGATCATGACATATTCAATAATCGGGATCATATCTGCTATCCTGATCGTGATCACCAACCGTGATCTGTTCTGGAAGCGTGGTAAAGAAGAACTGACAGATACTGAGCGCGACTACCGTCGGTTTCTTTTGGGTGCACTGGCCTACCTCATAACCGATATGATATGGGGTATCCTGGAGTCGCACGGGCTGACGGAAATACTGTACGCAGATACGGCAGTGCATTTTATTGCCATGGCGGCTGCGGTCATGCTGTGGACACGCTATGTTATTGCTTACCTTGGAGAGAAAAATGCTTTTGCGACAGTACTTTCATGGACGGGCCTGCTTTTTCTTTGCTTTGAAATTATAGTCGTCGTGATCAATTTCTTCAGGCCTGTTCTTTTCCACTTTGATGAGAACGGCACATACTATGCGGGCACTGCGCGCTACGTTACACTTGCGATCCAGATCATTCTGTTTGTCCTGACCTCTGTATACACTCTGCAGATCACTTCCAGAACGGAGGGTGCGGTCAGACACCGCCACATGACTGTAGGTGTTTTCGGCATTGCCATGGCGCTGTGTATCGGCATTCAGGTGTTCTACCCGATGCTCCCGTTTTATGCGATGGGTTATATGCTGGGCACCTGCCTCCTGCACAGCTTTGTAACGGAGGATGAAAAAGAGGAATACCGCAGAAGCCTCGAGGAGGCTGTCGAACGGGAAAAGATACAGAAGGCAGAGCTGGCCGAGAGCAGAGAAGCGCTGCAGGAGGCTCTTGCCGCGGCTGAGCATGCAAACCGTGCCAAAACAGCATTCCTGTCAAACATGAGCCATGAGATCCGCACGCCGATGAACGCGATCATCGGGCTCAATAATATCGCCATGAATGATCCTACCGCGAGCGATCAGGTAAAGGGTTACCTGGAGAAAATCGGGAACTCCGCACATCATCTGCTTGGAATCATCAATGACATTCTTGATATGAGCCGCATCGAGTCCGGACGCATGACTATCAAGCAGGAGGAATTCTCGTTCTCGAGGGCTCTGGAACAGGTAAACACGATGATAAGCGGACAGTGCGCTGACAAAGGCCAGAGCTACGACTGCAAGATCACAGGGCATGTCGATGATTATTACATCGGGGATTCCATGAAGCTCAAGCAGGTTCTTATCAACATTCTGGGCAATGCAGTCAAGTTCACGCCTGAAGGAGGCTCAGTGCAGCTTCTGATTGAAGAAGGGCCGAGGATGAACCGCAAAGCTACATTGAAGTTCGTTATAAGCGATACGGGCATCGGAATGAGTGAGGAATTTCTGCCGCATATTTTCGAAGCGTTCAGCCAGGAGGATTCTTCCTCCACAAGCCGCTATGGAAGCACCGGACTTGGAATGCCGATCACAAAGAGCATCGTGGAGCTGATGAACGGTCACATGGAAGTTGAAAGTGTGAAAGGCGAGGGCTCTGTTTTCACCGTGACTGTGACGCTCGGCGAATCCGACCGTAAGGATGCCGGAAAAGAAGCTGGAGGACCGGATCCGCACAACATAAGCGTTCTCGTTATCGATGATGACAGAGAATAGCACTGGAGCATGCGGAAATAGTCCTCAGCCATATCGGTATCAGCTGTGACACGGCTGAGTCCGGATGGGAAGGCGTGGACAAAGTAAGGGTATGTCACGGCCGCCGTGAGGATTACGACCTTATATTGATAGACTGGCGGATGCCTGAGATGGACGGTGTGGAGACCACCAGGCAGATACGCTCAATTGTGGGCAATGAAACGCCGATCATCATTCTCACATCCTTCAACTGGGACGAGATAGCAGATGAAGCAAAGACGGCCGGTGTGGACACCTTCGTTTCAAAGCCGCTGTTTGCCGGTACTGTAATGGACGAATTCAGGGAAGCCTTGCGCCTCAAAAACGAGAAGCTTTTCAGGGAGACCGCCGATCTGAAGGGCAAAAGGGTGCTCCTGGCAGAGGACGTGATGGTAAATTCGGAGATCATGCTGATGGTTCTTTCGATGCGTGAGATGGAAGCAGATCTGGCGGAGAACGGAAAGCTGGCTGTGGAGCTCTTTGAGAACCATGAGCCGGGATACTATGACGCGATCCTTATGGATCTTCGCATGCCGGAGATGGACGGTCTGGAGGCGACCAGACGCATACGTGCGATGGACAGGCCGGATTCAAAGACCATACCGATCATTGCGCTGACCGCCAATGCATTTGACGAGGACGTTCAGCGCAGCATGCAGGCTGGGCTGAATGCCCACCTAAGCAAGCCGGTCGAGCCTGACGCACTGTTTGAAACTTTAGAGACGCTGATAAAGTGATCCGCTGCTGCTTTACAACTCTGCCGTTGCTTCAGAATTATGAATCGCACATGCGAAATAAGGGGCCTATTATAGCTTTTATCAATAGTTTGATATTGCAAAAAGGTAGTATAGTTACTGTGTATGGTCAATGGCAACATTGAAACAAGATGGATGCCGGCGGCAAAACGCACCTAAAGCGCTAAAACTTTCAGATAATAATTCGGAGGTAATAAAATGAGAATCGATGCAGGCGGCAAGCAGTGCCCAATCCCAGTAATCATGGCAAAGAAAGAACTTGAAGCAGGCGAGCAGGATGTAGAGATCATAGTTGACGGCCCTACTCAGGTAGGTAACCTTGAAAGACTCGGTGATGCTCTTGGCAGAAAGGCTACAAGCGAGCCATTCGGCGACAAGTTCCTCGTTAAATTCGCAAACGGCGAGACGATCAAGGGCGCAAGCGTCGCAGAAGCTGACACATATGCAGTATTCTTCAACACAAACGCTATTGGAGCAAACAGCAGCGAACTCGGCGGCAACCTCGCTAAGATGGCTATCTTTACACTCAGCGAGTCTGAGCAGATCCCGGCATACGTGCTCTTCATGAATGAAGGCGTCAAGCTGCCTGCCGGCGACGAACCTCAGATCATAGAGAACCTCAACACCCTTATCGAAAAGGGAACAAAGGTCCTCGTATGCGGAACATGCCTCAACTTCTATGGAATAAAAGACGATCTTAAGGTTGGCACCGTAAGCAACATGTATGATATACTTGGCGCGATGCAGGAAGTCAGCAAGGTAATCAAGCTGTAATAAACTAAGAGCGTACGGCTCTGCACCGACGCGAAAAGAAGGGACTCTGATGGACGAATACTATCTTCTCACTTTTGAATCCACACATGCGGCCATCTCTACGGAGAAGCTGCTGAAACCGGCTGAAGTCACTATAATGCCAGTCCCGAGGTTCATCTCGGCGAGCTGCGGTATTTCCGTGCGCATACGTCCGGACAGGAAGGAGCAGGCAGAAGATATAATCCGTGAGAAAGCCCACCTGACACCTGACGACTACGCGTACTATCACATAATCCGCGGCGGTTCAGCAGGTGAGCCGGTCTGCGACAGGCTGGAGCCAATCAAATAGGCATTGCCAGCAGCCGTTGCTGTATCTGACAAAAACAAGCGAAGCGATCCCGATGGGATCGCTTTTTTAACAATACGGGAGACAGCATGTAGGAATGACAGGTGCCTCCCGTTTTTTCGTGGCATTCCTGTCTGAGGTTTATGGTAAAATCATTTTATAGTTAAAGGAATCTAAGCGGGACAGGGAAAAGTTGACTAAGCGGGGACTGTCCCCGGAAGGGAGCTCTGACTTTGAAAGCGTCATTGCCGGACAAAAGCTTGTCATTAACGTCCAAAGTGTTCCGGTTTCTGGTATTGTCTTTCTTCATTTCCAATATCATGACGGTGCTGGGAACGATGATGGACAGTTTTGCTGTGAGCAATACTATGGACGAGGCAGCTTCCTAGGCGGTCGGCTTTGTTTCACCTGCCGTGATCCTGTTCTCGCTGATCGGAACGACCGCCGGGGTGGGCTTTCAGGTAACGTGTATCAGATGCCTCAGCAGGGGAGATACGAAGACTGCAGGCAAAGCGCTCGGCGAAGCACTGATTCTCGGAACTGTGCTTTCGGTCATAGTCATGTTCCTGACAGTCACATTTACAGAACCGATCGTAGAATTCCTGCATGTTCCGGAAGACGAGGAAGTGTTCGCTTCCGGCATGGATTATCTCAGAGGTACAGCTCTGGGACTGCCGGCTATAACGGCGATGTCGATTCTTACACGAGGCGCGCATATAGAAGGTAAGCGCAATATCGTGCTCATTTCCGTTGCCGTCATGGTAGTGGTCAACCTGCTGTCAGACTTTATAGGCATAAATCTGTTTCACGTTGATGTTTTCGGTGTAACGTTCAATACATCAATCAGCTATTATGCAGGAACCGCCGTTCTTGCCTATTACTATTACCGCGGGGACCCGCTTGTAAAGCCTGCGTTTAAGGGATTTACCTTTGGTGAGATGATCTCTGTCAACAGGATAGGACTGGCTGCGGGAGTCATAGTCGTCTGGTATAATCTGACGCTCATGGCCAAGGCAGAGCTCATTAATATAGGCATATCGACGTTCAGCGCGGAATCTATCGGTCTGCTGGCATATAACGTAACTGTTCAGATCAACTATTTTGTAAATGCGCTGATGGGAAGCGCTGTCTCCGCGATGTTCCTGCTGGCGGGAATGTACTCGGCCGAACAGGATAAAACAAATTTCAAGAAAGTCATAAAAAACGTTGTTATATACGAGATCATTTCCACTGCGGCCTGCAGCGTACTGCTGTGGTTTCTTTCCGGCGTGGTAGCGAAAATTTACCTCGGCAGTGCGAGCCAGGCAGTCATACAGGGAACGGCATCGGCGCTGAAAGCCTATACTGCAGGACTCCTTTTCCAGATGATAGTGCTGGTGTTTGCGAATTACATCCAGTGCTTCAGCCACAACATCATTCCGGTCATCACTTTCTTCATTTCAAATGTAGTGCTTGTGCTGTATGGAGTGGCATACGGCGGGACTATAGTGAGTTTCTATGGCACTAATGTTGCCGCGGGAATATTTGGAGGAGTCTCAACCGGAAGCATCATAGCGGTTCTCATACTGCCGGTATTTATAGCTATCATAAATCTGCGGAATGGCTGCAGGGACCATCTGTGGATGTTTCCCAAGAACTTCGGGGTGCCGGCAGGTGACGAGATATCTGCAGACCTCATAACTAACGATGAAGTAATGGCATTCTCAGAGAAGGCATGGCAGTTCTGTGTGGATAAAGGAGAATCCAACCGGATCGCATATCTGACATCACTTTCTGTTGAGGAGATGGCCAAGAATGTAATTGAGCATGGCTTCACCAAGGATGAAAAGGACCACCTTCTGAGTGTCAGAATCGTACACAAGGGCGATGAGCTCATAATAAGGATGCGGGATAACTGCAGGAGCTTTGATCCGCGAAAGAAGTACGAGCAGATGTACGCAAACCCTGATGACAGCGATAATATAGGGATCAGGATGATCATGGCTGAAGCCGACGAGGTGAGCTACACCTCGATGTTTAACCTCAACAACCTGCTGATCCGGATAGGCAAAGTAACTGACAAACAGCGAACATCGGCGCTTGCGAGCTGAACTGATATAACAACAAAACTCCCTTTTAAGGGAGTTTTTACTGTTTTCGCATGCCTTCTGATTCCCGATTCCCAGAATGTCTGCAATGACTCTTTTTATTTGGATGGAGAAATACCGTTTGTGAATACTCCAAAAACAGATCTATATGTACATGCATCAAATAACTATGAAACACGCTGTTATGGTATACTTATTATAATTGGGAGGACTATAGGGTTCTCCTTGCAGAAGCTGTAAGACTATGACTATGAAGGCTTCAATTGTGTGAGCAGCAAGACTGTGACCGTGAAGTTTTCAATTGAGTGAGATGCATGGTTGCTGCAGTGACCTCATAGCTGTGATTTTTGAAATAAATTAATTGTTTGGGGAGGATATATGGTCATTTTTGATTTAGACGGAACGCTCTGGAACTCGACGGTACCTATAGCTGAATCGTGGAACATTGTAATTGAGAGGGAGACAGACCGCAAAGGGTGGCTCACTGCTGCAGATATCGAACCCGTTCAGGGAAAGACTATGAACGAAATAGCAGATATCCTTTTCTGCGATTTCCCGCAGGAGGAGCGCTATCGCCTGTCACGTCTTTGTGAAGTGTACGAGAACGAGTATATCACCGAGACTGGAGCTACCCTTTTTGATGGTGTAGAGGAGACTCTTGCGATGCTGAAGGACAGGGGGGTTAAGATGGCTGTCGTCAGCAACTGCCAGGAGGGCTACATTAAGGCTTTCCTCGACTCTATGGATATGTGGAAGTACTTCATAGACTATGAGGAATGGGGCCGCACAATGATGCTCAAAGCAGATAATATCAAGCTGGTAATGGAGCGCAATGGCGCTTCTAAGGGCATTTATGTGGGTGATATACAGAAAGACTCGGATGCGGCTCATCAGGCCGGCATTGAATGTATATATGCCTCCTATGGATTTGGAGAGATCAGCGATGCAGTAGCAACGCTCAGGAGTTTTGACGAGCTGCCGGCCGTACTGGATGAACTGGGATTTCTGGAGTAAGGACTTGCTGCGATGCAGAGGCGGCCTGAGCTGGCCGGGTGTTGCTGCGATGCAGAGGCAGCCTGAGCTGGCCGGGGTGCTGCCCCGGAGGAGTGATGGCCTGTGCCTGTCCGTCGCTGCTGCTTACTAGTAAAAAATAGAGAAAAACAGGAATTTTCAACATGAAACTCAACAATAAAAGGACGGTGCTGGTGGGACTTGCGTTCCTGTCGATCTGCGCTTTCTGGCAGATGTACGATAACGTTGTTCCGCTGATACTCACAAAGACATTCCATCTTAATGAGACGTTCTCGGGAGCAATAATGGCTGCCGATAACGTGCTGGCTCTGTTCCTGCTTCCGTTCTTCGGCACGCTTTCAGACAGAACGAACACGAAGCTCGGAAAGAGGACTCCGTACATACTCGGCGGAACACTCGCTGCGGTGATACTTCTGAATATTCTGCCGCTGCTCGATAATTCGTACTATGCGGCGGCGAGCACGGGCAAGATGGTCGCTTTCGTGGTGGCCCTCGGCCTGTTGCTTATCTCGATGGGCACATACAGGTCGCCGGCGGTAGCGCTGATGCCTGACGTGACACCGAAGCCGCTGCGCTCGCGCGCAAACGCCATAATAAACCTGATGGGAGCTGTCGGCGGCATCATTTATCTGGCCATCGCTGCGGTTATGTATCCGAATTCAAAGGTGCAGGGACTCGATCACGTGAATTACCAGCCGCTGTTCATAGTGGTAGCGCTCATTATGGCGGTATCAATCATCGTGATGAAGCTCACCATCAACGAGCCGAAGCTGGTCGCGGAGAATCAGGCGCTCGAGGCGCAGCATCCGGAGTGGAATCTCGCTGAAGACGACGGTAGCGGCAATGAGGTGCTTCCGGCGAAAGTAAAGAGAAGTCTCGGGTTCCTGCTGGCATCGATCGCGCTGTGGTTCATCGGATACAATGGAATCACGACATGGTTCACGACATACGTCGACAAGGTGATGGGGCAGGGCCTCGGCGGGGCGTCCACATGCCTGCTCATAGCGACAGGCGGAGCCATCATCTCGTATATCCCTATCGGCAGCCTGGCTCATAGGATAGGCCGTAAAAGGACTATAATGATCGGTATCGTGCTGCTGGCATCATGCTTCGCGGCAGGGTATTTCCTGACCACGGCATTCAGTAATATAAACGTGATAATGTTCGTTGTATTCGCGCTCGTCGGATTCGCCTGGGCGGCTATCAACGTCAACTCGCTGCCTATGGTGGTTGAGATGTGCAGAGGCTCGGATATAGGCAAATTCACAGGGTACTATTATACTGCATCCATGGCGGCGCAGGTGGTCACACCTATACTTGCGGGATTCCTCATGAGGAACATCAGCTATAAAGTGCTGTTCCCATATGCGGCGCTGTTTGTGCTCTTCAGCTTCATGACCATGACCCAGGTGAAGCACGGTGACGCGGCCCCTGAGGTGAAACACGGACTCGAAGCATACGAAGATATGGAAGATCTTAATGAGTAGTGTAAAACATTCGAAAAAGATGAGACACTCAAAACGGCCTTTTAAGCTTGCTGAGCGATATGCGCACAGGGGCTATCACGATAAACCGCAGATACCGGAGAATTCGATGGCGGCATTCCGCCGCGCGGTGGAATACGGACTTCCTTCGGAGTTCGATGTGCACCTCATAGCGGACGGGTCGCTCGTGATTTTCCACGATGACGACCTTGAACGCCAGACGGGTGTGAAGGGCAGCATAGAGGCTTACGACATTACCAACCTGAGAAAGCTCAGGCTAGAAGGTACGGACGAGGTGATCCCTACATTCGACGAGGTGCTGAACCTTTACGAAGATACAGGCCTTCCGCTCCTCATAGAGCTGAAGTGCGTGAAGGGCAATCACAAGGCGCTTGCGAGAGCGGTCGCCGAAAGGCTCGACAGCTACACTGGCGAGTATGTGGTCGAGAGCTTCGATCCGCGGGCACTGATCGAATACCGCAGACTGAGGCCGGAGGTCATCAGAGGACAGCTCTCGCAGAACTTCTTTAAGAGCAGTGAGGGGCTTCCGTTTTACCAGGTGGTGATTCTGACGAATCTGATGCTCAACAGGTTCACGAAGCCGGATTTCATCGCATATAAATTCGCAGACAGAGAAAACCCGGTCCTGAAGTCTATCATCAGAAGGAAGGGCTATGACGAAGTGTCATGGACCATAAAGTCGGCTGATGAGTTCAGGACAGCGCAAAGGGATGGCAGTATCCCGGTATTTGAACAGATAACGCCGGAGGAGCTGGAGGAGCTCACTCGCGGAGATGGCAAGGAGGAATGAAATGACTGAAAAAAGGATGAAGAAGATCCTGAAGAGAAACAGACGCCGCAGAGTGGCACAGGGCATTGGCGCAGCTGCAGGCGTTGCAGTGTGGACGGTTATTATTGGAGCACTTATGGCCGGAGAGAAAAAACTCGAGGAGTACAAGCCGAAATTTGAGGACATTCCTGAGAGTGAAAAGCAAGCTGACTGATTCGCTGACCTGTTGGGAAGGCTGCAGCTTGTGAAAGAAGCTTTGATAAAGGAAGGATTCGAAAATGGGGACTAAAAAGAAGAAAAAGCTTACGCCTGTAGGTATCTGGCACTGGACCCGTCTGATATACAGATCGATATTGTTCCTGTTATTGATATTTGCATATGTCAGGTACAGGTTTATTTACCATCAGCCATTCGTGATGGGGATCGAGAAGCTTCCGGGCATCATCGTATTCGTATGGACGGTCTACGTCATAGAGATGATATTCCGGTTCTTCCCGGCAAAGATCGAAAGCCCGGGCTGCCAGAAGCAGTTCGCGCGCAACTATATAAAGACCGGCGAAACGGATGTGATAGTGCATGACAACAACGCCACGATGCTTGTGGTGCTCATCTGGATAGTATTCAACGGTATATTCGGCATGCTGCACATGATGGGCATACTCGACGACGGCATAATGATACTGCTCTGCGGAGCGTACTCTGTATGTGACATGATATGCATCATGTTCTTCTGCCCGTTCCAGTCGTGGTTCCTGAAAAACAAATGCTGCAGCGCGTGCCGCATATATAACTGGGACTTCGCGATGATGTTCACGCCGCTGTTCTTCGTCAGCAAGACATACACATGGAGTCTTCTGGTGCTGTCGATCGCCCTGCTGATCAGGTGGGAGGTCACCTTCTACCTGCATCCTGAGAGGTTCTCCGAACACACCAATGCGTATCTCAAGTGCAGCAACTGCACTGAGAAGCTTTGCGTGCACAAAAAGCAGCTTCACAGACTCTGGAAGCAGATTGAGGAATACAGCGATAAAAAGCTGAAGCAGCTTGAGCTCAAATAGCAGCCGTATAAACGGCAAAATTTCAATAAAATGTTAATAAATGACCGGCCGGAAACCGGTCTGAAAATTAGAGAGGAAATAAAATGAGAAACAAGAGAAGAGACGGAAAAAGAGTAAGATGGCCGGACGGATATCATAATATACTGCCGTACATCATGCCTAAGAGAACTGAGGCAGAGGTATCCATGACAGAGCAGTTCGATGTCACGGATCTGGTGAAGTACATGGCAGAGCGCAATGAGAAGGAGGGGACCAACCTCAAGATTTTCCATGCTATCTGCACAGCGGTCGCGAGGACGATTTACCACAGACCCAAGCTGAACTATTTCATCTCGGGCAGAACATATTATGAGAGACCTGACATCACGCTGTCCTTCGTGGTGAAGCAGAAATTCGAGGACGAAGCAGAGGAGACGCTGATGTTCCTCAAGGTCGATCCGGACATGAATTTCGACTCGATCTCCAGGCTCATCGTCGGCGATGTCAAGAAGGTGCGCAAGGAGAAGAGCAACGATCTCGACAAGCTCATGGATTTCTTCGGCAGTCTGCCGAGGCCTTTCCTGGAGGCATTTTTCGGCACTCTCAGAAGACTTGAATACCACGGCATCATGCCTAAGGCGCTTACTGCAGGTGATCCGAACTACTCATCCGTGCTTCTCTCGAACCTCGGATCCATCAGGTCGGATTCCTGCTATCACCATCTGAGCAATTACGGAACATGCTCGGTTATGATAACCATAGGTGTGCTCCACAAAGAGCAGAAGCTGATGGAAGACGGCTCATGGCAGCCGAGAGACGTTATCAACTGCACGTTCACGATCGACGAAAGACTCGCAGACGGATTCTATTATGCGAAGTCGCTGCGCATTGCAAAGTACATGCTCGAGCATCCTGAAGTGATGAACGAGCCGATCAGCAAACCTGTACCGGTAGAGCTGTAATGAGGGTTTCATTTGAAGGGTGAAAATGATGAGTAGAGAAAAGAGAACCGAAAAGCACCTGGCGCCGGAGGCAAAAAAGAGGAAAAAGCGCGGACTCTGGTGGAAGATCCCTGTGTGGATCGTGATCGTTGCGGCAGTCCTCGCCGGTTCAGCTATGCTTGTGAACTACGGAGTGTCGCTCCATCTGAGACATTACATCAGCAGCTTCGAGCCTGTCGACTACAGCGGTGTGGACAGGGTGGTGCCTGAGAAAGATCCGCAGACGGGCTATTACACTTTCACGACGGACAGAGATCTGAAGATAATGATGCTCACAGACATCCACCTTGGAGGCGGATTCTGGAGCCGTGAGAAGGACCGCAAGACCGTTTACGAGATCATAACCATGCTGCAGAAGGAGAAGCCTGACCTCGTCATTCTAGACGGCGACAACACATTTGCGGTGCCGGGACCTGTCTACAACGGCGGAGGTACGCTCAATAACTACATGGCGGCTAAAGACGTGATCACTATCTTCAACCACGAAGGTGTGTACTTCTCAACGGTATTCGGCAACCACGACACTGAGGTGTTTGATTATACCGGCAGGCAGAAGCTCGGCCAGCTTTACATGAATGACAGATTTGAGTACTGCATCTTCGATCAGAATTTCACTGACGGCGGAGATCTTCCTTCGGTCAGCAATCAGATCATCCAGGTGAAGAATACAAAAGGAGAGCTGACAAAGGCCCTTTTGCTTATCGACAGCAACGCCTATGTAGATAACAGCATCAAAGCTGTTCTCGACTGGAACTACGACATCATCAGGGATTCGACTGTCGACTGGGCGGCGGAGTCGATCACGGCTCTCGGAAGTCCTGAAACAGTAGCGTTCTTCCACATCCCGGTCAGCGAGTACAGGATCGCGTACGAGGAACTCGATGAGAACGACTGGAAGGACACGAAAGACACAAAGTACATCTCGGGAGTCTGGGATGAGCTGATAGATGACAGCACAGACAGCCGCATATGGCACGGAGGTATCACGAAGGAGGGACCTCTCGAAGACATCGACAAGTTCTTTGAGACCCTGGGTCCTGACGGCCTTGATGTGCTTGAAGCCTGCTACTGCGGTCATGATCATGTGAATAATGCGATGGTCAATTACAGAGGCGTAGATCTGTGCTACGGTTACTCAATAGACAATCTGGCGTATAAGGATATCAACTACTCCGGCGCGCAGAGGGGAGCTACTGTCATCACGATTGGAGCTGACGGAAAGAGGACTACGAAATATAAGAACGCATATAGAGACTACGGTGTGCCGACAGATGAATTCGTAGATGTATATACAGATAAGCTGTACTTTGAAGGCGGCATGCCTGAAGGGGTGCTGATGCCATAAAAGAAATAAATAAGACTGCAGATTAGTATTGCTCAGTACATGCAAAGCACCCTTACGGAAAGCAGTAACATGCCGTTAAGAGGGCAGACTGAGTTATTGAGAGGAAAGGGTATAAGGATGGCAGGACCGGGCAGAATGGGACCTATGCACTTCCTCACTGAGGAAGAAAAACAGAATATGCCTAAGGTTACTAAGGCGCTGCTTGCCAGGATACTGGGATATCTGAAACCGTACTGGCTGCAGTTTATTTTCGTATTTATCGCGATACTGCTGTCGGCGACCGTCGGGCTTTTCCCGTCTATCATTACCGGCCGCATCGTCGATGAAGCGCTGGTTGGCAAAAATATGGAGCTTCTCATACAGCTCCTGCTTATGGCGTTCGCGGCGCTGACGGTGAGCCAGCTGGTAGGCGTTCTTGAGAACTATATCAACGCGTGGATCTCGCAGCGCATCATCTTTGACATGCGCAACCAGATGTACAGACATCTGCAGTACATGCCGCACTCATTCTTCACCACGGAGAAGCAGGGCGACATCATTACGCGTATGAACACGGATATAAGCGGCGTGAGTTCAGTAATCAGCGGCACGCTCTCAAATATCGTTAGCAATGTCGCAACTGTGATCACGACTCTGGTGGCGCTCTTCAGCATGAGCGCTCCGCTTGCTCTGGTGGGCATCGCGGTCATTCCTCTGCTGGTGCTTCCGACAAGGACAGCAGGCCGCACACGATGGAAATACCTTACGCAGAGTCAGGCAAAAAGTGACGAGCTCAACCAGAAGATAGACGAGACACTGTCGGTCAGCGGCTCGATGCTCGTAAAGATATTCACGCGCGAGCAGAAGGAGTACGACGACTTCGTAAAGGTCAACAAGGAGGTAACCGACCTCAATCTCAAGGAGCAGAGGTCTGGCCAGCTCTTCCGCGTGGTCATGGGAATGTTCACGCAGCTGGGGCCGCTCCTCATATATTTCGCAGGCGGATACTTTATCATCAGACAGATCGATACAACTCTGACAGTAGGCGTCATCACTGCAACGGTAGCTCTCATAAACAGACTTTACAGACCAATCGAGCAGCTGATGAATATCTCCGTCGATTTCACACGTTCTCTTGCGCTGTTCACACGTATCTTCGACTACTTCGACAGAGAGAATACGATCGTTTCCCCTGAAAACGGCAGTAAACCTGACGTCGACAACAGGCCGATAACTTACGAACATGTAGCGTTCAGCTACAATCCTGAGAACCCGATCCTTACGGACGTAAATTTCGAGGTGCCGGGCGGAAGCATGTACGCTATAGTCGGACCTTCGGGTTCGGGCAAGTCAACGGTAGTGAATCTCATACCAAGACTTTATGATGTATGCGCAGGCTCTGTGAAGATCGCGGACGTCGATGTTCGCGACTTCGACCTCACATATCTTAGGGAACAGATAGGCGTAGTGACACAGGAGTCGTATCTCTTCAACGGCAACATACTTGAGAATCTCCGGTATGCTAAGAGCGATGCCACTATGGAAGAGATCGAAGAGGCGTGCCGCATTGCCAACATACACGAATTCATAAGCAATCAGCCTGACGGATATCTGACTCAGGTGGGCAACCGCGGACTGAAGCTCTCCGGCGGCGAGAAGCAGAGACTGTCGCTTGCGAGAGTTATACTGAAGGATCCGAAAATCCTCATACTCGATGAAGCTACATCGGCTCTCGACTCGATCTCGGAGAATTCGATACAGGATGCTCTCGAGCAGATGATGGTCGGTCGTACGAGCATTGTCATCGCGCACAGACTGTCTACCATACTCAAGGCGGACAGGATCCTCGTGGTGAAGGACGGAGTGATAGCTGAGCAGGGTACCCACGAAGAGCTTCTCAGGCTCGGAGGTACATACAAGGAACTCTACGAGACACAGTTCCGCCAGGCCATCGACAGCGAAGCAGCCAGAAACAGTGCGGAAGAAGCGGGAGAGAGCGACGGTCTGGATATACAGACCCTGTCGACGCAGTACACTGTAAGAAAGATCACCGAATCGGACATTTCGCCTGTTTACAGGCTGGCAAAGTCCAACAGAAGATATTACAGATATCTTGGGAGGATCCCAACAAGAGAGAGCCTCACGGAGATCATTTCCGAGGTCCCTGAAGGTGTCTCTCCGGTCTGCAAACACTTTGTAGGATTTTATGATGAGTACGGCGTTCTTGTTGCGTTAATGGACCTCATCACCGGATATCCTGAGAGTGATGATGCGTTTATAGGCTGGCTTATGGTTGACGGAGAGATGCAGGGCATGGGCATTGGCTCGGGTATTTTTGCCGATGTGCGTGCTGCGATGAAGGCGGCGGGTTATGACTATATGTCGCTCGCTGTAATAAAGAAGAATGAAGAGGCTCTGAAATTCTGGAATGAGCAGGGCTTCAAGGTTGTGGAAGAGACGGTCAGTTCTGACGGATACGAAGTGTACAGAATGGCCAGGGATATATAAATGGAAAAAGGACTGAGATTCAGAAAAGCAAAAAAGGAAGATATTGATGCCATAGTAAGAATATACGACCGTACGCATGATGCAGAAGAGGCCGGACTGACCACCACGGGATGGGTCAGGGGGATCTATCCCGTGAGGGAAGTAGCTGAGGGATCGATCGGGCGTGACGATATGTATGTGGCTGAATACGATGGCAAGGTGGTTGCGACAGGCATCATCAACAAGACTCAGGTGAATGTATATCTCGACTGTGACTGGGAGTATAAGGCACCTGATGACAAGGTGTGCGTGCTGCATACCCTGGCAGTCGATCCGGATGCCAGAGGCATGGGTGTAGGACCGGCTTTCGTGAGGTTCTATGAGAAGACCGCTGAGGAATGGGACTGCGATGTGCTGAGGATAGATACCAATGCCCGCAACAAAAGAGCGCGCAGGATGTACGCCACACTCGGGTATGTCGAGACCGACATAATACCGACTGTGTTCAACGGAATAAGAGATGTTGACCTGGTGCTGATGGAGAAGAAAATATAGAAAAGAAGCGACGATGTTGCGCGACATGTAAAACAGAAATATATGGGGCAGTTAAGTATTTTTGATAATGCGAATAATGATAATCAGCCGCTCGCTGCGAGGATGCGTCCGAGGAATTTTGATGAGTTCGTCGGCCAGCAGCATCTCGTGGGAGAGGGTAAGGTGCTGCGCAATCTTATAGAGCGTGACAGTGTTTCCTCGATGATTTTCTGGGGGCCGCCGGGCGTGGGCAAGACTACGCTGGCGCAGATAATCGCAGCCAGGACAGATGCGCAGTTCATCACTTTCAGTGCTGTGACAAGCGGAATCAAAGACATCAAGACGGTGATGCAGCAGGCAGACAAAATGACAGCCATTGGTGCCCGCACCATCGTTTTTGTGGATGAGATCCACAGATTCAACAAGGCGCAGCAGGATGCCTTTCTGCCGTTCGTTGAGAAGGGCAGCATAATACTGATTGGCGCTACTACTGAGAATCCTTCGTTTGAGGTGAACGGCGCTTTGCTTTCAAGATGCAAGGTGTTTGTGCTGCATCAGCTCAGCCCTGAGGACATCGCGCAGCTGATCAAAAACGCTGTCTCAGACCCGAGAGGCTTCGGCGGCCAGGATCTTCGCATCAGTGATGATGTCGTAAGCGCGCTGGCATCGTTCGCCAACGGTGACGCAAGGACCGCGCTCTCGACGCTCGATATGATGGTGCTGAACGCAGATCATTCGAGTGATCCTGCGGACGGGCACGAGGTGATCACCGTAACGACTGAAGACTTTGAGCAGTGCACTTCGAGGAAGTCGCTGCTATACGATAAGCAGGGGGAGGAGCACTATAATCTTATTTCGGCCCTTCACAAATCTATGAGGAATTCCGATGCGGATGCCGCGGTCTACTGGCTGGCGCGCATGCTGGAGTCGGGCGAGGATCCGATGTATATAGCGCGCCGCGTTACAAGGTTTGCTGCTGAAGACGTCGGCCTCGCTGATCCGAGAGCTCTGGAGCTCTCGGTGGCGGCATTCCAGGCATGTCATCTGATAGGAATGCCGGAGTGCAGCGTGCACCTCACCGAGGCCGTCATATATAACGCGCTTGCTCCGAAATCCAACGCCATGGAGGTTGCATATATGCAGGCGGCGCGCGATGCCAACGAGCACTTTGCCGAACCTGTTCCGCTTCATATACGCAATGCTCCTACAAAGCTTATGAAGGAGCTCGACTATGGAAAGGGCTATATCTATGCCCATGATACCGAAGACAAGATAGCTGATATGGAATGTCTGCCGGACAACCTCCGTGGCACGGAATACTATCATCCTGGTAATCAGGGGTTCGAGCCGCGCTTTAAAGAACGCTATGAAGCCATCAGAAAGTGGAGAGAAGAGCACAGAAAAAAGTGATAAAAACGCTGCGTTCCTGGGATGCAGCCTAAAGGGGATCAGAGAATAATCACATCTCATATCTGAGAAAAGGGGGGTACTATGGAAAAGACTGACAGCAGATATTCAGCATATATACAGATCCTCAAAGAGGAGCTTCTGCCGGCGATGGGCTGCACAGAACCGATCGCCATCGCCTATGCCGCGGCTAAGGCTGCCGCAGTGCTCGGCACCAGGCCTGAGCGTTTGCTGGTAGAAGTCAGCGGCAACATAATAAAGAACGTAAAGAGCGTTGTGGTGCCTCATACAGGCGGCCTCAGGGGCATTCCGGCAGCCGCGGCAGCCGGCGCCGCCGCAGGCGACGCCGACGCAGAGCTCGAGGTCATCTCGAATGTAACACCGGAGCAGATCGAAGAGATCGGAGCTTTTCTGCAGGAAGCACCTATCGAGGTCAGGCACGTCAACAACGGCCACATCTTCGACATATCTGTGACTGCATCTGCCGGGGAAGAATCCGCGTGCGTACGCATCGTGGACTATCACACTAATATAGTGCTGGTAAAACACAATGATGAAGTCCTGTTCTCGAAAGACATTGAGGAGCCTAAGGAATCAGGACTTACAGACAGAGACTGCCTCACCATCGAGGGCATAGTCGAGTTCGCAGACATCGTTGATGTAGAAGAGGTCCGCGAAACTCTTGAAAGACAGATCAGCTACAACATGGCAATCGCAGAGGAAGGGCTTGCCGGCGATTACGGCGCAAACATCGGAAGCACCATGATGCTTGGACATGAGTACGATCTCAAGTATGTCATGAGATCATATGCCGCTGCTGCAAGTGATGCGCGTATGAACGGCTGTGAGCTTCCTGTAGTCATCAACTCCGGAAGCGGCAACCAGGGCATCACTACCAGCGTCCCGGTGATTGTCTATGCGAGAGCTCGCAACAAATCAAATGAGGAACTCCTTCGTGCTCTCTGCGTATCCAACCTGGTCACCACCCACCTCAAGACCGGCATAGGCAGACTTTCAGCGTACTGCGGAGCTGTCAGCGCGGGCTGCGGTGCCGGAGCTGGTATCGCCTATATGCAGGGAGGTGGAGTCGAAGCCGTGGCGCACACTGTTGTAAACGCGATCGCGATCAACTCGGGTATCGTCTGCGACGGAGCCAAGGCAAGCTGCGCCGCCAAGATATCTGTGGCCGTTGAAGCAGGACTCATGGGGCTGTCTATGTACAACAAAGGGAATGCATTTTTCGGAGGTGACGGTCTGGTAAAGAACGGCGTCGAAAGCACGATAGATACAGTAGGCCGTCTGGCCAGGTTCGGCATGAAAGAGACCGACGAGGAGATCATCCGCCTCATGCTCGAAGACTAGACCGGACAATAATCCCGGCGATGATTCTACGGCAATTATCCGGTTGCATGGCTATCACAGCAGCCCATTTATCCGCGTTAACATTTGTGATAATATAGTTTTGTAAAGTAATAAATTACAGCAGAAAGGAGACTAGTTATGGCAATCCCTACTCCTCATATAAATGCAAAAGCAGGCGACTTCGCGGAAACGGTCCTTATGCCGGGCGATCCGCTTCGCAGCAAGTTCATCGCAGAAACATTCCTCGAAAACCCGGTCCTTGTAAACAATGTCCGCGGCGTTCAGGGATACACAGGCACCTACAAGGGCAAGAGAGTATCGGTAATGGCTTCCGGAATGGGTCAGCCGGCAATCGGCATTTACTCATATGAGCTCTTCGCGTTCTACGATGTAAAGAATATTATCAGGATCGGCTCCTGCGGATCTATCGATCCTGAGCTCCACGTACGCGACATCGTAATCGCTCAGGCAGCATGCACAAACGGCAGCTATGCAAATCAGTATGAGCTTCCGGGCACATTTGCTCCGATCGCTTCGTTTGAACTCCTTGAAAAAGCCGTTGCAGCAACAAGAGCATCCGGTGCCAATTTCAAGGTAGGCAACATTCTTTCATCGGATATGTTCTATGATGATGCTGCATCCGCAATGAGATGGTCGAAGATGGGAGTTCTCGGAATCGAAATGGAATCCGCTGCTCTCTACTGCAATGCAGCAAGACTCGGCAAAAACGGTCTTTGCATCTGCACAGTATCAGACTCCTTCAACTATCCTGAAGAGAACACCACAGCAGAGGAGCGCCAGAACTCCTTCACAAAGATGATGGAGATCGCTCTCGAGATCGCATAGTAATGAAGACCGCCCTCGAGATTGCATGGTCGAGATCGCATAGTAATGAAGACTGCTCTCCAGGACGCATAGCGCTCACTCTCTAGAACGCAAAGGGGGCGCACAAGGCATCCCGAGCTCCCATATAATTTATAGAAAATGAACGGATCTGACCTAACCTGAACGTCAGATCCGTTTTTCATTGTACGAAAACAGACACTTGTTGTATTGGTAGTTACGAAAAAGCAGTTTTATAAATTTTTCTTAATTTGGGGGCAAATTCACCTTCTTTTTCAGAAAAATTCGGGAGATTTTTTCTATACATGCATATACATTTTGAAAAACCTTGAATAACGATATGCAAAATACAAAAATCAGGTTAACGATTGAGGCTCTATAGGAAATTTAAGAACATAATTTTCGCTCATCTCGTCGAGAGCGGCAATTATGCACATTTTTTTCTTAATAAAGTGGTAAAATAAGACTGGTTTTAAGAAAATTTTTTTAAACTCCTTTTCATGCATGGGCAGGAGACTGTTTTTGCAGAATAAATATCCATCTTTGTGAATATGCGTGAAATGGAGAGACTGGCGTCATATATTACCGCTGGTTTGCAACGGTTATTGCCGGGAAAGAGAGAAGTAAGATGTATTATAAAGACCAAATGATTGCACTGAGAGCGTCGATGAGCGACTTGATTTCTGATCTTAAAAGAGAAGCTGAGACCCTGCCGGAAGGAAGCCTTTATGTTAATCAGAAAGGCGGGAAAAATTACTATGTTCAAGGACTTCCAAAAGCGGGCAACCGGAAGAAAGCCCGCAAAGTTGCTATAACGAAGGACAGCGAACTGGTCCTGGCGCTGGTTCGTAAAAAATATGTAGAAACTGCGATCCCAATCATCGTAAAAAATCTGGAGGAGCTGGATAGAGCTATCGAAAACTATACTCCGGTTGCAGAGGTGAGTGTGATGCAGTCATTCTGTGAAAAGTATCCGGAGCTGTCAAAAGGGATCTTTTATGGCGGAAAAGATCCCGTTGCATGGGCAGATGAATACGAGCAGCATGTTTTTTATGCTGACGATTATAAGTCAGTATCCGCACAGGGAGAGGATATGAGATCGGGAGGCGAAATGTATATTTCGGCAAGACTTGATCACTACGGGATACCATATAGATATGAAGCTGAGACGGGCGTTCCTGACCTAAACTATGCGCCGGATTTCACCATCATGCGGCCAAGGGATCACAAAATCATATACTGGGAGCACTTTGGAAAAGTGACTGATTACGGTTACGTTCTGGATAATATTGGAAAAGTGAAAGATTATATCAGTTACGGGATCAAACCTTGGGATAATCTCATTATGACATTCAGCAACGAGAAGGGCGGATATGACGGAAAACTTATTGATGCCATGATCGAGTGCTGGCTGCTATAGATGCATCAGCGGTGTTCCTCACAACGATTTAGCTTATCGTTCGTGCGCACGGGCTGTCTTATGGAAGCGTTTTGAAAAAGCTTGGAAAAACCCAGCTTTTTGATGACATCATATGACCGCTTGTGATATAATCTTACGGCTAGTGCGGTGCACCGGCAAAATTTAGTATACAAAACGCGCGGCCCCGATCAGCTGCGCAAAGAGAGTGAAAAATGAAAGATATTGAGATCAGAGAATTATTCAGAAACACAGAAGCTTACGCAGACAAAGAGGTATTGGTATACGGCTGGGTAAGGGGAAACAGAAGCTCCAATCAGTTCGGATTCCTCTCGCTTAATGACGGTACATTCTTCACACCTGTGCAGGTGGTCTATGAGGCAGACAAGCTCGCAAACTTTTCCGAGGTGTCGAAATTCAGACTGAGCGCAGGAGTAAGAGTTAAAGGCACACTGGTGCTCACACCTGAAGCAAAGCAGCCGTTTGAGATCAAGGCCGATGAGATCGTGCTCGAGGCAGATTCCGACGCGGATTATCCGCTTCAGAAGAAGCGCCACAGCATGGAGTTCCTCCGGGAGATCGCTCATCTGAGACCTCGCAGCAACACATTCAGCGCGGTGTTCAGAGCGCGCAGTGTCGCAGCTTATGCGATCCACAAGTTCTTCCAGGAAAAAGACTTCATCTATGTTCACTCGCCTGAGATCACATGCAGCGATGCAGAAGGCGCCGGCGAGATGTTCCAGGTAACAACACTTGACCTTGATAACCTGCCGAGAGATGCTGAGGGCAACATCGATTACAGCAAGGATTTCTTCGGTAAAAAGTCTAACCTGACAGTGTCTGGTCAGCTCGAAGGAGAAATCATGGCGCTCGCGTTCCGCAACATCTATACGTTCGGACCTACGTTCCGCGCTGAGAACTCCAACACGGCAAGGCACGCCTCCGAGTTCTGGATGATGGAGCCTGAGATGGCATTCTGCGACATCAACGGCAATATGGATCTGGCTGAGGAGATGATCAAGTTCATTATCACCTATGTCCTGGAGAAGTGCCCTGAGGAAATGCAGTTCTTCAACAGCTTCATCGACAAGGGCCTTCTGGAGAGACTCGACCACATCGTCAACTCTGATTTCGTCCGCATCACATACACAGAAGCGGTAGACATCCTTCAGAAGTCGGGCAAGAAGTTCGAATATCCGGTAGAGTGGGGACTCGAGCTCCAGACCGAGCATGAGCGTTATCTTACAGAAGAGGTCTTCAAGAAGCCGATGTTCGTCATCAACTATCCGAAAGACTGCAAGGCCTTCTACATGAGACTCAACGATGACGGCAAGACTGTAGCCGCTATGGATATGCTGGTACCTGGAGTCGGAGAGATCATCGGCGGAAGCCAGAGAGAAGAGCGCTATGACGTCCTCGTTCAGAGGATCAAAGAGCTTGGTCTCGATGAGAGTACTTACGACTGGTACCTCGACCTTCGCAGATACGGCGGCGTATTCCATTCAGGATACGGACTCGGATTCGACCGCATTCTCATGTACCTCACGGGCATGAGCAACATCAGAGACGTTCAGATGTTCCCACGCACACCGGGCAACGCTGAATTCTAAAGCAGTTAATCAGCGGCCGGCTGAAAACACGCGGCTGCATCACTAAAAGAGATATAAAAGAAAAGATATACAACATTTCAGGAGGAACACATGAAAGGCTATTCAAGCGATAAGATCCGCAACATCGTACTGCTGGGACACGGCAGCACAGGCAAGACCACCTTCCTTGAAGCAGGTCTGCTGAACACCAAGGTTATCAGCAGACTCGGAAAGGTTGAGTCGGGCAACACAGTATCCGACTATGAAAAGATGGAGATCGAAAAAGGATACACCATCAACCAGACACTCGTTCCTGTAGAGTACAAGGGAACAAAGCTCAATTTCATCGATACTCCGGGATTCTTCGACTTCGCAGGAGAGGCAAGAGCTGCACTTTCGACAGGAGCTACAGCGATCATCATGGTCGATGCTTCGTCCGGCATCCAGGTCGGAACAGAAAAGGCATGGGATCTTGTCAAGGAGTTCAATTCACCTGCGTTCTTCATCATCAACAAGATCGATAAGGACAACGTTGAGCTCGACGAGGTCATCTCGGCAATCCAGGACAAGTTCGGCAGCGCATGTGTTACTCTTGATGACAAGGACGCTCTCGACGAGGCTGTAGCAGCTGCTGATGAGGAACTCATGGAGAAGTTCTTCGAGGGAGAGGCTTTCACAGATGAGGAGTTCGCTCATGGTCTGGCAACAGGTATCCACAACGGAGACATCATGCCTATCATGACAATGAGCGCTCTTACGGGCGAGGGAGTAGACGAAGTTCTCGACTCTCTCTGCAAGTATGTGCCAAAGCCGGCAACAGTCGTTACAGAAGCAAAGGATGCTGACGGCAACGACATCGAGATCGCATGCGATCCTGCAGGAGATCTTGTTATCTACATCTTCAAGACACTCGCTGACCCGTTCCTCGGAAAGATCTCATACGCAAAGGTCGTTTCGGGCACACTCAAGTCCGGCACTGACCTTTACAACCCACGTTCAGAGAAGGCTGAGAAGCTCGGTTCCGTCTTCTTCGTAAGAGGTAAGGCTCAGGAGATGACAGATACTGTAGTCGCAGGCGATATGGTAGCTCTTGGTAAGCTCCAGAACACAAAGACAGGCGACACACTCTGCGCTAAGAACAAGCAGGTAACAGTTAAGCCTGCTGCATTCCCTACACCTTGCTACTTCGTAGCTGTAGAGGCTGCAGACAAGAACGAAGACGAGAAGATGGCTCAGGGTCTCTCCAGACTCATGGAAGAGGATCCTACATTCGTTCTCGAGAGAAACGCTGAGACACATCAGACACTGCTCGGCGGCCAGGGCGACATCCAGCTCGGAATCATCCAGGCTAAGCTCAAAGACAGATATGGCGTAAGCGTAAATGTTGTTCCTCAGAAGATCGCTTACAGAGAGACCATCAAGGGTAACTCCGATGTTCAGGGTAAGCATAAGAAGCAGTCCGGCGGTGCCGGCCAGTACGGTGATGTTCACATCAGATTCTCGCCATCCACAGAGCCAGGACTCGAGTTCAGCGAAGAGCTCTTCGGCGGATCGGTTCCTAAGAACTACGTTCCTGCTGTTGAGAAGGGACTCCTCGAGTGCATGGAGAAGGGCCCTCTCGCAGGATGCAAAGTACAGAACATCAAGGCTGTTCTCTACGACGGTTCCTATCACGAAGTAGACTCCAACGAAGTATCGTTCAAGATCGCTGCTTCGCTCGCATTCAAGAAGGGTATCGTTGAGGCTAAGCCTTGCCTCCTCGAGCCTATAATGAAGCTCGAGATCACAGTTCCTGAGCAGTATGTAGGTGCTGTAATGGGCGACATGCCTAACAGACGTGGAATAGTACTTGGTATGGATTCCTCGCACCGTGGAACAATTCTCCACGCTGAGGCTCCTCAGGCAGAGCTCTTCGACTACGCTATCGCGCTCAGATCGATGACTCAGGCAAGAGGATCCTTCACTGTAGAGTTCGCAAGATATGCAGAGCTTCCGGGTAACCTGGCAGACAAGGTTATCGCAGCTTACAAGAAGGAACAGGAAGAGAAGTAATAGCTTTTTCCATAAATCGAAAATGAGCCCTTTTCCTACAGCGGAAGAGGGCTCTTGTTTAGAAAATAATAGCGTCGAAACACAGATTGTTCGATGCTGAGGGGGCTAATAATGTCAAAGATTGATAGCTCAAATGCCAAGGAACATTCATATCCGGTTTACGGAAGACAGTTCAAGTCTTATAAATGGTATAAGCCGATCATCGTGGCTGTACTGTTTTTTATTTTCTATATTCTTTTCGCCGGACTCCTTATGGCAGGAATGGTGGTCGTTGCCGGACAGGGAGCAACGCCTGATATTTTCATAGAGAGACTTACAATCATATTTGCAAATAGCTATGACGCCATGGAACTTGCAAATGCGTCGCAGTCCATTGTAAGCCTCGGCAGCGTTGCGGTTATGATACCTGCGCTGTGGCTGGCATCGGCAATAGTGCGTGACAGACCGTTTTCGTCCTATTCGTCTTCAAGGGGCGGATGGAGCAGCAAGGTGTTCTGGAGAACGTTCCCTGTGGCGTTCGTCTGCATCGGTATACCTATCATAATTGACAATCTGCTTTATTATCACAATCTTGGCAACTTCCAGATGAAATTCACTATTGCAAGCTTTGCAGTAGTAACTATTCTGGGACCGTTTCAGTGCATCGCTGAGGAGTATGCGTTCCGCGGACTTCTTATGCAGACTCTCGGATCGTGGTTCAGGCTGCCGATTATAGCAGTGATACTTCAGTCAGCCATCTTCGCGCTGATGCACCCATACAATACGATAGGACAGATCGGGATCTTCGTCAGCGGCTGTGTGTTTGCGTTCAGTGCATGGACCGGCAGGGGCATAGAGGTTTCTTCGGCGTACCATATCGCCAATAATATGACGATCTTCTACATGCAGGGAATGAATCTGGCAACGATCGAAAGCAACACAACTATGCATGATCTTTTGCTGGAGATATGTACAGGCGTTGTATTTGTGATCCTTATTTTCATCATAAGCAAAAAGACCAGCTGGTTCAGCAGGATGAAAAAAGATGACGCGGCTGCATGGAACCAGAGGATAGATGATAAGCTCGCCCGTAAAGAAGCGAAAGAGGCTGCGAAAGAAGAGAAGCTGGCTGCAAAAAACGCAAAGACAGGAGCTCACGACGGAGGAACATCCGGCAAGCACTTCAAACAATAAAACAGTTTGCTTTTGCGGCTTAAAAGAATCACCATGGCTCCCGGAGAAATCCGGGAGCATTTGTCTTAAAAACAGTAAATGTTCATGCTAAACAATTTGTATTTTGGATATAGTATAAACGGATGACATTGGAATGTTTCCATTTGATAAGGAGGGATAATATATGAAAAAGAGACTCGCATTACTGCTCAGTCTGGCAATGATACTGACATTTGCGCTGGCAGCCTGCGGAGGCGAAAGCGGAAGCGGAGATGTTGCAGACAGCAAATATGTAGGAACGTGGAAACCCGATAAGCTGTCGTTTGCCGGTGAATCGGAAGATATGGGAGATGATTTCACACTGACTCTGAGTGCTGACGGCACAGGCACTTTCAACAGCGTTGATGAAGACGGAAATGAAGAGGTATCGAACATCACATGGTCACTTACCAGTGATGGATTCAAGACACAGGGCGATGCAAAGATGACTTTCAAGGACGATGGCGACGCGATTGTAACAAAGATTCTGGGTGCGGAATTGCGCTTTGTAAAAGCATCTGAAGACGGCGAGGAAGTAGTTGATTACATTGATGGCGCAGCCTATGGATATGCCGGTGATGATCCGGTCGAAGCAGCATGCTATCAGTATATGGTTGAGGAGATCGCTCCTCAGTACTCTGAAGCTGAGATCAGCATCCCTACAGTCATTATCGTTCATGAAGACTTCACACCGGAGGATGAAGTACTGGTTTATGGAGATTTCTGGGTCGAAAACTACAATGTTGATGGAGACACTCTCAAGAGCGTTTCCGGCGGAAATCACCCGGGCTGCATGCATGTAAGCAAATCAGACTACACAGTAACGGCATTTGATGCAGTTGCAGATGGCGGAGACTTTGAATCAAGCGCCAAGGAGATCTTCGGTGAGCATTATGAAGACTTCATGAAAGTATACGGCGACAGCGATGCCCGCGCTGAGAACAGAAAGATCACAGTTTCTGACTATGTCAATCTGAACCACCTTGATATCAAATACTATCAGGATGAAGGATGGGATCCGGTCGAGCTGTATCATTCAGCGGAATAGAATAAAACGGGAAAAAGCATATTATCTTTTTGCAAAAACGAGCCTGCTCGGATGAGCGGGCTCGTTTCGTTTGTTTAGCTTTATGACTGATAGATACGGATGGCGTCGGATATATTTGCAGCGCCCAGAACGCGGATCCCTCCGGATGAAGTCCTGCCGGCCTGTCCGGCGTTCTTTGCGGGAAGTATAACAGCTTCATATCCGAGTCTTGCTGCCTCCTGTATTATCTTGTCTGCGCTGGGTATCGAGCGCAGGTTGCCGGTGAGGCCGACTTCTCCTGCTGCTACCAGACGCTTCGTCGAAGTCCTGCCCCTGTATGAGCTGAATATCGCAAGAGCAACTGCAAGGTCGGTAGAGGTGCTGCCTGTGTTCATGCCGCCGACGACATTCACATAAACATCGTAGTCGAGCAGGTTAAGGCCGGCTTTTTTCTCGAGCACTGCGAGTATCATATTGAGGCGGTTCTGGCTGATCCCGATGGCTGTTCTGCGGGCAAAGCCTACGTTCGCACGGGTCACCAGCGCCTGTATCTCAAAGAAGACCGGACGGCTGCCTTCGTAGACTGCGGACACTACCGAGCCTTCCTCGCTCTCGGTGCTCTCGATGAGGCTTCCGGATATATCAGGCACTTCGATCATGCCTTCCTCTGTCATGCGGAAAGCGCCTATCTCGTCGGTGGTGCCGAAGCGGTTCTTGAACGAGCGGAGTATCCTCAGATCTCTGTCGCGCTCGCCGCTGAAGCTGAGAACCGTATCGACCATGTGCTCTATGGTTTTAGGACCGGCGAGCTCACCCGACTTTGTGACATGGGCTACTATAAACACCGGCACATTGCGGTTTTTGGCGTATCTTATGAGCTGTCCGGAGCACTCTCTTATCTGAGTAAGGCTGCCTGCCACCGAATCTGCCGACTGTGAATACATCGTCTGTATGGAATCGATTATTATGAAGCAAGGCTTTATGCTGTCGCATGCAGCTATGATGTTCTCGATATTTGTCTCCGGGTAGATGTAGAGCGAGTCGCTGATCTTTCCGAGTACACGGTCTGCTCTCAGCTTTACCTGTTCTTCGGATTCCTCGCCGCTCACGTAGAGCACCGGACCGTATTTATCGGCGATCCGGCCTGCTGCCTGAGCTATAAGCGTGGATTTGCCTATGCCCGGTTCGCCTGATATGAGTGTGAGCGATCCCGGTACGATTCCGCCGCCAAGCACACGGTTGAGCTCCGACAGTCCGGAGTCAATGCGGGTATAGTCGTGGGTGCCGACTTCACCAAGCTTAACCGGACGGCCGGCAACTCCTATGCGTCTTCTTGTGTCTGATTCGGTCTTTTCGGCCGGAGCAACTTTATGCTCAACTATTGTGTTCCACGCACCGCAAAAAGTACACTGGCCCTGCCAGGCAGTGTACTCGTTGCCGCATTCTGTACAGATAAAAACGGTCTTCGGTTTTTTAGCCATCTTTCTTCTCTGTTTCTTCCGCTGCCGGCTTTTTTACCGTCTCCATCTCGAACCAGAAGTCTGAACCCTTGCCTTCTTCGCTCTCTACACCATACTTTGCTCCATGGAGATTAAGGAGTCCTTTTACGATCGCAAGGCCCAGGCCGGTGCCTTCAATGCCGCGCTCGTGATTAGCGGAAGTCCTGTAGTATTTATCCCACACATGACCGATCTCATCCGCAGGTATGCCCACGCCGCGATCGATACAGTGGAAAGTCACTTTTTTACTGCTTTTATTGAGTCTGATCTCTATGTATTTATTGTCACCCGAGTACTTGACCGCGTTGGATACGAAATTGGTCATTACCTGAGTCATCCTTGTGCGGTCGCCCACAACATAAGCCGGCTTGCACGGGTAGAAATGTATCTCGAACCCTTCAGAAGATGCAAGCGCGAGAAAGCTCTCATAGACACTTCTGGCTGCCTGCACCAGATCGAAAGTCTCCATGTTCATCGTAACGTTGTTGGACTGCAGGCTGGATACTGAGAGCATATCTGTGACCAGCTTGTTGAGGTGTTCAGTCTCCGAAATGATGACGTTAAGGTCGGAGTTACGTTTTTCAGGATTGTCTCCTGTGATGTCGATGATCTTCTCCGCGTAAGATCTTATCATGGTGAGCGGAGTCTTGAGGTCGTGCGATACGTTCGCTATGATCTCGCGCTGATAGAAGTCGGTCTTTTCCATCTCGTAGGAAGCCTTGTTGAGCGCCCGTGCGAGCTCCTTGGTCTCAGTAAATCCGGCTCCGTCAAAATACACATCATGGTTGCCGTTGGAAAGTTCCGTCGCTGAGCGTGTAAGTTTTTCGATTGGGGCGGACAGACGCACCGACAGCGCAAATGCCAGAAGCAGCGATACGACAAGTACGATGAAAGAAATATAGATAAGCATATCCCTCAGAATTCTGACAGTCACCTGATCAGGATAAAGAGGCGCGATGATGCAAAGGATACTGTCTGTTCCGTCTGCTGATATATATGAAGCATAAACCAGTCTTGAACCCATGCTCGAAGAGTCGCGCCGTGTTTCACTGACGCTTACAGCAGGGGATGAAGCAAGCTTTGCCTGAATACGGCTGACATCACTTTCAAACGCATCACTGCCAAGAACCTCTCTGGTGCCGTCGAAAACAAGGCTTTCGTCACCAATGTCGATCCTTATATACAGGTCGTTAGTGCCGGCGGTCTGCACAGCAAGCGACTCGAAGCTGTAGCGGTCCTGCTTGAACTGGGCTTCCAGCGTCTCGGCTGTGCGCATTACTTCCTGGGATCTCGCGCGCTCATAGAAGCTGTTGAGGAAGAAATTTGAGAGCCCCCAGAGCACCATTACCAGAAACAGCGCAAAAACGACGAACGATAAAAGTATCGTCGTCTTTATGCTGCTGGTATCAACTCTTTTTTTTGCGCTTCTGGAGGCGCGCTTGCCGGTATGATCAGCCATTTCTCAGCGTTCTCTTCTTTGCTTCGCTATTCCTCGTATTCGAACTTGTATCCGACACCTCTGAGTGTCACGATGAATTTTCTGTATGGACCAAGACAGTTGCGCAGATTCTTTACATGTGTGTCAATCGTTCTGTCGTCCCCAAAGAAGTCATAGCCCCAGATATCCTCGAGAAGCTTCTCTCTCGAAAGGGCGATGTTCTTGTGCTGTATCATGTAGAAGAGCAGGTCGTATTCTTTCGGAGTGAGCTCAACGCGCTTGCCGTCAACGCTGATCGTACGTGCGGCTATGTTGATTTCCAGACCTTCGAACTTCTGTATGTTTGAAACGTTCCTTTCGGATGCATCCCTGCGGTTCAGCACTGCGTTGACCCTCGCCATAAGCTCTTTCGGGCTGAATGGCTTTACAACGTAGTCATCGATACCGAGTTCAAAGCCAAAGAGCTTGTCATACTCCTCGCCTCTGGCTGACAGCATGATAACAGGAATGCTCTTGATCTTCTGTATTTCCTTTACAGCACTGAAACCGTCGAGCTTAGGCATCATGATATCCATGATGATAAGATCGTAATCGTTGAGTTTCACCATGCCTATCGCACTCATGCCGTCGGCGGCTTCTTCTGCTGCGTAACCGCTGAATTCCGCGTATTCTCTTATGACCTCGCGGATCTTTTCTTCGTCATCTACTATCAGTATTTTCTTCATCGGAAATCCTCCGTTTTTTCACAAATCATATTTGGCGTCATTATATCATACAGAGAGGGTGAATTGGTATGCATAGCAGGGTGGAAAACTGCCCTGAGCGTAAGACTTATCCGTAATAATGCGCAGGCCGAGTCGTCAAACAGACACATATTGTATTGACAACCTTTATATAGGGTGATAATATTACATGTTTATTTTTGTTTGCTTTTTGAAACAAAAGACGCTATAATGATGTTGTAAAAGGAGGAAAGCGTCTATGTTCAAAATTGGCGACTACATTGTATATCCGATGTACGGCGCGGGCATCATAACCGAGATAGTTGAGAAGGAGTTTCTCGGTGAGATGCGCATGTATTATAATGTGTCGCTTCCTTACTGCCGGATGGAGGCATCTGTTCCTGTTGACAACACCGAAAAGCTGGGCGTGAGGCACATAATCGATCCCGAACGCATCGGTGAGGTGCTTGAGGTGCTTAAGCAAGACACCGAACCGATGAACCCCAACTGGAACAAACGATACCGCGAGAACACCGAGAGGATGCAGACAGGAGACATCCTGGAAGTGGCAGCGGTAGTAAGGAATCTCGTCAGAACGGACAGACTTAAACCGCTTTCGACCGGAGAGAAAAAACTTCTCAGTACAGCAAAGCAGATACTTGAAAGCGAACTGATCTACTCCGGTGGATACACGATGGAAGAAGCAGACGAGATGGTCGAAACCAATATATAGCCCGGAGCTAGTGAGGGAATCGGCCATTTGCATTTGTATAAGGAGATTATGGTAGAAAAAGTATCAAACTGGATATGTTCAGTCATAGTTGCAGCCGGCCAAGGTACACGCATGGGAATGGATGTGCCAAAGCAGCTGTTTCCTTATGGTGGCTCAACTGTGCTCGGGACTGCAATCAATGCTTTCGCTTCACTTGATTATATCGATAAGATATATGTAGTATCGCCGCAGGACGGTTCCCTCGACGATGTATATGAAGTGATCACGGCAGAATGTGAAAGGCTGACCGGAAGGGAGCCGGGAAGCATAGCGATCATAAATGGAGGAGCTGCAAGAGAGGATTCCGTCAGGGAGGGAATCAAAGCGGCTTCGCGCGATGCCGACCTGGCAGGAATAGATAAAGAAGATGCGATAGTTCTCATACATGACGCTGCCAGACCGGGAGTCAGCGAGGAGATTATCCGCTGCAATATAGAGACGCTCAGCAAATACAGAGCAGCCTGCACGGCGCTGCCATCAAGCGACTCAATACGCATGATAAACTGCGAAAAACCTGAATATGTTACAGGTTTGGCATTGAAAGAAACAATAACATATCCTATAATGAACACTAATGTTGTCAGAAGAGAACTTATCTACAGGACACAGACCCCGCAGACGTTCAGGCTTTCTGACATTCTGAGAGCGCATGAGAGGGCAGTGCGTGACGGATACACCGCCACAGATGACGCTATGGTTGCGGAATATGCCGGGATCAGCGTGGCGCTGGTAGAAGGTTCGACTGCCAATTACAAGATAACCACCAGAGAGGATATCCAAATGACTGTCAGAACAGGAATCGGATATGATGTACACAGACTCGTCCCGGGGAGACCACTTATACTCTGCGGGACCCCAATCCCCAGCAAGCTCGGGCTGGACGGTCATTCAGATGCGGATGTCGCAGTACACGCGCTGATGGACGCGCTGCTCGGGGCAGCAGGACTGGGAGATATCGGAAGACATTTTCCTGATTCCGACGAAAAATATAAAGGTGCGGATTCAATGAAGCTGCTGGCAGAAGTCAAAGGCATGCTGGGCAGCGTGAGGATCGTAAATGTAGATGTAGCGATCATCGCCCAGGCACCGAAGCTTGCGCCTTACATGGAACAGATGAAGCAGAATATAGCGAGTACACTCGGGATCCCTGAAAGCGCCGTAAATGTCAAGGCGACTACAGAGGAGGGACTCGGGTTCACAGGCAGAGGAGAAGGCATGGCAGCCATGGCCACTGCCGCAATAGAAGGGAGTTTTTAACAATGAGATTATCCAAAAACCATCTTAAGACACTCAGAGAGGCACCATCGGATGCTGTACTTGAGAGCCATAAGCTGCTCGTAAGAGCGAATATGATCAAGCAGGAATCTGCGGGAATCTACATGTTCCCGAAGCTGGGCTGGAGAACAGTAAGAAAGGTAGAGCAGATCGTCCGCGAGGAAATGGACTATGTTGATTGCCAGGAGATCTACATGCCGCACGTAAATCCGGCCGAGCTTTGGAAGGAGACGGGCAGATGGTATGCATACGGACCTGAGCTCTGGAGAATCCAGGACCGTAACGGCAACGACTTCATACTGAACCCTACATGTGAAGAGATTTTCACAGACTTCGTACGCAAGGAGTGGTCATCCTACAAAGAGCTGCCGTTCTCACTGTATCATATTCAGTTCAAGTACAGAGACGAGTCGCGTCCGAGATACGGACTTCTGAGAACAAGAGAGTTCATCATGAAGGATGCTTATACATTCGACGCTACAGAAGAAGATCTGCACACTGCATACATGAGACAGTATCACGCATATGAGAAGATCTTCACTCGTATGGATCTTGACTACAGAATCGTAGAGGCTGACAACGGCCCTATCGGCGGAAGCAAGTCTCACGAGTTCTCGGCTCTCTCTGACTGGGGTGAGTCAGATATTCTCTACTGCGATAACTGCGGAATGGCTGCTACAGTCGAAAGAGCAGAGTGCATGGACGATGAGCCGGTCAAGGAAGAAATGCAGCCGGTACAGAAGGTGTTCACACCTGGCACAAAGACCATCGAGGACGTATGCAACTACCTGAAGCTGCCTGTGGAGAAGTCCATCAAGGCTCTCATGTTCACAACATACGATACAGATCTTCAGCCAAAGGACAACGTTGTAGCATTCGTCAGGGGCGACAGACAGCTCAACCTGATAAAGCTGGTCAACGCACTCAACGTACCTGAACATTATATCGAATTCGCAGACGAGGATGTTACAGGCCCTATCACAGGATCCGTTGCAGGATTTACAGGACCTATGGGACTCAAGAACTGCATCGTAGTAGTAGACACTGAGCTTGTAGGCACAGTCAATATGTGCGCAGGTGCTAACGAAGAAGACCACCATCTTACAGGTGTCTGCTACGGCAGAGACTACACAGGCGATATCGTTACGGATATCAAGACACTCCAGGAAGGCGACCGCTGCCCACACTGCGGAAAGCCGGTCAAGTTCAGACGCGGTATCGAGGTTGGTCAGATCTTCAAGCTGGGACTCAAGTACTCCGAGAGCATGAACGCTACATTCAAGGATGAGAACGGTGTAGATCATCCATACTGGATGGGATGCTACGGTGTAGGTATCACAAGATCGATGCAGGCTGTCGTAGAGCAGCACCATGATGACAAGGGAATCATCTGGCCGCTGTCCATTGCTCCTTATCACGTGATCGTTACAGTAGTCAAGTCGCACGACGAGACACAGATGCAGGTTGCTTATGACATCGAGAAGAAACTTGAGTCGATGGGCGTTGAAGTCATGGTAGACGACCGTGATGAGAGACCTGGAGTCAAGTTCAACGACGCTGACCTCATCGGAATTCCAATCAGGATCACTGTCGGTAAGTTCGCTGCAGAAGGCAAAGTAGAGTACAAGCTCCGCCGCGAGGATGCTCACGAGCTCATGACGATCGAAGATGCAATTGCTAAGGCAAAGGCTCTTGTTGATCTCGAAGGCGACGGAAGATGCTTCTTCTCGAGACTTTCCGAAGAGACAATGAACGCTCACTGATGACAGAGAGCATCACGATTTACATATTGTGCACATTCCGGGCATCCAGGCAAAAGGATGCCCGGTTTTCTTTTCGTTTTATATTCAAATATTCAGGACTCTGATATAATTATTAAGTTATGAACATTCTTGTTGAGCTCTTTATTGTGTTTTTTAAATTAGGTGCTTTCACTATCGGAGGCGGTATTGCAATGCTTCCGCTTCTGCAGAACACCCTCATTAATGATAAGAAGTGGTTCACCAAAGAAGAATTCATGGACATTGTTGCCGTGTGTCAGAGCCTGCCGGGTGTGGTGGCCATAAATATGGCGACTTATGTGGGGTTTAAGAAAAAAGGGCTGATGGGGTCTGTGGTTTCGACATTTGGAGTCGTGATCCCTTCGTTCACAATGATACTCATCATCGCTAAGTTCATCACAACGCTCGGCGACAACAGCGTACTGATGGGTGCGATGGCCGGACTCAGAGCAGCTGCGCTGGGAATGGTAGTTGTTGCGATGATACAGCTTCTGCCGGCTGCTATTAAGAACAAATGGGCTCTGCTGGCAGCCGTCACCGCATTCATCCTTATAGCTGTTCTCAGGGTAAATACGGCATATGTAATACTGCTGTTCGCAGTGATCGGCATAGCGGTCGCTTTTGCGGGAAGCCGTAAGGCGGCAAAAGATGAAGGGGGTGAGTCAGAATGATAATCTGGCAGCTCTTCATAAGCTTTTTAAAGGTTGGGCTTCTCGGCTTCGGCGGCGGACTTGCCATCGTGAGACTCATCTACGACAGCATACAGCCGTTCCTGAACATGAGTCAGGAGATGTTCGCAAACATCGTTGCGATATCGCAGATAACGCCGGGACCGCTTGCAGTCAATACAGCCACCTATGTAGGATACGAAGCAGCCGGGATCGGAGGGGCGGCCGCCGCGACCTTCGGGGTCATTCTGCCGGCGTTCATAATCGTCAGTCTGGTCGGCCGGGCAATACAGAAGTTCAGGGACAGCAAGGCTGTGAACGGTGCGCTGTCAGGCATCAGACCGGCTACAATGGGACTCATTGCAGCCGCTGCGGCGACGCTTGTAAGACCGTCTTTAGCGGGTGACGGCAGACTCGGCACAGGATTGCTGACAAAACTCGGCGCAGATGCAGGAAGCGGTCTGTTTACCGTGATTTCAGGCTCGCCAGTAGACGTTATTTCTGTTATCATATTGGTTGCAACAGTAATAATGATAGCAAAGTATAAAAAGAGTCCGTTCTTCGTGCTGATCATCATGGGATGCCTTGGCGCGATACTCGGAGTTTAGAATATGAGCAGGCAGCATGAGGGACAGCGCTGCTTGCTGAAAAGGAGGAGAAATGCAGGTATATAACACTCTTACGAACAGAAAAGAAGAATTCGTACCAATTGAACCGGGCAAGGTAAAGATGTATGTCTGCGGCCCAACAGTTTACAACTTCTTCCATATCGGAAACGCACGTCCTTTCGTGGTGTTCGACACGCTGAGAAGATATTTCAAGTTCAGAGGTTACGAAGTTAAATTCGTTCAGAACTTCACTGATGTAGATGACAAGATAATCAACAGAGCCAAGGAGGAGGGCATAACGGCTCCTGAGGTCTCCGAGAAATATATAAAGGAGTATTTCAACGATGCAGAGGCTCTCAATGTTCTGAAAGCCGACGTACATCCGAAGGTTTCGGAGCACATACCTGAGATCATCAGTTTCGTGCAGACGCTGATCGATAAGGGTTATGCTTATGAAGCTGACGGCGACGTTTACTACTCGACGCGCAAGTTCCCTGAGTATGGAAAACTCTCCGGCCAGAATATTGATGATCTCGAGAGCGGTGCCCGCATCGCCATAGGCGAGGTAAAGGAAGACCCTCTGGATTTTGCTCTCTGGAAAGCCCGCAAAGAAGAGTCTGAGATCGCGTGGGAATCGCCTTGGGGCATGGGAAGACCGGGGTGGCACATCGAGTGCTCAACAATGGCCAAGAAGCACCTCGGTGATACTATTGACATACACGGAGGCGGCCAGGACCTCACATTCCCGCATCACGAGAATGAGATCGCGCAGTCAGAGGCCTGCAACGGAGTTCCGTTCGCGCATTACTGGATGCACAACGGATATATAAATGTAGATGGCAAGAAGATGTCGAAGTCACTCAACAACTTCTTCACCGTCAGAGACATCCGCGAGAATTACAGCGGAGACGTTATCAGATTCTTCCTGCTCAGCGGCCACTACAGAAGCCCTATCAATTTCTCCGATACTCTTATGGAGCAGTCGAAGCAGGGTTATGAGAGAATTGCTACAGCCATCGAAACACTCGAATTCCTCAAAACGAACGGAAGCGACGAGGCAATGGCAGATGAAGCAGCAAAGATCGCGTCACTCGATAAGCATAAAGAAAAGTTCATCGAGGTGATGGATGACGATCTCAACACGGCTGACGGCATTGCTGCCATCTTCGAGCTCGTGTCGGAGATCAACCTTGACGTTAAGGACGGAGCATCTAAGTCTTTCGCTGAGGAAGCGCTTAAGAGAATCAGGGAGCTGACAGAAGTGCTCGGACTCTTCGGCGGCGAAGATGAAGAGGAAGGCCTCGGAGATGACATCCAGGCTCTGATCGACGAGAGACAGGCAGCACGTAAAGAAAAGAACTGGGCAAGAGCGGATGAGATCCGCGACCAGCTCGCTGCAATGGGAATAACTCTCAAGGATACACCTCAGGGTGTACAGGTAATACGTAATTAGTTTTATAAATGCGCAGGCAGCATACCCCTTGCGTCGACCGGCTCTCGCCTGCCGCGTCTTAACGCAGCGGTACTAAGCTCTGTCTGCGCAGCCGACATTGGCTCCTCGCTTGCTCGTCGCTAAGGCTGCTTGCCAGTCGCTAAGTGCCGGCTAACGCTCAGTCTCCGCGCAGGGTATGCTGCCTGCGCCTATATTTAGAAAATGAGTAAAGCAGATACATTATTTGTAAATATGTGCCAGGATATTCTGGATCACGGGTTCAGTACTGAAGGTATGCCTGTGCGCCCGCACTGGGAAGACGGCACTCCTGCTCACACTATAAAGAACTTCGGTGTGGTCAATCGCTATGATCTGTCGGAGGAGTTCCCCGCGCTTACACTGCGTCCTACCGCTATCAAGCTGGCGACAGACGAGATGCTCTGGATATGGCAGAAGAAGTCCAACCGGCTGGCTGATCTGAAGAGCCACGTCTGGGATGAATGGGCTGATGAAGAGGGAACCATCGGAAAGGCCTATGGCTATCAGATGGCAAAGAAGTATAAGTTTAAACAGGGGGAGATGGATCAGGTAGACAACGTGCTCTGGTGCCTCAAAAATGACAGGTACAGCAGACGTATCCTTACCAACCTGTACAACTTCGAAGATCTCTCTGAAATGAGACTCGAGCCGTGTGCTTATTCGATGACTTTCAATGTCAAGGGCGACACGCTCAACGGCATCCTCAACCAGCGTTCCCAGGACATACTTGCCGCAAACAACTGGAATGTGGTGCAGTATGCCGTGCTCCTTATGATGATGGCCCAGGTATCCGATCTGAAAGCGGGCGAGCTGGTGCATGTTATTTCCGATGCCCACATTTATGACAGACATGTGGATATTATTAAAGAGCTCATTGCCAGACCGCAGTATCCGGCGCCGAAGGTAACGCTGAATCCTGATGTGAAGAATTTCTACGACTTCACGACAGACGATATCAAAGTCGAGAATTATCAGCACGGTGAGCAGATAAGAAATATACCTGTAGCAATCTGATTTTTTAAGTTTTTAGCAGCCGCATCTATCCCGGAGACTTCAATAACGGAATTGACTGCGGCTGATATGTTTTATAGGGGCAGTGATGACAAAAGAAGAGATAAGAAAAATAAATTCTACTACGCTTGCGTATCTCGGAGATGCTGTCTTCGAGGTTATAGTGCGTGAGAAGATAGTGACGGAAAAGCCCGGTGATGTGGGAAGAGCACATCATACTGCCGTGAGATATGTATCGGCAGCAGGTCAGGCAAAAGCCGCGAAGGCTATGATAAACGAAGGGTTCCTCACTGAAGAAGAGGAAAAGATATATAAACAGGCGCGCAATCACCGTTCTATGTCGAGACCGCAGAACGCGGATCCGAGAGAGTACAAGATAGCGACCGGCTTCGAAGCCCTGCTGGGCTACCTCTATCTCTCTGACGAGAGACAGAGGCTCCGCGAGATCGCGGCCGAAGCCGTCCGTATAGTTGATACAGCAGGCAGGTAGGCAGATATGAAACTGAAATACTCCGACGGCCGGAAAGTGTTCAATATCCATACAGAGGGCATACCGTGCCTGTCTTTTGACATGCTCGACAGACTCGGCGTGCCTAACCTTTTCACGACCAGATACGAAAGTTATGATGAAGCAAGCGGCACGGGTGTAAAAGGCCTGCGCTGTGCTGTCATGAAGACTGAGACTGTCGAAGAAGCTTCTCCGGTGTGCAGATCCAACAGGGACATACTGGCGCATCAGCTGGGATCATCGCTTGAGATGGAGCTTGTAACCGACCAGAAGCATACCAACTATGTCCACGTTGCTGTATGTGAGGAGGATCTCGGGGTCGCAACTGTCGGCAGCTTCGCGCTGCACAGGCAGTTTGTCGACGGTATAGTTACGGATATTCCGGATGCCCTTCAGACGGTGTTCGGCGGTGACTGTCCTCCTGTGTACATCGTGGATCCTGTGCGCAGAGCTGCGGGACTGGTTCATGCAGGCTGGAAGGGCACGCTCGGCAGGATCCCGCAGGTCGCGATAGCTCAGATGACCGTTAAGTTCGGATGTGATCCGGCAGATATGTACGCGGCGATAGGTCCGGGTGTCTGCAGGGATTGCTATGAAATGGGTGACGAGGTTTATGATGCATTCGCTGCTCGGTGGAGCCATGAGGACGCAGACATAATATTGACACGTTATCCTGCAAAGGATGCAGACGGAAATGCGATCCCGGGAGGCAAATATCATCTCGATCTGAGAGAAGCCAACAGACTGACGCTGCTGAGAGCGGGAATTCCTGAGGATCACATTGCCATATCCAATGTATGCACTATGTGCAACGTTGATACTTTCTACTCCTATCGCGGGCACGCTCTCGAGAACGAGCAGGTAGCGATGATGGTCAATCGTTTCGGATAAATAAGGAAGATAATATGAATCTTATTGTAGCAGTGGATAAAAGATGGGGAATCGGACGTGACGGCGGACTGCTCGCGTCGATTCCGACTGACATGAAATACTTCAGGGAGCATACTTCCGGCAAGATTGTGGTGATGGGCCGCAAGACCCTCGAATCCATGCCCGGAAAGCGCGGACTCCCTAAAAGGATAAATTATGTGCTTACAACGGATCCGGATTATGGGGCTGAGCGCTGCAAAATCGTGAACTCAGAGGACGAGCTCTGGGAGGAGCTTTCGCAGTACGAGCCTGATGATGTATTTCTGATCGGCGGGGCACATCTTTATAACAGGTTTTACAGAATGTGTGACAGGCTGTATGTGACGAAGATGGATGCTGATCTGGACGCGGATACGTTCATTGTGGATTTTGACACCGATCCGGACTACGAAGTGATCAGCGAAAGCGAACCGGTCACGGAGAACGGCATCACGTTCAGATTCGTGGTTTACAAACGAAAATAAGGATGTGCTGCAGTGATATGAAAGACTGCGGCGTTATATTAAAGCAGAAGGCGAGGAGATAAAAATGCGTATTTACACTAAGGAATATTACACACTTATGATGTCTTTGGGAGTGGCGGAGCTTTACGAGCCGGTCATCGACAAGGACTATACTGATGAGGAAATCGAGGAGCTTTATCAGAAGGCGCTCGACAAGCACATCGAGGAAGAGCGCGCGGATTACGATGAACCGCCGGAATTCGATTTCGATGAAGATGATGATCCGGAATACATCGAGATGCTCAGGGAAGAGCTGGAAGAATACGAGAACCGTGAGCCTTTCGATGAAGAGGAAGCGAAAGAGGAGTTCCGTGAGATGTACGAGGATAATCTCGAAGAGCCTGATGAAGATCTTCCGGACTGGGTCAGAGAAGCTGTTGATCCCAGAATACTGGCTATGTACTTCATGCCTGAAAAAATCTACAGAAAGCTCTCGGAGCAGGATGAGACCAACGAGAAGAAGTTCGAAGAACTTGATGAGCGTGTCGATGAAGCGTGGGATGATATGATGGAAGCCCTTCCTGAAGAGTATGAAGAGCTTATGGATACACTTGAAGGGCTGGAGGATGCTTATGTAATCAGCTTCGATAAGACTGGTGACGAGATAGAACTGAAGATCGACGGATGGGACGATGAAGGAGAGGATGCTGTCTTTACGCTCAGATTCGATGAGTCAGAGGTGCTTGAGGATGAGGGCGTTGAAGCGCATTCGACTGTTGATGAGGACGGGGATATGGAATCAGACTGTGAACTCCTTTACAGTGAAATGTATATGGAGGATGGGAAAATCGAGGTCCATATGATGTTCGAAAACAACGGACTGAAATACCTTACCTTCAGGTGTGCGGAGGCGTATGCCTATATGGCAGCGAATGAATAAAGATGAGCAAGAGAGATAATAAAAGATTCAACGATAAGGACAGAAAAAGCGCTCCGAAGAGAGGCGGAAAGAACCGCCGCGATTACGGCGACAGCTACGAGCCTAAAAGCAGATCGTCAGCCAGATCTGCGGCGGGCAGCAGAAAACCTGCGGGAGGCGGTCTGAAGAGCCCCGCAAGGAGAAGAGTACCCGGCAAGGAGCCACGCAGGGTGCTTGGCTTTGATATGAATGAATCATACGAGGAGCCGAAGGCAGTAATAGGCGCTGACGGACTCGAAGTGGTAGCCGGAAGAAATCCTGTAGTGGAAGTGCTGTCAGGAGACCGTGATGTAGAGCGTGTATTCATCGCTGACGGCTCGGAAGGCTCGGTTTCGAAGATAGTGGCTCTTGCCAGAGAGCAGGGGGTCATAGTCGACTTTGTGCCGAAAGAGAAGATTGACGCAATGGCTCCTGGCGTTAAGCACCAGGGTGTGGTTGCCAAGGTGAGCGAGTATAAATATGCGGATATGGAAGATGTTTTTGCCAGAGCAGAAGCGTCGGGAGAAGATCCTTTTATCATTATTCTTGATGAGATATCCGACCCGCACAATTTAGGCGCGATAATCAGGACGGCTGAGTGCGCCGGCGCTCACGGCGTCGTGATACCAAAGAGGCGTGCCGCCTCTTTGACGCAGACAGTTGCACTGTCTGCCGCCGGCGCCATTGAAAACATGCCGGTTGTACAGGTCACAAATCTTGCGCGCACGATAGAGGAACTTCAGGCTAAGGGCGTCTGGGTTGGAGCGGCCGACATGGACGGCGAAACCTACTACGACGCAAATCTTACAGGTCCTATTGCAATTGTTATAGGAAACGAGGGCAAAGGAGTAGGCCGCCTGGTCAAGGAGAAATGTGACTTCGTGCTTTCGATACCTATGTACGGAAGGATCAATTCCCTGAATGCTTCCAATGCAGCTGCCATTTTAATGTACGGCATCCGCCGTGCCCGAAATTAGAAAAATACTGAGAAATGTTTCACAGAAACAGTTTGCTCGATAAGCGGGCTGAAGACTTGCGAACAGGGAAACCATTTGATACATTAAGTGATAGATAGGGTAATGGGGCTTCAATTGTTTATTAATAAAAGGGGGCTGCAGGAGGTATTAGTTGTGAAAAAGTTTATAAGGAGAAATCTGGCGATTGTTTTAATGCTCATGTTTGTATGTGTTTCTGCTACCGCATCTGTATTTGCAGTAACATACGAATCCGAGCCAAATAACGGGCCTGAAGAAGAATCAAATGTTATTACTGTAAATGAAACAGTAAAGGGAGAAGTGTCAGCCGCAGATGACATGTATGACTATTTTGTTATTAATGCAAAGACAACGGGAACTATAAAACTGAACTTTACTGCAGACAGCAAGAATAAATATCTGTCACTTTCTGTTATGGGCTGGGGTGATAATGCTTTCGGAAATTATGCAGACAAAGATTTTGAATTCAGTTCAGATAAAAAGGCATCTTACACATTCCAGATAACAAAAGGTAATAAATATTATATAGTACCGTGGATACATAGTCTGTATGAAGATCCTGTTCCGGACTCAAATACGGCATCCTATACCTTCAGCACGAAATTTGTAGCGGAAAAAACTTCGATTAGAAAAGCAACCCCGGGGAAAAAGTCATTCAAGGTATCATGGAAAAAGGTACCAAGGACTGCATATTATCAGATAAGATATGTGAGCAAGAGTGCTTACAGGTCATCCGGCTGGAAAAAGGCAAAGACGATCAAGGCAGGCAAGAGCACTACTGCTAAAACCATAAAGGGGCTTGGAAGGAAAAAAACCTATTATGTACAGGTCCGGACTGTCAAAAATATAGAAGGTAAGACATATTACTCCAGCTGGAGCAGTAAAAAAGCTGTAAAAACAAAATAAAAGCCGGCACAGGACGATCAGGCAGGAAGCATCTCTCAGGAGGTGCTTCTTTGGTTAAGATCAAATCAGCTCCCGTACGGCCCGGATGCTCATCCCTGAAATGCAGCCGGGATTTTTTCAGAAAGCACAAGAAATTGCTTGACATTGAAATCCCTACAAAGTATACTCATTGAGCGACTTTAAGAAGAAAATCGGAGCATTGGGTGACCGGGCTTCGAGTTTTCGAGTGAAAAGGGCGCATTTTTCAAGGATTAGACAGATTAAGGAGAAAACAGATGGCAGCAGGCGTTAGACAGAAGGTCATCCTCGCATGCACAGAGTGCAAGCAGAGAAACTACAATACAATGAAGAACAAGAGAAACAATCCTGACAGGATCGAGCTCATGAAGTATTGCAAGTTCTGCAACAAGGAAACTCTCCACAAGGAGACCAAATAATCTATACACTGATATAGACGGAGACATTAAGATGGCTGATAACAACAACAACGGAAGCAAGCAGAACAAATCGAGAGAAGATCTCGCAAAGGCTGCACAGGCATCCGCGAACAAGAAGAGTCAGAACAGCAAGAATCAGGGCAAGAAGGGCGGACTGATCGCATACCTCAAGGGTGTCAGACAGGAGTTCAGAAAGGTCGTATGGCCTACAAGAGAAGAACTTACTACCGACACCATCGTAGTGTTTGCATGCGTAATATTCTTCGCAGTCTCATTCTGGCTGATCGATACAGGTTTCCTGGCTGCTCTTAAGGGCATCCTCGGAATAACACTGTCCTGACCCAAGGAGTTAATAAATGACGGATAAGATCGATAATATCGAGAATATCGAGAGCACTGAAACCAGAGAGCCTGTAAAGGCGAGCGTATCCCCGCTTGAAGGCGAAGGCCTCAGAGGCGACGGAACCGCGAAGTGGTATGTTGTGCACACGTATTCGGGCTATGAGAACAAAGTCAAGACCAGCATAGACAGAATGGTCGAGTACCGCGGAATGCAGGACCTCATCCAGGAAGTCGTTATACCGACTGAAGAGAGGATCGAGATCAAGGACGGAGTCAAGAAGGTAAAGACCCGCAAGCTTTTCCCGGGATACGTCGTCATCAAGATGGTCGTAAACAACGAGACCTGGTACCTCGTTCGTAACACCGAGGGAGTTACCGGATTCGTTGGGCATGGTTCCGATCCTATTCCTCTGACAAAGGAGGAGATCGTTAGGATGGGTATCGAAAAGCTCAGGATCGACCTGGATATCGAGGTAGGCGATACGATTCGCATTATCGGAGGAGTTTTCGAAGGCCAGCTCGGCATAGTAGAAGCAATCAATCCTGAGAAGCAGATCGTAAAAGTCCGCATCTCGATGTTCGGTAGAGATACCCCTGCAGAGATTGAGTTCTCGCAGGTAAGTAAACTCAGGTAGCCACAAGGAGGGACCCGCTTGCGGGAAAGTCCCTTATGGCAATACCTCATAGTTTGCAAAAAAATTGAAGAAAGGAGACAGCAATGGCAAAGAAGATCGACGGCTACATCAAGCTGCAGATCCCTGCCGGAGCAGCAACACCTGCACCACCGGTTGGCCCGGCTCTCGGACAGAAGAGCGTTAACATCATGGACTTCTGCAAACAGTTCAATGCTAGAACATCGGACCAGCAGGGAATGATCATCCCAGTAGTAATCACAGTTTACACTGACAGATCGTTCGATTTCGTATGCAAGACTCCGCCGGCAGCAGTCCTCATCAAGAAGGCAGCAGGCATCGAGCACGCATCCGGAAATCCTAAGAAGGACAAGGTTGCATCCATCACGCTCGCACAGGCAGAAGAGATCGCAAAGACAAAGATGCCGGATCTCAATGCAGCATCCCTCGAGGCAGCAAACGACCTGATCAAGGGAACAGCTCGCAGCATGGGAGTTACGGTAGTTGAGTAATGAAGTGGGAGGCTTACGCCGCAGGTACCACAAGGAGGAAAAATGAAAAGATCAAAGAGATACGCAGAGATCGCAAAGTCTTATGACAAGCACGAACTCGTAGACGTAGCAGCTGCAGTAAAGCAGATCAAGAGCTTTGAAAACGCAAAGTTCGACGAAACAGTTGAGATGCACTTCCGCCTCGGAGTAGACGGCAGACACGCAGATCAGCAGGTAAGAGGAGCTATGGTTCTCCCTCACGGCACAGGCAAGACCAAGAAAGTTCTGGTTTTCGCTAAGGGCCCTAAGGCTGAGGAAGCTTTAGCAGCAGGCGCAGATTTCGTTGGCGCTGAGGATATGGCAGACAAGATCAGAACCGAGAACTGGTTCGGATTCGACGCAGTAGTCGCAACACCTGACATGATGGGAGTTGTAGGACGTCTCGGAAAGATCCTCGGACCTAGAGGACTCATGCCAAACCCTAAGTCAGGTACAGTTACAATGGACCTCGCAAAGGCTCTCGCAGATATCAAAGCCGGTAAGGTCGAGTACAGACTTGACAAGTCCAACATCATCCACTGCATCATCGGAAAGAAGTCCTTCACAGAAGAGCAGCTCGTAGAGAACGCAAACGCTCTCATCCAGGCAATAGCAAAGGCTAAGCCGGCAGCAGCAAAGGGACAGTATTTCAGAAGCATCACGATTGCAGCAACGATGAGCCCTGGAGTAAAGGTTAACCCTGCAACAGTTACACTCTAGTCTGAAAAGACAAACAAAAGACGAATATCCAACCTAAGACAGCGGGTGCGAAAGCTTAATTTCCCGCCGAGGTACAATTCATAGATTTGAACCCCGCTGTCTTTATGACGCGGGGTATTTGTACCTACAAGACAAAAAACTAGGCGAAGGGATATCGCCGGAAAGGAGAAATAATGTCTGTAGAAGCAAAGAAAGCTAAACAGATCGTCATCGACGAGATCAAGGATAAATTTGAGAAGGCCGGATCAATCGTAGCAGTTGACTATCTGGGACTCACTGTAGCCGAGGCCGATAAGATGAGAGCAGAGCTCCGTAAGGAAGGTGTCGACTTCACAGTATATAAAAACACGCTGATCAAGAGAGCGATCGACGGAACTGAATTCGCCGGCCTCGCTGACGGCGACACACTCAAAGGCTCAACAGCACTCGCATTCAGCGGAGATGATGTTACAGCCGGTGCAAGAGTAATTGCAAAGGCCATCAAGGATTATAAGAAGATGGCATTCAAGGGCGGATTCGTAGAAGGAAACGTTTACGATAAGGCTCAGATTGAAGAGTTCGCAAGCATTCCGGGAAGAGATGTACTCATCGCTCGTTTCATGGGAAGCATCCAGAGCCCAATGACAAAGCTCGCGCTCACACTCAAAGCGATCGCAGAGAAGGACGCTTAATTATCGAAATTCACACACAGGGCGGCACGTTTGCCGCATAGATCAACATTTTGAAAAAGGAGAAAAACAATGGATAAGACTCAGATCATTGAGGCTCTTAAGAGCATGACTATTCTTGAGATCAACGAGCTCGTTAAGGCTCTTGAAGAGGAATTTGGCGTTTCCGCAGTAGCAGTAGCAGCTCCTGCAGCAGGCGCAGCAGCAGCAGAAGAAGAAGAGAAGAGCGAATTCAACGTCGTTCTGAAGGAGATCGGACAGGAAAAGATCAAGGTTATCAAGGCTGTCAGAGAAGCTACAGGACTCGGACTGAAGGAAGCAAAGGCTGTCGTAGACGGAGCTCCTACAGTTGTAAAGGAAGGCGTACTGCCTGACGAAGCTAACGCTCTTAAGGAGGCTCTCGAGGCTGTTGGCGCTGTAGTTGAACTTCAGTAAGCTATAAAAAATACGGTTCGGATGGCCGTTCTCAAATATCCGTCCGAACCGATACGGCTCCCGCCTCGCCGCGGCTTGACGCAGTGGTACTAAGCTCTGACATCGCAGCCGACACAGGCTCCTCGCCTGCTCGTCGCTAAGGCTGCTCGTCAATCGCTAAGTGCCAGCTGCCGCGGAGTCGGTCCTGCCGGATATTTGCTCGCGGCCATCCGTAACGGATATTTTTCAAAGGTTGAGAGCATATACAAACTCGCGCAGTGATGCGCACACAAATTGAACCGTGCGATATCGGTTCGAACCACGCAATAAAATGAGCCCCGGCTTCGAGGCTCATTTCGTGCGTTTATAAGGCCTCAAAAACGGCCAAAAAACGCAAAAATCCTGTATTTTTAGAAAAACATAAGGAGCAAACGAACATGCCAACCCCAGTAAAAGTTGGAAGAAAAGAGCGTATGAGCTTTGCCAAGATCCATGAGGTATGCGAAATGCCTAACCTCATCGACGTACAGACAAAGTCATACAAATGGTTTGTTGAAGAGGGCCTCGGCGAGGTGCTCGACGACGTATCTCCTATCCGCGATACCACCAACACACTCAGCCTGGAATTCGCGGATTACCAGTTCTCCGACACTCCTAAATACGATCAGGAGGAGTGCAAGGAGAGAGATGCCACATACGCGACAGCTCTGACAGTAAAGGTAAGGCTGATCAACCGCGAGACCGGTGAGATCAAGGAACAGGACGTGTTCATGGGCGACTTCCCTCTCATGACAGAGAAGGGCACATTTGTATACAACGGAGCTGAGAGAGCCATCGTTACTCAGATGGTACGTTCTCCGGGACCATACTTTGATGTTGCTACAGACAAGTCCAACCAGAGACTCTACAGCTCGCAGGTCATCCCTAACAGAGGCGCCTGGCTCGAATACGAAACAGACTCCCAGGGCATACTGTATGTCAGAGTCGACAGAACGAGAAAGCAGCCGCTGACATCGTTCCTCAGAGCGCTTGGCATTATTGATCCGGACGCGCTCGCGCTCAGCAGCAACGAAGACATCATCGCTATCTTCGGCGAAGATGAGAGACTGATGCGCACGCTCGAAAAGGATGCAACAAAGAACAGCGCTGACGGCCTCAGAGAACTCTACAGAAGACTGAGACCTGGTGAGCCGCCGACAGTTGAGAACGCAAGATCCATGCTGATGGCACTGCTCTTTGACGAAAGGCGCTATGACCTCGCAAAGGTCGGAAGATTCAAATATAACCGTAAACTCGGTCTGCACGACAGACTTGTCGATACAGTTGCAGCAGAGGATGTAATCGACCCTAACACAGGCGAGATCCTCGTTGAAAAAGACGGACATATCTCAAGATCGATGGCTATGGTCATCGAGGATGCAGGCGTTCAGTCAGTTTACGTATACAGCAAGAACGAGGAAGAAGAGACTAAAGTCACGAAGGTCATCGGAAACAATTTCGTAAATCCTGCAAAGTATGTCAACATCGACCTCACACCTTACAGGCTGTCTGAGAAGGTCTTCTATCCTGCTCTCATGGATATCATCAAAGAGGCAGACGGAGATGAGGACAAGCTCAAAGCTCTTATCGCAAACAGAAGAAAAGAGCTTAGCCCGAAGCATATCATCCTCGAGGATATCATTGCTTCGATCAGCTATCTGATCAACCTCAACTGCGGCGTAGGTGAGACCGATGACATCGACCACCTCTCCAACAGACGTCTGAAGACAGTCGGAGAGCTGCTGCAGAACCAGTGCAGGATAGGATTCGCAAGAATGGAGAAGACTATCAGAGAGAGAATGACTACTGAGAACTCTACTCCTCAGCAGCTGATCAATATCAGACCTGTTACTGCGGCTATCAAGGAGTTCTTCGGATCATCCCAGCTGTCGCAGTTCATGGACCAGAACAACCCGCTCGCAGAGCTGACTCACAAGAGAAGACTCTCAGCACTCGGACCTGGCGGACTTTCAAGAGAGAGAGCCGGCATGGAGGTCAGAGACGTACACTACTCACACTACGGCAGAATGTGCCCTATCGAGACACCTGAAGGTCCGAACATCGGACTTATCGGTTCGCTCACAACATACGGCATCATTAACCAGTACGGATTCATCGAGACTCCGTACCGCAAGGTAGACAAGGAGAAGGGCATCGTAACTAAAGAAGTCCAGTACCTTGCTGCTGCTGATGAAGACCTTATGATCGTTGCTCAGGCTAACGAGCCGCTCGATGAAGAAGGCCACTTCGTCAACAACAAGGTTGCCGTAAGAGGCATCAAGGGTGAGATCACCATGGTGCCTAAGACGGAAGTCGATTACATGGACGTTTCGCCTAAGCAGGTAGTATCCGTAGCCACGGCTATGATCCCGTTCCTCGAGAACGACGACGCTAACCGTGCGCTGATGGGTTCCAACATGCAGAGACAGGCAGTTCCTCTGCTCGTTACTGAAGCACCGTATATCGGTACAGGTATCGAGTACAAGGCTGCATGTGACTCAGGTGCTGTCGTTCTGTGCAAGCACGCTGGTGTCGTCTCGTATGTTGACGCGAATTACGTCAGAGTCACAAGAGACGATGACGGAACAGTAGATGAGTATAAGATGCTCAAGTTCAAGCGTTCCAACCAGGGAACCTGCATCAACCAGAGACCTATCGTCTCGTTCGGCGAGCATCTGGAAGCAGGTGAAGTAGTAGCAGACGGTCCGTCCACAAGCCTGGGCGAGATCTCCCTCGGAAAGAATCTCCTGATCGGTTTCATGACATGGGAAGGCTACAACTACGAGGACGCTATCATCCTCAACGAGAGGCTGCTCATGGACGACGTGCTCACTTCGCTTCATATCGAGAAGCATGAGTGCGAGGCCAGAGACACCAAGCTCGGACCCGAGGAAATCACAAGGGATATCCCGAACCTCCCGGGTGACATGCTCAAGGAGCTCGATGAAGAAGGTATCGTAAGAATCGGCGCCGAGGTCAAGTCAAATGACATCCTCGTAGGAAAGCTGACTCCGAAGAGCGAGACCGACCTCACTCCTGAAGCAAGAATGTTGCGCGCTATCTTCGGTGAGAAATCGAAGGAAGTCAGAGACTCGTCCCTCAAACTGCCTCACGGTGAAGAGGGTATCGTTATCGACGTAAGAGTATTCGACAAGACGAACAGCACAGAACTCCCTCCGGGAGTAAACAAGATAGTCAGAGTCTACGTTGCTACCAAGAGAAAGATCAACGTAGGCGACAAGATGGCCGGCCGTCACGGAAACAAGGGTGTCATCTCGAGGATACTTCCTCAGGAAGACATGCCGTTCAAGGAAGACGGTGAGCCGCTGCAGGTAATGCTTAACCCTCTGGGCGTTCCTTCCCGTATGAACGTCGGACAGGTACTCGAGGTACACCTCGGACTGGCCGCGAAGTCAAAGGGCTGGTACGTATCGACTCCGGTATTCGACGGAGCACATGAGAGTGATGTTATCCAGCTCCTCAAAGAGGAAGGCTATTCTGAGACAGGTAAACTGAGACTCAGAGACGGACGTACAGGCGAGTACTTTGACAGCCCGGTTACAGTAGGCTACATGTACATGCTCAAGCTCCACCATCTGGTAGATGACAAGATCCACGCCAGATCGACGGGCCCGTACTCACTGGTAACACAGCAGCCTCTCGGCGGAAAGGCACAGTTCGGCGGACAGAGATTCGGAGAGATGGAAGTATGGGCACTCGAAGCTTACGGTGCTGCTTACACTCTGCAGGAGATCCTGACCGTCAAGTCCGACGACATCATCGGACGTACAAAGACATATGAGTCGATCATCAACGGAGTCAATATCCCTGAACCAGGAATTCCTGAATCGTTCAAGGTGCTCATCAAAGAGCTCCAGGCACTTGCTCTTGATATCAGAACAAAGGCTGGCGACGACAGCGAAATCAAGATCAGAGAGACTTCGGAATATGACGGCGCGCTTACATTCGACAGAATGCTGAGCGAAAATGACAGAAGAGCTGAGCGCGAAAGAAGAGAAATGATGCAGGACGAGGAAGCTGCTGCTGCGGCTGCCGAGTTCAAAGCTGCTGAGAATGATGACGATGATGACGACGACTTCGATATCGACAGTCTCTCGTCTATGATCGAGGCGCTGGCGCTTGGTGCTGCCGAGCCGGATATCGACCTTACGGAAGCTGTTGAAATGGACAGCCTTGAAGACCTGGCAGAAGCTGAGGTCGGATCGCTGTTCGGGGATGAAGAGTAAGAAAGGGGAGGCAATATCATGATTACAGATAACAACCAGGATCTTAGAAATATTGAATCCCTGCAGATCAAGCTCGCATCCACAGAAGAGATGCTCAAGTGGTCGCATGGTGAGGTAACAAAACCTGAGACGATCAACTACAGATCGCTCAAGCCGGAGTTCGACGGACTGTTCTGCGAAAGGATCTTCGGACCTACAAAGGACTGGGTCTGCGGCTGCGGCAAATACAACAAGATTCGCTATAGAGGACTTATCTGCCCGTACTGCGGAGTAGAGGTCACCAAGGCAAAGGTCAGAAGAGAGAGAATGGGACACATCGCTCTCGTATCTCCGGTATCACACATCTGGTACTTCAAGGGCATTCCTTCAAGGATCGGCCTGGTACTCGATATGACACCGAAGGAACTCGAGAAGGTGCTGTACTTTGCAGCTTACGTTGTAACTGACCCTGGTGATACACCGTTCTCGTACAAGCAGATCATCGAGGAAGAAGAGTATAACGAGGCTCGCGAGATCTATGGAAAGAACTTCGAAGCAGGCATGGGTGCCGAAGCTGTCAAGAAGCTCCTCATGGATATCGACGTTGATGAAAAGGCTGAAGAACTCAGAGAACAGCTCAAGAAGGCTTCAGGCCAGAAGAAGATCAGACTCGTCAAGATACTCGAAGTCATCGAGGCGTTCAAACAGTCGGGCAACAAGCCTGAATGGATGATACTCGATGTGATCCCTGTCATTCCGCCTGATCTCAGACCTATGGTTCAGCTCGACGGCGGCAGATTCGCTACATCAGATCTCAACGATCTGTACAGAAGAGTCATCAACAGAAATAACAGACTTAAAAAGCTCGGTGAGCTCGGCGCTCCTGACATCATCATCCGTAATGAGAAGAGAATGCTTCAGGAATCTGTCGACGCGCTCATCGACAACGGCAGAAGAGGCAGAGCCGTTCAGGGAGCGGGCGGACGTAAGCTCAAATCCCTGTCCGACATGCTCAAGGGTAAGCAGGGCAGATTCCGTCAGAACCTGCTCGGCAAGAGAGTTGACTTCTCAGGCCGTTCCGTTATCGTAGTAGGTCCGGATCTGAAGTTCTATCAGTGCGGACTTCCTAAGACGATGGCGCTCGAACTCTTCAAGCCGTTCATAATGAAGGAGCTCGCAAACAGAGAGCTCGCTCAGAACACAAAGCAGGCAAGAGTAATGGTAGAGAGAGCAGAGCCTGAAGTATGGGATGTTCTTGATTACATCATCAAAGATCACCCTGTTCTGCTCAACCGTGCCCCTACACTGCACAGACTGGGAATCCAGGCGTTTGAGCCGGTACTCGTAGAGGGTAAAGCCATCAAGCTGCACCCGCTCGTATGTACGGCGTTCAACGCTGACTTCGACGGAGACCAGATGGCCGTTCATGTACCTCTCTCGGTAGAGGCACAGGCAGAGGCAAGGTTCCTCATGCTCTCGGTCAACAACATTCTTGCTCCTAAGGACGGATCACCTATCACGGTACCGACTCAGGACATGATCCTCGGAAGTTACTACCTGACTCACCCGGGTACAGACGAAAGAGACCGTCCGGCAGAGAAGGGTGACGGCAAGAGCTTTGCCGACTACGACGAGATGATCATGGCTTACAACGCAGGTGCTGTCGGCATCCACGCAAGAGTCAAGGTCAGACGTTACGCTTATGAAGGCGACCCGGGCAGACTCGTAGAGTCAACAGTAGGAAGATTCATCTTCAACGAAGGACTTCCTCAGGATCTCGGATTCGTTGACAGATCAAAGGATCCGTATTCACTCGAAGTTGACTTCCTCTGCGACAAGAAGGCTCTCGGCAGGATCATCGCCGCTTGCTTCAAGGCTCATGGCAACACCGAAACAGCTCTCATGCTCGACTACATCAAGGATACGGGTTACCACTACTCGACTCTGTCAGCAGTCACCATCAGTATCTCCGACATGGAGATCCCGGCTGCAAAGAAAGAAATCGTCAGCGGAGCAGAGCATAAGGTAGACCAGTACGAGGCTCTCTACAGAAAGGGTCTTATGTCCGACAAAGAGAGATACGAAAGTATCATCAGCACCTGGAGAAAGGCGACTGAAGATACAGCTGACGCTCTTATGGACAACCTGGGCTCACTGAATAACCTCTACATCATGGCGAAATCCGGAGCCAGAGGTAATAAGTCCCAGATCAGCCAGATCGGCGGAATGAGAGGACTGATGGCGAACGCTACAGGTCATACTGTAGAGATCCCTATCAAGGCTAACTTCCGTGAAGGACTGTCTATACTGGAATACTTCATTTCATCTAACGGTGCCCGTAAGGGTCTTACCGATACAGCGCTCAGAACAGCCGACTCAGGATATCTGACAAGACGTCTTGTAGATATCTCGCACAGCATCATCATCAATGAGCTGGACTGCGGAACGACTGAGGGTATCGAGGTAAGAGCTTTCAGAGACGGCAAGGAAGAGATCGAGAAGCTCAGCCTCAGAATCGCAGGCAGATATGCCAGCGAGGACGTTGTAGATCCTGTAACAGGAGAAGTCCTTGTGGCTGCTAACGAGTACATTACTGACGACATGGCAAAGGTCATCGAAGACCGCGGCATCGAGACCGTTAAGATCAGATCCGCAATGACATGCCGTGCAAAGACCGGACTCTGCGCTAAGTGCTACGGCAAGAACATGGCTACAGGCAGACTGGTACAGGCTGGTGAAGCTGTTGGTATCATCGCTGCTCAGTCCATCGGTGAGCCGGGTACACAGCTGACAATGAGAACATTCCACACGGGCGGCGTTGCCGGTTCCGACATCACTCAGGGTCTCCCGAGAGTTGAGGAGCTCTTCGAAGCACGTAAGCCTAAGGGACTTGCTGAGATCTGCGAGGGCGACGGTGTCGTCACAGCGATCGAGCCAAGAGAAGACAACAAGACTGATGTCATCGTCGAGGAGAAGGACGGAGAGAGAAACTACATCATCCCGTTCGGCGCAAGACTCAACGTAGAAGTCGGTCAGGAAGTCAAGGCAGGCGATCAGATCACAAAGGGACCTCTCGATCCTCACGACATCATGAGGCTCAACGGAGTTCAGGGCGTTTATGAATACCTCCTGAGAGAAGTACAGAGAGTGTACAAGAATCAGGGTGTAGACATCAACGATAAGCACATCGAGATCATCGTAAGCCAGATGCTCTCCAAGTACAAAGTTGAGAAGCCTGGAGATACAAGACTTCTTCCGGGCGGACAGTACTCCAGAAGAGACATCGAAGCTGCTAACGAGGCTGCTGAGGCAGAAGGCGGAGAACCTTGCACAGCTCACAGACAGCTGCTCGGTATCACCAAGGCTGCTCTCGCTACATCCTCGTTCCTCTCGGCTGCTTCATTCCAGGAGACAACAAGAGTTCTGACAGATGCTTCGATCAAGGGCAAGACTGACAGACTCGAAGGCCTCAAGGAGAACGTCATGATCGGAAAGCTCATCCCTGCAGGAACAGGAATGAAGCGCTACTCACAGGTCGAAGTCGACTATGGTGAATATTCCGAACTGATAAACGGCAAGGACGAAAGCGAAGATGAGCTGGTTATTGCCGGTCTCGAAGAGGAGGAAGCTGCAGCAGCTGAATCTGAAGAAGAGATCAAGGTATACGGAGTCGAAGCAATCGTCGAATAACTGAAATTCAAACAAAGCTCCTGTCTCCATGAGGAGGCGGGAGCTTTTGCGTCCCGGCGGTTTGTAACGCTCTTCCAAATTAAGGCTCTGAGGGGCTCAGAATTAACGAAGATCACAAATACGCATTATATCGATATGACAACATGCAAAAAACCAAAAAATGCTGTCGAAAAACAAGTTAAATCATTGACATCCCAAACGTTTGCAAGTAAAATATACAAGTTCGAGTGCGCCCTCACGAAAGGGTGCATTTGAGAAAAAATATTGGAAGAAAGGAGAAAAGAATGCCTACAATTAACCAGTTAGTACGTCAGGGCAGACAGAGCTCGGTAAAGAAGTCGACAGCTCCTGCACTCGGTAAGAACATGAACACACTTCATAAGACACTTACCAACGTTAACTCCCCTCAGAAGAGAGGCGTATGCGTAGCAGTTAAGACAGTCACACCTAAGAAGCCGAACTCAGCTCTTCGTAAAGTTGCAAGAGTCCGTCTTACAAATGGAATGGAAGTAACAGCTTATATTCCTGGAATCGGACACAATCTGCAGGAGCACAGCGTTGTTCTGGTAAGAGGCGGCAGAGTTAAGGACCTCCCGGGTGTAAGATATCACATCATCAGAGGTACACTCGACGCATCCGGCGTTGCAAACCGCGGACAGGGTCGTTCCAAATATGGAGCAAAGAGACCTAAGGTCAAGAAGTAAGGTTTTCTTTGATCATACGGCGTTGCCGTAATGGCGAAAACCTTGATCTACGGAGGCAAGCTCCTCCGATAGAATTTCTCTTCTGATTTGTATGCGCTTTCAGCGCGAAACGGCTTTGCCGTAAGGAAGAGAGCACAATAACTATAACTAAAAGTACTAAGGCATTCTTTTATATAAGAGCGCCGCGGGGGCTGCTGTACGAGTAAGGTGACCGTATCAGTCATCCGAAGAATATCGTGCAGAGTCAACGAGTACCGACTTATTTTCCAAAGGAGGGAAGAGAAGTGCCAAGAAAAGGTAACACACCTAAGAGAGAGGTTCTTCCTGATCCTGTCTACGGCAGCGTAGTAGTTGCCAAGCTGATCAACAGCATCATGCTCGACGGCAAGAAGGGCGTTGCCCAGACTAT
>JAFRKO010000034.1 GCA_017431685.1 Mogibacterium sp.
GCAATAGAAAAGCGCCTTTAGGCGCCGCCTGAGAATAGAGATGCGGTTGGCAGTCTATTCGGCGCGTCTTAAGACGCTTGCAAGCAAAAGGCCCTTTTAGGGCCAGTGCATACCACCAGTTCAACTGGTGGTTATGATTTGATAAATTCCTATAATAATAGTCGGAATTATCTTGACAAAAAGGTTTGAGTTAGCTATAACTAACGATAGTTAAGGGACTCTAATATAGTTAATAGATGCTAACAATATAGGAGGGAGCATAATGGAATTAGCTTATGCAATGAATACAAAGGCTGTAGTCACAGGAACCAAAAAAGAATCCTGTGATGCCACAGCAGGCAATATGACGCTTCTGGATGCTGAACCTGGACAGACTTACATAATCAAAGAGATTAATACCGATGATGACGACATGAACTCGTTTCTGTTTAGACTGGGATGTTATCAGGGAGAGCCTATAACTCTTATTTCTAAAAAGAAAAAGAGCTGTATTGTCGTTATAAAAGACGGCAGATACAACCTCGATAAGATGCTTTCTGAAGCTATCATTATTTAGATCACAAAAGGAAATGTTATATATAAGGAGGTATTTCAGATGAGAATCGCTTTTGCCGGTAACCCTAATAGCGGCAAGACAACCATGTACAATGCTTTGACGGGCAGAAATGAAAAAATCGGAAACTGGGGAGGAGTTACGGTCGGAAGCAAGGAATTCCAGTTAAAAAAGGAATTCGCAGGCGGCAAGGAAGTGATTGCGGTAGACCTTCCGGGCGCATATTCGATGTCACCGTTCACACCGGAAGAGGGTATAACGAGTGAGTATGTCCGTACCGCAAACCCCGATGCGATCGTCAATATCGTAGATGCTACGAACCTGAGCAGATCGCTCTTCTTCACAACACAGCTGCTTGAGCTCGGTATTCCGGTTGTCGTTGCGCTTAACAAGACAGATATCAACGAGAAGGAAGGCACAAAGATCGATGTAAAGAAGCTCTCTGAAAAGCTTAACTGTCCTGTATTTGAGACAGTATCCACAGAGAACAAAGGTCTCGCTGAGATGATTACCATGGCGATCTCGCTCGCGGGAACTGCGCAGAAGGCGCCTTATCTGCAGGCAGACATCAACCTGCACGATAAAGCAGCAGTAGATGCAGAGGATCGCAAGCGTTATAGTTTTGTAAATGGTATTGTCAAAGACGTAGAGACAAGAAAGACCATGTCTGCTGAGACGACCTCTGCAGATAAAGTTGATGGTGCGCTGACAAATCCGATTATAGGAATCCTCGTATTCGCTGTAGTAATGTGGGGAGTATTCTGGGTGTCTCAGGCATGGCTCGGACCTCTTGTCGCTGACTGGCTGGTAGGCTGGATCGAAACGTTCCAGGGATGGGTCGCAGGCCAGCTCGAGAACAGTCCGGCTATATTATCTGCTCTGCTTGCTGACGGAATCGTGGGCGGCGTTGGAGCTGTAGTCGGATTCCTGCCTCTCGTAATGGTGATGTACTTCCTGATCGCTCTGCTGGAAGACTGCGGATATATGGCACGCGTAAGCGCGGTAATGGACCCTATCTTCAAGAGAGTAGGCCTTTCAGGTAAATCTGTTATCCCTGTAGTCATCGGTACAGGCTGCGGTATCCCTGCAATCATGGCATGCCGTACGATCCGTGACGAAAGAGAGAGAAGAGCAACCTCGATGCTCACAACCTTCATCCCATGCGGAGCGAAGATCCCTGTCATCGCACTCTTTGCAGGCGCTTTCTTCAACGGCGCAGGCTGGGTAAGCACTCTCTCATATTTCTTCGGACTTGTACTGATCTTCCTGGGAGCTCTGCTTATAAAGGGAATCACAGGATATAAATACAGAAAGTCGTTCTTCATCATGGAGCTTCCGAAGTGGAAAACACCAAGCCTTAAGTTCGCTTTCAAATCCATGATGGAGAGAGCAAAAGCATATATCATCAAGGCAGCTACGATTATCCTTGTCTGCAATACAGTGGTACAGATCATGCAGACCTTCGACTGGCACTTCCAGGTCGTTGAAGAGGGGGCAGAGAACACATCGATTCTCGCTTCGATCGCTTCGCCATTCGCGATCCTGCTCATACCTCTGGGATTCGGAGTATGGCAGCTGGCAGCAGCAGCTATCACGGGCTTTATCGCGAAGGAGAACGTTGTTGGTACACTCGCAGTAGTATTTGCGCTTACATCATTCATCGATACAGAGGAGCTTGCAATGACAGGCGGCGCAAACACAGTAGCAGCAACTATGGGACTCACATCTGTAACAGCACTTGCATATCTGTTCTTCAATCTTTACACACCTCCGTGCTTCGCAGCTATCGGAGCAATGAACTCTGAGATGAAGAGCAGGGGATGGCTCTGGGGGGCAATCGGACTGCAGCTCGGAACCGGATACACGATCGCATTCCTGATCAATCAGTTCGGAACACTCTTTACTGAAGGCCATTTCGCAGCAGGTTTTGTACCTGGACTGATAGCAGAAGCCTGCATGGTCGCAGCAGTTGTTCTCATCGGCAGAAAAGTGAGAGCACACTTCGACGAGCAGTACGAACTTCATAAAACTTCAAAAGCTGCAAAGGCAGCAGCATAAATCCCTTATATTGAGGCATCTTAACTAAGCATGGTGCGCGGCGCAATGATTCGCCGCGCATCGTGCTGATTTGAAAAATGTGAAAGGAGGCAGCACGGTGAATGCAGCTACGATAATAGCGATAATAGTAATAGCAGCGATACTGTTCTTCGCCATCAGATATATCTATAAAGAAAAGAAAAAAGGAAACGCCTGCATAGGCTGCCCATATGCGGATTCCTGTCCGAGGCACAGGCAAGAAGGGGCATCATGCTGCGGAAGCACAGTGCAGCACAAGGCTGATCTTAATTAGATACGATTGCAGATAACTGCAGTCGTTTTTTTATTGGCAGATATGGACATTCTGTCAAAAGCAACTTTTCATAACAATAATATCAGCGAAATGTATATTGCGGTTGGTAGACGTCTGCTGCGATCCGCCATACAATTATGTTAACAATAATTGCAAAAGTAGGAATGATTAGAAATAACCTAAAAATATGAAAGGTGGAAAAAGATGTTTAAAGACAATCTTATCCAGCTTAGAAAGCTGCAGAATATGACTCAGGAAGACATTGCTGAGAAAGTAGGTGTATCCAGGCAGTCTGTTGCCAAGTGGGAGTCAGGTGAGACGACTCCTGATCTCGAGAAGGCAAGGCTGCTTGCCGGAGCATTAGGAGTTTCTCTGGATGATCTGACAAATTATGAGCCCCGGGAGAACATGGGGCTGGGCGTTCCTCCGAAAGGCAGATATCTTTTCGGTGTTGTTACAGTCGGAGATAAAGGACAGATAGTCATCCCCGCAAAAGCAAGAAAGGTGTTCAGCATCAGCGCAGGCGATCAGCTCATGGTCCTCGGTAAGGAAGGTGAAGGAATCGCGATAATCAAAACGGATGATTTTCTTGCGCTTGCTGACATGATAAGAAACGAAGAAAACCGGTAACTTCCGAAGGAGACCTGAAATGCTTGAAATAAAAAACTATTCAAAGACATATGGAGAAGGAAAGAAAGCAGCGGACAATGTGTCGCTCACAGTTGAGAGCGGGGATATTTACGGCTTTATCGGACATAACGGTGCAGGAAAATCGACTACTATACGTGCGGTGGTGGGAGTACTTGATTTCACCGAAGGAGAGATTTTCATAGATGGGCATTCCGTGAAAGATGAGCCGATGGAATGCAAAAAGGTTACCGCATATATTCCTGACAATCCTGATCTGTATGAGAACCTGACCGGTATCCAGTACCTGAACTTCGTAGCTGACGTTTTCGGTATCAGCGCTGCGGAGCGTGAGTACAGAATAAAGAAATACGCCGATATGTTCGAGATCACAGACTCTCTCGGTGACATGATAAGCTCTTACTCACACGGAATGAAGCAGAAGGCAGCGATAATATCTGCGCTTATCCACGATCCGAAACTCATGGTTCTTGACGAGCCTTTTGTAGGGCTCGACCCTAAGGCAGCGTTCACTCTCAAGGAGATCATGAGAGAGATGTGCAATAACGGCGCAGCGATCTTCTTCTCTACGCATGTGCTTGACGTGGCTGAGAAGCTGTGCAACAAGGTAGCCATAATCAAGCAGGGCAGAATTATAGCAACAGGCACCATGGAAGAGATCACCGAAGGACATTCACTGGAAGAGGCATTCCTCGGAGACGCATTCCGGGAGGCAGACCATGAATAAGAGCATGATCCTTCTCAGAACTCTGCTCCTGTCAACGAGCCAGAGTAATATATACAGGCATTGCCGGGATAAGAAGAAGCGCGGAAAGATAGTTGGCGGGCTTATCGGAGCTGCTCTCTTATATGCGATGATCATGGCATACTGCATCGTTATGTGCATCGGGTATGGAAAAGCCGGTATCATCGATGCGGCACCCGTAATGTGTGCTCTCGTAATCAGCATGCTTGCGTTCCTGTTCACATTTTTCAAGACTAATGGATACCTGTTTAACTTCAAAGAATATGACATGCTTATGTCGCTTCCTTTTGAGGCCAGGACGGTAGCGGGATGCAAGTTCCTGTATATGTATATCAAAAACCTGCCATGGTATCTGAGTATTTCTTTCGCGATGATGATCGGGTATGGATATTACGCGCATCCGCTGTTTTTCGCTTATCCAATATGGATTGTACTCACATTCTTTCTGCCGGGCATCCCGATGCTTATCGCATCTTTTCTGGGTTTCCTGATAGCCAGGATCAGTACGGGCTTCCGGAAGACAAATATCATTCAGACAGTACTGACGATGGTTTTCGTCATATTCTGCTTCTCCTTGCGATTCATAATAGAAGATGTATTCAAAAACAATAAAGTAGAGGCGACACTCGATAAGACATCTGAGATAACATCCAATGCCGCGGGGGTATATCTGCCTGCGAAGTGGTTTGAAGATGCAGTCACAGAGAGCAGCGTATCATCTATACTGATGCTTATAGGGATAAGTGTGCTGCTGTTTGCAGTCACATTCCGTGTAGTCGGGAATTCATACAGGAGTATCAATTCATCTCTGAAGTCGCATGCTGCTGCAAAGAAATATAAAATGACCAGGCAGAAGAGACATAACGTGGTCAACTCCATAGCGTTTAAAGAATATAAGAGACTGGTGGGATCTACGTCATATACAGTGAACGGAGCGATGGGAGAGATCCTGGCCATTCTGCTCGGACTTGTCACACTGATCATCGGTTTTGACAGGATCGTAAGTGTTGTTACTTCGGATGCACCCTTTGATCATGCTATACTCCAGCCGGCGATACCTTTCATCATATATTTCTTTATAGGAATGGCTGCAACAACGGCGATGTCTCCATCGCTTGAGGGCAAAAACTATTGGATCATACAAAGCCTGCCGATAGAGAAGAGAACCGTTTATCAGGGCAAGATGCTGTTCAACATGTATCTGACAGTACCGGCCATGGCATTCGCGACATTATGCATGTGCATCTCCGCAAAAGTACCTGTTCCCGATACTTTGCTGTATCTGGTGCTTGGTTTCGCTCTTTGTGCGTTCTCAACGGCCTGGGGATGCGTGTGCGGTATAAAGCACATGCGGCTCGACTGGGAGAATGAGATCGAAGTGATCAAGCAAGGTGCTGCAGTCGCTATCTACATGCTGCCGAACATGTTCGTGGTAATGGGATTGGTCGTGCTTACTGTTATACTTGGCATCAGAATGGATCACAGGCTGCTTGCGCTTGGGTTTATAATAATAACAATTTTGCTGACTGTGCTGAGCTATCTGAGAGTTATGGCTTTGGCAAAGCGCAGCTGAAGCCGTTAAAAGAATGCTTTTTTCGGAACTGCAGTTATGCAGTTCCTTTTTATAGTACAATATGCGAAAAGCATGATATCAGATAACAATGAAAAAGGTTATGAAAATGATTTTGGAGACGGAAAGACTGATCCTGCGTCCATGGGAAGAAAAGGATGCGGAAGACCTTTATGAATACGCAAAAGATGACAGAATCGGGCCTGCAGCGGGATGGCCGGTGCATACAAGTGTCAAAAATAGTCTTGACATTATCAGGACTGTTTTATCTGCACCGGAAACCTACGCTGTATGCCTGAAAGAAGACGGTAAGCCTATAGGCAGCATCGGACTGATGGTGGGCATGCAAAGCAACATCGGATTACCGGATACTGAAGCGGAGATCGGTTACTGGATCGGCGTGCCGTTCTGGGGACAGGGCTTAATACCTGAGGGAGTGAGAGAAATCATTCGTTATGCATTCGAGGACCTGCATATCGAAACGCTCTGGTGCGGCTATTTCGAAGGCAATGACAAGTCAAGACGCGTACAGGAAAAGTGCGGGTTCACTTATCAATATACGAATGAGGACGCTGAATGGGTCAAGATGATGGACAGACGCACAGAACATATCTCAAGGCTTACCAGAGAGGAATGGATGCACAGGAAAAACTATCAGGATATAAATGCAGAGACTATAGACCGCTGGATCGAAGAAGGCTGGGAGTGGGGAAAGCCAATAAGTCATGAAGAATATGCTGCAGCTGAGCAAGGCCGCTGGGATGTGAAGCTCACTCCGACCAAAAACGTTCCACATGAATGGTTTGGCGACCTCAAAGGTAAAAAGGTCCTGGGACTTGCCAGCGGCGGCGGACAGCAGATGCCGATTTTTGCAGCTCTCGGAGCTGAATGCACGGTGCTGGATTATTCGTCGAGGCAGATCGAAAGCGAGAGAATGGTAGCTAAGCGTGAAGGCTATAACATAACGATAAAACAAGGCGATATGACAAAACCTCTCCCATTTGAAAATGGATCATTCGACCTGATTTTTCATCCTGTGTCAAACTGTTATGTCAGGGATGTGCGTTCTATCTGGAAAGAGTGCTATAGGGTGCTGAAGCCGGGCGGGTCATTGCTGTCCGGAGTCGACCACTACATCAATTACATAGTGGACAGCGAAGAAAAGATGATAGTCAATTCTCTTCCGTTTGATCCGCTCGTGAATCCGGAGCAGATGAAACAGCTTCAGGATGAAGACGCCGGCGTTCAGTTTTCACATTCTCTGGAGGAACAGATAGGCGGCCAGCTTGAAGCAGGATTTACAGTACTGGAACTGTACGAAGACACAAATGGTGAGGGACGGCTGCATAAAATGAATATCCCAACGTTCTTAGCAATTCGCTCAATGAAAATGTTATGATAATAGGCAACAATGCAGAAGCATGGAATATGGAAAAACGAAGTAAAAGGGATTAATATGGACGAAAGATTTGATTTGCAGAAATACCTGACTGAAGGAGTAGAGCAGGTTATTAAGGACGCGCTGAAGGCGACACTCAAAGATCCGCGAGAAAGCGCGTTTCTGGTGAAGTTCGCTGCTTCATGTGCTGTGGCGGATAAAAGAAGAGAGAAAAACGAAAAGGAAGGCCTTCATGTTCCTTCGTATCTTATAGCGAGCATTACTTCAAACTGCAATCTCCACTGCGAAGGTTGCTACTCGCGTGCAAATGAGGCAACGACAGACTGTGCCCCGTCGATGCAGCTTACTGAAGAGGAATGGCTGAAGATTTTCAGAGAGGCAGAGGAACTCGGTGTCAGCTTCATACTGCTTGCGGGCGGAGAGCCGATGCTCAGATGGGGTGTCATAGAATCTGCAGGAAAGATGAAGAACATCATGTTTCCTGTTTTCACCAACGGAACATTCATGACGGATAAGCATCTTGATCTTCTCGAAAAGTGCCGCAATATCGTTCCGGTAATAAGCATAGAGGGTGAGCGCGAAGAAACTGATACAAGAAGAGGCGCAGGCGTTTACGATACTGTCATGGAGAAGATGGACAGGCTCCATGAAATGGGTATCATATACGGCGTATCCGTGACTGTCACAAAAGAAAACATGGAAAAAGTCTATTCTGACAGCTTCCTCGACAGTCTGAGATCGCGCGGATGCAAGGCTGTATTCTATATAGAATTCACCCCGATCTCAGATGAAGGGGCGCATCTCGCACCGGATGATGATGACCGCGAGTTCATGTCGGACAGAGTAGAAGAACTGCGGATGAATAAGCAGGATATGATATACATTTCATTCCCGGGCGATGAGAAAAGCTCCGGCGGATGTCTGGCTGCCGGACGCGGATTCTTCCATATCAACTCTCATGGAGGAGCTGAGCCATGCCCGTTTTCTCCGTATTCGGACATTAATGTCAAGGACACCTCTCTGAAAGAAGCTCTCTCTTCAAAGTTGTTTGTAGCCTTGAGAAGCAGTGACATTCTTGCGGATGACCATAAGGGCGGATGCGTTCTGAATGAGAAAAGGGACCAGGTAGAAGCTTTGCTTGGATTATAAATATATGGAATACCACAAATCGATAAAACTTAAAGACGGCAGAACGTGCATACTACGAAACTGCACAGCGAATGACGGAAAGGCTGTGCTGGAGGTCTTCAACCTGACACACGGGCAGACTGACTGGATGCTGACATACCCTGAGGAGATGACCTTCACTGTCGAACAGGAAGCGAAGTTCCTGCAGGACAGAACAGATAGTGCTGATGAGATAGAGATACTGGCTGAGATTGGCGGAAAAGTCATTGGTACTGCGGGAATCGGCTGCGTCGGCAGACGGGAAAAACTGAGGCACCGCGCCGAATTCGGTATCGGTATAGACAAGGAATACTGGGGCCTCGGCGTAGGACATGCCCTGACAAAAGCGTGCATAGAATGTGCCGAAACAGCAGGATATGCTCAGCTTGAACTGGATGTCACTGCGGAAAACGAAAGAGCAATAGCATTGTACATGAGTGAAGGCTTTGTTGAGTTCGGCAGGAATCCAAGGGGGTTCAGAACACGTGAAAACGGATGGCAGGAGCTTGTGCTGATGAGACGTGAACTTTCCGGAGGTAATCAGGAATGAAGATAATACTGTGCGGAAAAGGCGGCTGTGGAAAAAGCACAGTTGCAACTCTTCTTGCAAGAGCTTATCAGAAGGCAGGAAACAATGTGCTGGTGATCGACTCCGATGAGTCAAATTATGGATTGCACAGACAGCTTGGTTTCGATCTGCCAGAAGACTTCACGCATTACTTCGGCGGCAAAAAAGGCGCATACCGGGTGATGGATGAGAAGGGAAGAGTCTTCGACGACAGGTGGCACTTTTCAGATATTCCCGAAGAGTTCATGACAGGTGAAGAAAACCTTCATTTGATGGCCATCGGCAAGATCGCAGAGGCAGAAGAAGGCTGTGCATGCGGCATAGGCTTCACCGGAAAGATGTTCCTCGACAATCTCAATACTGACGATGGGGATGTAGTTATCACCGACACGGAGGCTGGTGTAGAGCACTTCGGCCGCGGACTGGACAGGTGTGCTGATGTGATACTTATGGTAGTAGACCCGTCCTACGAATCGATACATCTGTCCGAGAAGATCTTCGACATGGGCAAGGCTCTGGGTAAACCGGTCTTTTTCGTTATCAACAAAACAGATGATGAGCAGGCTGCTATGGTAAGAGAAGCGTTACGCGACAAAGAAGCTGTGATCGCTGAGATACCTGCTCAGACAGGGATAATGATGGCAGGCCTTAAAGGCGAGGCGCTGACCTGCGAAAGCCCGGGTGTTCAGGATATCATCAAGACGGTTTGTGATTTTAAATAAAAACAAAAGCAATATTTGTTGATATTAACAAAGCTACGTAGTACCATAGCGCTATATTCAAAAAGAAGTTTACAATCAAGAAGGTCAAATGAAACAGAGAATCAACTTCACAGCAGAATACTATTATTACTACTACCGCGACGGGGTAGCTGTTTTGCTGTGAGTAGTATGATAATGTGACAAACGCACATGGTTGATGATGCTCCGCAGCAAACAGCTGCGGAGCTTTTGTTTTGGGATTTGGATCAACAGCAAGGAGGAATACAGTAATGCCCGCAATTAAGTTTTATGATCACGAACCTATTCCTGTGGAGATGCATAAAGTCAAGATCGTTCAACAGCTTCAGCTGCTGGCGGCAGATCAGAGACTTGAGAAGATGAGAGAAGCCGGATTCAACACGTTCCAGCTTCACAATGGAGACATCTTCATGGACATGCTTACCGATTCCGGTGTAAACGCGATGAGCGATCAGATGCTTGCAAGTATGATGACGCCTGATGATGCCTATGCAGGGAGCGAATCGTTTTTCCGCATGAGGGACAAGCTTGAAGAAATATTCGGTATGAAATACTGCCTGCCTGCGCATCAGGGAAGAGCATGCGAGAATATTCTCGCGACCAGATTCGTAAAACCGGGCAGCTGCGTGATCATGAACTATCATTTCACAACGGCAAAAGCTCATATAACCAGACTTGGGGGTCATGTTGAGGAGCTCGTAAAGGATGAAGGTCTGGTATCACAGAGCGATCTTCCGTTCAAGGGGGATATCGACCTGGATAAGCTGGAAGCCTGCATTGAGAAGGAAGGTGCAGATAATGTTGCTTTCATGAGACTGGAGGCAGGCACTAATCTTATCGGTGGTCAGCCTGTATCGGTACAGAGCTTCAAGGACGCCTGTGCTGTGGCAAGAAAGCATGGAATACTGTCGGTACTCGACGCATCGCTGCTGCAGGATAACCTCTACTTCATAAAGATCCGTGATGAAGAGCGCAAGGATATGTCCGTGCGTGATATCACCAGAGAGATTGCCGACCAGTTCGATATGATCTATTTCTCGGCCAGGAAGTTCGGATTCGCACGCGGCGGAGCCATTCTTGTCAGAGACGAGGAGCTGTTCCATTCAATGGAAGATCTGGTTCCTATGTTCGAAGGCTTCCTCACATACGGCGGTATGTCGGTGCGTGAGATAGAAGCCATGACTGTAGGCTTTGATGAGTCGATGGATATGGATATCATTTCACACGGCCCTCAGTTCATAAAGTACTGTGTCGATAAGCTGGTGGAGTACGGTGTGCCTATGATAACTCCTGCCGGAGGACTGGGAGCTCATGTCGATGCAACCCAATTCGTTTCCCACATACCTCAGCAGGAATACCCGGCCGGAGCTCTTGTATGTGCGTTCTACCTGTGCGGCGGAATACGGGGAATGGAAAGAGGTACACTTTCTGAAGAAAGAAATGCTGACGGAAGTGAGAGATTTGCATCCATGGAGCTTGTGAGACTGGCGCTGCCGAGACGCGTATTTACACTCTCACAGGTTGAATACGTGATAGACAGAGTCAAGTGGGTGTTCGATCACCGTGATCTGATAGGCGGACTCAGGTTCGTGCACGAGCCGGCAACACTGAGATTCTTTACCGGAAAACTCGAGGCGACATCCGACTGGCCTGAGAAACTGATTGCCGCATACAAAGCCGATTTCGGTGAGGATCAATAGATCTGACATATACATACATACTAAGCGCAAACGGCTGTCGAAAGACAGTCGTTTTTTTGATAGAATAACCATGTATTTGTATAACGCAACATTAACCACAGAAGGGTATGTGAAATGACTGATTATGATCTTATGTGCAGACAGTTTGAGAGCCTGTCTGAAGGAGTTGACTGGGACATCACGGTCCTGTCCAATGCTGCTGCACTTATCTTGGATTCGCTGAGTGAAATCAACTGGGCCGGCTTCTATCTTATGAAAGAAGGAAAGCTCCTGCTTGGACCGTTTCAGGGGAAACCAGCGTGCACAGTTATAGAGGTTGGGAAAGGTGTGTGCGGAACGGCGATAGCTGAAAACAAAACGCAGATTGTAAAAAACGTACATGAATTCCCGGGGCATATTGCATGCGATTCTGCCAGCAATTCAGAGATAGTCGTGCCGGTACACGCCGCAGGCACGCTTTACGGCGTGCTCGACATAGACAGCCCGAAACTTGAAAGGTTCTCGGAAGAAGACAGGGAAGGACTTGAAGCGTTCGTACGCATACTTGAGTCAGTAATAAAGTAAAAAGGGAGGAAAGAGATGTTTATAAGTGAAGTAATGACCACTGCACCGCAGGATGAGCGCGGAGCGCTTGAGACAAAGACATATCAGGAGCTGGAGAGGCTTAATATCAAGTATGAGAGGGTCGACAACGATACTGTGGAAGCTATGGAAGAATGCGTTGAAATCTCCGAAAAGCTCGGCGCTGAAATACGCAAAACCATTGTTGTATGCAACAGACAGAAGACTCAGTTCTTCCTTGTTATTCTGCCTGCGAACAAGAGATTCGATTCAAAGCTGTTTGCGGCCATGATGCATACAGCCAGGGTCTCGTTCGCTTCGCCTGAGGATATGGAAAGCGTGATTGGTCTCACGCCGGGGGAGGCATCAGTTATGGGCATCCTCAATGATCCTGAAGGCAAGGTGAAAGTCGTGATCGACAAGGCGGTGGCAGACGCTGAATGGTTCGCCTGCAATCCCGGAGCAAACACCTCGCATCTGAGATTCAAGACAAAGCAGCTTATCAATAACTTTTTGCCTGCAGAGAAGCATAAACCTGAAATAATAATGCTCTAAGGAGAACGCATAATGAAGACCATATATTTTGCGGGAGGATGCTTCTGGGGGACACAGAAGTATTTTGACCAGTTTGATGGAGTTATAAGAACAGAAGTCGGCTACGCAAACGGTCCTGATGAAGCACCATCGTACCAGGATGTATGCGCCAGCAGCGGCCATGCAGAGACGGTGCTTGTGGAGTTTGACGAGACTGTGATCAGCCTTGAGAAACTGATACGATACTACTTCCTTGTGATAGATCCTACATCGGTCAACAGGCAGGGCCATGATGTGGGGATACAATACCGCACGGGCATTTATTACAGTGATCCGGATATGGCAGAGACTATACAGAAGGCTTTCGATGAAGAGGAAGCACTTGTAGGACAGACTCTCGCGGTGGAGGTGAAACCTCTTGCGAATTTCTTCACTGCAGAGGAGTATCATCAGAAGTATCTGGATAAGAATCCTTCAGGTTACTGTCACATACCGGCTGAGTTTTTCACTATCGCTGAGAAATAGACAGGCAGGACAGATATACAGGGTATTGACGATATAAATAAATCAAGACTCCGGCTGATATTTACAATGCTGCTCTTCGGCACAATTGGTACTCTATCGAGGTACATCAATATGCCGTCGAGCATCATTTGTCTTGGGCGGGCCTTCTTTGGAGTCATAACAATACTGATATTGCTTGCTTTGCGCAAAGAGGAAACCGATTCTGAAGCAATCAGAAGAAATATCTGGTGGCTGCTGCTGAGCTCGACCCTGATGTGCTGCAACTGGATATGTCAGTTTGAGGCTTATAAATACACGACCATAGCAACCGGCACCCTGTGCTACTATATGCAGCCTGTTTTCTATATACTTGCCGGAGCGATTGTTCTTAAAGAGAGACTGACGGCAAAGAAACTTGTCTGTGTAGCCGTGGCGTTCTGCGGAATGATACTGGTGTCGGGAGTCCTTCAAACCGGATTACATATCTCTGAGCTAAAAGGAGTGATCTTCGGCGTGTCAGGAGGTTTCTTCTATGCAATGGTGGTGCTTATCAATAAGTATATGAAAGACATTTCACCGGTCAACACCACTATTATGCAGCTGGCGCTGGTGTCGGTGATCATGCTTCCATATTCTGCTGCGACCGGAGCATTCAGAGGGGCGAGCATCACTGTGACAGGTATCATCTGCCTTCTGATACTCGGAGTGCTTCATACCGGGATCGGATATATCATTTACTTCGATGCAGTCAATAAGCTGCCTACACAGACCGTTGGCATCCTCAGTTACATCGATCCGGTGGAGGCGGTGATGCTTTCGGCATTCTTTCTCAGAGAACCAATAAATATTTATACGATCATAGGAGCTGTCATGATTCTTGGTGCTGCGGCGGTCAGTGAACTGACAGGCAGCCGGGAAACAGCAGCAGAAACAGCATAAATCAAAAGAGGTGATGTCCTGTGAGCAAAGTGCAGATCGAAAGAATAAAAAAGATGGAATTATATCTGGATGAAGCCGGTGCAGCAATTGCGGAACTTGCTGAAGCCATGGACAGGTATGAGAAGATACAGAGCAAGTATTATAAGCTGGAGAATTATTACGGCAGCACAAAATGGATCGATGATTTCGAGACGGATGAAGCGGGGAAACTGCCTGCAGATCTGAAAAGGGGAGTTCTGTCTGAAGATGCGGTCTATGATCTCATTACAGATCACAGCGCGCTGATGGCGAGAATGCAGAGGGCTGTGCTCAGGAGTATTGAGAAAAAGGAATTATGAAAAAGGGAATGGTGAAGGCAATGAGAAATCATGAAGTAACAAAGGTACAGCTGCTGCTTGATGAAAAGGGTGAGCTGAGGGAGCCGGGCTGGTCGAGAAGCCTTGTGCAGAAATACCGCAGAGATGATATCAAGGCGCCGGCATTCCGCATAAAGGAATGGGACTACTATCTTGTCGTCAACAAGGACTTTGCAGCTGCATTTACTATCTCCGACGACGGTTATATAGGCCTGCAGTCAGTGTCACTGCTCGTGTTCGGAGACGAACCATGGGAGCACACCGAAACTGTGCTCAACGCGTTTCCTATGGGTAAGCTGAGCCTGCCGAATGACTCTTCGTACGGCACCACAAAATACAGCGACAAGAGGCTTCAGATGAGTTTCGAGGTCAAATACCAGACAAGACACATAAAGTGTCATTTCGAGAACTTCCTGGATGGCAAGCCTTTCGATGCCGAGATAGTTCTTGAGCAGCCGCCAATGGACTCGATGGTCATAGCGACTCCATGGCCAGAGAAGCACGCTTTCTATTACAATCAGAAGATCAACTGTATGAGAGCCTCCGGATATGTCAGCTTTGACGGCAAAAAATACCGTTTCGATCCTGCGGCGGACTTCGGTACTCTTGACTGGGGCAGAGGTGTGTGGACATATGACAACACTTGGTTCTGGGGATCCGGTAATGCAGACATAGACGGCAACAGCTTCGGGTGGAATATCGGATACGGTTTCGGCGACACGAGCGCGGCTTCCGAGAACATGCTGTTCTGGAATGGAAAGGCTCATAAGCTCGACGATGTTGAGTTTATCATTCCGGAAAGCGGTTATATGGACATGTGGAAATTCACATCTTCTGACGGACGCTTCGAGATGACTTTCGAGCCGGTACTCGACAGAGCTGCCTGCCTTGATTACAAAGTAATCGTGTCCGATCAGCATCAGGTGTTCGGCAGAATGAGCGGCAAAGCCGTGCTTGATGACGGCACCGAGATAAATATAAAAGACGTAATGTGCTTCGCCGAGAAGGTACATAACAAATACTGAAGGGGTGCTGAGTGTGTGTGTCGAAAAGCTTAAGGAAATAATAGAAAGATCGAGGAGGATAGTGTTCTTCGGCGGGGCGGGGGTGTCAACTGCAAGCGGCATACCTGATTTCCGTTCTGAAGACGGTCTTTACTCGGAACAGTTCCATGATGTTTCTCCTGAAACCATCCTCAGCGCATCTTACTTTATGCTGCATACTGCGGAGTTCTATGAGTTCTACTGCAGGTATATGATCTATCCTGATGCCAGACCTAACGCGGTACACAGGTATCTGTATAAGCTTGAGAAACAGGATAAGCTGCGCGGCATCGTTACTCAGAACATCGACGGTCTTCACAAAGAAGCGGGCAACAAGAGGGTATATGAGCTGCACGGGAGCGTTCGTGAAAACTACTGTGTTGACTGCGAGAAGGAGTATCCTCTTGAGAAGATAATTCAGAGCGATGGCGTACCGAGATGCGATAAGTGCGGAGGCATCATAAAGCCGTGGGTAGTCCTTTACGGGGAGATACCTGACAAATATACGATGATAGGCGCGTGCAGAGAGATTTCAGGCGCCGATACCATGATAGTCGCCGGCACCTCGCTCTCTGTTGAACCTGCTGCATCGCTGATAAATGAGTTTAACGGAAAAAATCTTGTGGTAATAAACAAAACGCCTACGCCTGCTGACGAAAGAGCTACGCTGCTCATAAGGGCAGATGTGGATGAGGTGTTCAGACAGCTGTTTGAGGAATAAAAATAACGGATCCTGCGGGATCCGTTTTGTATTGCTTTGCTATTCTTCTATTTTGCTTTTGCCAGCTCCACAAGCACTTCCGCCATTTTCTCCAGCGATTGCACAGGAATGTACTCGGTGTTGGAATGGAAATTCATTCCGCCTGTGGACAGGTTAGGGCAAGGCAGTCCTTCGTAAGTGAGCCTTGCTCCGTCTGTGCCGCCTCTGATAGGAATGATTATCGGCTCTATTCCACATGCTCTGAATGCAGCTTTTGCGTTGTCTATCAGGAACATGTGCGGTTCTACCAGCTCTTTCATGTTACGGTACTGTTCGCGTATCTCAAGAGTGACCGAGTTTTCATATTTTGTATTGAAGTAGTCGACGCATTTGCGCATAAGTGCAATCTTCTTCTCGAAGAGCGCGGCGTCATGATCTCTGATTATATAACGGGACTCTGCCTCAGCCGGAGTGCCGGTCAGCTGTGTCATGTGGAAGAAACCGTCATAGCCGTCGGTGTATTCAGGTCTCTGCTCCTGAGGAAGCATCCTCTCGAGTTCTGTTGCGATCCTGACCGCGTTGATCAGTACATCCTTGGCATATCCCGGATGAATATCGCGGCCCTTGAAATACACCCTTGCTTCAGCAGCGTTGAAGTTTTCGTATTCCAGTTCTCCGATGCGGCCTCCGTCTACTGTATAGGCATAATCCATGCCAAATCCCTCAATGTCGAAATAATCTGCGCCTTTTCCGACTTCTTCGTCTGAAGTAAAGGCAAGACCGATTCTGCCGTGAGGGATCGAAGGGTCATTTATGAATGTTTCAGCCATGGTCATGATCTCGGCGATGCCGGCTTTGTCATCACTTCCCAGAAGCGAAACGCCATCAGTGACGATAAGGTCACAGCCTATATAATCCCTGAGTTCAGGATAGATTTCAGGATCGAGAAATACTTCATCGTTGAGCCTGACCACTCCGCCGTCGTAGTTCTTATGTATCCTTGCGTTTCCGGCGTCTCCAGGAGCGCTCGGAGATGTATCCATATGAGAAATGAAACCGATGGCCGGTATATCAGCGTCCTGGTTAGAAGGGATCTCACCGTACACATAGCAGTGCTGGTCATCAAGCCTCACATTTGATACACCCATAGCAGTCATTTCTTCAGCCAGAAGCCTGGCAAGCCGGAATTGCTTAGCCGTGCTTGGCGATGTTGTGCTGTCTTCGTCAGACTGTGTGTCTATCGAAATATATCTCATGAATCTGTCAACGATATTGCTCATTGATGGATAACCTCCCGGTCGGTTTTATTTGCAGATCAGTGCTGTCCGCTACGAATAATGATACTGTTTTTAATCAGCTTTGGCAATTGAGGAATAGAATTGAAATGGCCTGTATATTTCAGTTAAAATGAAAATTCAGAGGGACTTGAATGATAAAGAAATTAAGAGAGACATTCAGACCTGAATCAAGCTACAAGGCCTTTTTCGTAACGATATTGACATTTGCGCTTGCACATGGTCTATACAAGGGAATTATCGATAACTATCTTGCCGAAGCAGTCGGAATGTCAGCGTTTGACAAAGGTGTTTCAGAGTTTTTCAGGGAAATGCCGGGGCTTGCTCTGATATTTGTGCTGGCATTGCTGTATGAGTTTTCTGCGGAAAGGATATATCAGATCGGTGCGCTTGTAATGCTTGCCGGAATGGCGATGCAGGCTGTTATACCTCCCTCGAAAGTGCTGGTAATAATGGCGATTTTCATCTATTCGCTTGGAGAGCATATACAGCTTGGCATGCGCAATACGATCACGCTGGAATACGCTCAGGAAGGGAAGAGCGGGGTTGCGCTGGGACAGCAGAGCGCAGTCTATCAGATAGGAATGCTGGCGGGCTACTTTGTAGTAATAGGTTTGTTCTACGTATTGGGAAGCAGAGGGTCTCTTTTTAAGCCTATATTCATGATGAGTGCTGCTATCATTCTCCTGGGTTTTGCCGCTTCAATAAAGATAAAGGGGGAGAGCAAGCCTGACCCGTCAAAAAGGAGGTTTTTCTTCCACAGGAAGTACACCAAGTACTATATGCTGGAGCTCTTCTACGGAGCCAGGAAGCAGATATTTTTCACATTCGGTCCTTATGTGCTGGTGCTGTTTTATGGCGCCAGCGCAATGGATATAAGCATATTGTTTGCGGTCTCGTCGATATGCTCGTACTTTGCCTCACCGGCAGTGGGGAGGATAATCGACCGCTTCGGCTATAAGATAGTGATGATATCCGATACGCTCATCCTTGTTATAGTCTGTTTCTTTTACGGATTTGCCCATCATATATTCCCTATGCATACCGCATTTATTATATGCTGTGCAAACTATGTGCTTGATTCCGTGATCTCGCTGGCATCGATGGCATCGAGCGTATATGTACAGGATCTGGCGGATAACGCAGATGAAGTCAGGGCAACGATATCCACCGGAGTATCTGTGAATCACTTTATCACGATACTCGTTGCGTTATTTGGCGGGTGGATATGGAAAGTATTAGGTATAGAGACGCTGTTCATGCTTTCTGCCGCGCTGGGGCTCTGCAACAGCGCTTATGCGGCAACCATCAAAACGCGTAATCAGACAGCTGATCAGAACTAGTTTTTAAAAAGGAGAAAAAATGGATAAACAGGAAAATGCAGTTCTTACGGTAGTTGGCATTAATGACGTCGGTATTCTGGCCAAGACAGCATTATGCGTAGCAGAGGCCAAAGGGAATGTGGTCCAGGTATCTCAAATAGTCATGGATAAATTCTTCACCATGAACATGCTCATAGACATAACGGAACTTGAGGGCAGCCTCAAAGAACTCGAAGATGCGCTCAAGGAGAGCCTCCCGGGCATAGAGGTTCACCTGATGCACGAGAATATCTTCAACTCAATGCACAGAATCTGAACAGCGGAAGGAAACGACGGATATGTATGATGTAAAGGATATCATGGAGACGGTCTCCATGATCAGGGACAACAATCTTGACATCCGCACAACCACCATGGGCATATCACTCATCGACTGCGCGGACACTGATATCGATAAGTCGTGCACCAAGGTGTATGACAAGATCTGCCGACTTGCCGGCGACCTCGTATCGGTAGGGGAGGATATTTCAGCCAAATATGGCATTCCGATCGTAAACAAGAGAGTATCGGTAACACCTGTTTCGATGCTTGCAGGCGTTTCGGGCGGAGATCCTGTCAAATACGCGAAGGCCCTCGACCGTGCTGCCAATACTATAGGAATAAACTTTATCGGAGGTTACTCAGCACTGGTTCACAAGGGGTTCAGTGCAGGCGACATGGAGCTGATAGAATCGATCCCGCGTGCGCTTGCTGAGACGGAACTGGTATGCTCATCTGTCAATATCGGATCGACACGCGCAGGCATCAATATGGATGCAGTGAGAAAGATGGGCAGCATCATCAGGGAGACTGCTGAGCTTACAAAGGAAAATCAGTGCATGGGCGCTGCCAAACTCGTGGTGTTCTGTAACGCTGTTGAAGATAACCCGTTTATGGCAGGTGCATTCCATGGCACCGGAGAAGCTGATCATGTGCTGAGTGTCGGAGTTTCAGGCCCGGGGGTAGTCAGATCAGTGCTTGCCGGGATGCCTAAAGATGCGCCTCTGGACGAGGTGTCAGAAGTCATCAAAAAGACGGCGTTCAAGATCACGAGAGTAGGGCAGCTGGTAGGTTCTGAGGCAGCTGCCAGGCTGAATACCCAGTTCGGCATAGTTGATCTGTCACTTGCACCAACACCTGCGATAGGTGATTCCGTTGCGCATATTCTGGAGGAAATCGGACTTGAGCAATGCGGCGCGCATGGAACGACTGCGGCCCTGGCCATGCTGAACGATGCAGTCAAGAAGGGCGGAGTAATGGCTTCCTCCAGCGTAGGAGGTCTGTCGGGAGCATTTATCCCTGTAAGTGAAGACGCCGGAATGATAGACGCAGCAAGAGAGGGGACTCTGTCAATAGAGAAGCTCGAGGCAATGACCGCTGTGTGCTCAGTCGGCCTCGATATGATAGTCGTGCCGGGAGACACAACAGCTGATGTGATCGCAGCGATTATTGCAGATGAGGCTGCGATAGGCATGGTCAACTCAAAGACCACTGCAGTCAGGCTGATACCGGCAATAGGGCTTGCAGAGGGAGAAGAACTAAACTTCGGCGGGTTGCTCGGTTACGGACCGGTGATGCCGCTTCGCACCAAATCGCCGTCAGTTATGATCGCGAGGGGCGGACGGATACCGGCACCGCTTCAGAGCCTGAAAAACTAAACAGGCATCAGGATTACGGAAAGAAAAGAGCCTTGGGATCTGATGATTCCAAGGCTCTTTTGGTGCGCGCGTTCAATCGCTAAAAAGCTCGAAATGCTGTTATTTCAACCATCTCAGAGACCTGTCCTCAAAATGGCATATAAGGAACGGGATATTCAAATATCCTTCAGGTTTTCGGATCGGGATACGCGGATGTGGTCAGATCCAATCGTATAATAGTCTCTTATGAAAATATAGCATACACTAAAGCTGACAAGGAGGAAGAGACGATGTCTAGATCAAAGTATAAATTCTCATATGACGAGATAAGGATCATAGTCCTGGCCCTAGTTGAACTCAAGAACAAACTTATTGCAGAAGGACGTTACACCGATGCCCTAGATGATCTGCTCATCAGATTAGTAGATTAAACAATAGCTATTCATAAAGCTGCATTACATGCCCTGCGCAATCTCGCGCAGGGTTTTATATTTAGAGCCGGAAATCCCGGAGAAAGGAAAAACCATGGATCTTATTAGACCAAAGAAGGATTACTGCGATAAAAACGGCAGTAAAGATGCGATCCGTATTGCAGATGGAATAGCTGTTGCCGTAGTAGAACATCTTAAAGAACCGGATAGCATTTTCACAAGAGACGGCTTCAAGGAATTGTATTTGGATCATGTCAGGACACTGCATGATCACAAATTGGACTATGAAGCTATCGAATTCATCGCGTATGTGTTCTATGAAAAAGAACTGAACGATGCAGGCCAGATGGTTGCAGTTATGTCGGCAGCATCTGATTCTGTGAAACGCGTATTCGTATCAAAATTCATCAAGTATGCCAGCATCAAGAGTGGGCATGAAATGCTTAATGACATACTCGATGATATGGCAAAAAACGGTTCGATATGCCTCGGTTAGTAAAGGACCCTGGCGCTCCGTCTTCAGTGCCCACAAAAGGCGATGCGGATATCAGGAAAGTGTATGATATCCCTCTGGCGGAAATCGATCCGTTTCCGGATCATCCTTACAAGGTTCGTGATGATGAAGACATGATGAACCTTGTCGAATCAGTAAGATCAAGAGGAATACTAACTCCAGCCATCGTCCGAAAAAAGGAAGACGGCAGATATGAACTTTTGTCCGGGCACAGGCGCATGAGAGCCTGTGAACTTGCAGGTCTTCCAACTCTCCGATGTGAGGTGGTCGAGATGGATCGTGATCATGCAATTCTTCTCATGGTGGATTCAAACCTTCAGAGGTCGTTTATACTCCCAAGCGAGAAAGCCTTTGCCTATAGGATGAGACTTGAGGCTATGAGCAGACAAGGTCAGCGAACGGACTTAACTTGTGCAACATCGTTGCACAAGTCAAAGAAATCCAGAGAGTTAATAGGCGAATCTGTAGGAGAAAGCCGTGAGACTGTGCGCAAGTATATCCGTCTTACAGAACTCATACCAGAATTACTGGATATGGTAGACGAGGGTAAGATCGCGATGAGACCGGCCGTTGAACTGTCATATCTGCCAAAGCTTCAACAGGGAAAACTGTGGGAGTGTATGGAGCAGGAAGACTGTACGCCATCGCATGCTCAAACGATCCGCATAAGAAGACTGTCGGAGGAAGGCAAGCTTACCGATGAGGTCATGGAAGCGATCATGATGGAAGAAAAACCGAATCAGCGGGACAAAGTAGTCATACGGGGAGAGAGAATAAAGGATCTCTTTCCACCTGGTCTCCCTATTTCAAGGCGTGAGGAGTATGTAGTGGCCGCACTTGAGTTTTATTCCAGGCACAGAGATCGCCAGAAAGACCGCGGTGCCAGATAAGTTACAGTACTGTAATAATCGCAATACAACAACATAGACAGCGTTCAAATCGTTATGACTTGAACGCTGTTTTTTTATGCCTCGGATTGCGGGAAAGGAGTGGAAATGAACAAAGAGGCTGAAAAAAGCAATAAGAACAATGACGTGATCATCTGCACGGATGAGGCCGGAATGCAGCTTTATCTAAGTGAAAAGGCTGCCAACAGACTGTCGTGGATCCTGACAGGTTTGATGATCCTGATCAGTCTTCCGGTGATCATCCTTGCATTCACGTTGATTTGAAACTATGAAAGGAGAAATGGAGCAATGACAGTTAAGAGTAAAAAGAGCCTGAAAAAGTGGCTCACAAATACCTTGCTTATTCGCAATACTTAATCTCAAGGCAAACGGGCAACCACTCAATCTGAATATATGCAGCATCGGCACACTGGACTCAGCTGTGGTTCAGCCACGTGAGATCTTCAAATCAGCGGTCCTACAGAACAGCAGCAGTTTCCTTGCGGTTCATAATCATCCAAGCGGCAGCCTTACACCAAGTCAGGAAGACAAGGATGTCACCAGAAGGCTGCTTGCATGTTCAGAGCTCATGGGTATTGCTATGCTGGATCACCTGATAGTTGCCGGGGAGACCGGTGAGATTTACAGCTTCAAGTCGGAAGGCTTGCTTGATCAGTTAAGGCCCAGATCAAGAGTCTGGGAACGATGATAGGAGGACGAATAATATGGCAGAGAACGATGTGATGAGAATCAACAGTGGTAATGTTGAAATCGTAATATATGAGCATATAGGTGTGCTCGAGAGGAGAGACAACGGGTGGAGCCTCGAGTGCAACGTCGTTTCATGGAATGGTGGTACACCAAAGATAGATATTCGCGAGTGGTCCGGTGACCATCAGAGGATGTCAAGAGGACTCGCAATAACCGAAGTACAAGCTGAGAAACTTGCAAGAGCTCTCGCGGACAGATACCGCCAGAGATCCGCCAAAAGCAGGGTAACACCACCTGAAAAAGAATCTCTTGAACGCTGAGTCAAGGGAAACAACTGCGGCATTCTATGGTAAACTACGATATAGGGCACTGTAGAAGTGCCGCGTTACATAAGGAGCTAGGAAAGGGGATATGACATATGGATTATGAAGTCATCAGGAATGATATTACAAATATGGAAGTGGACGCTATAGTTCTTCCTGCGAATCCGATGCTCAGAGAAGGTAGCGGTACGTCAAAGGCCATATATGAAAAAGCTGGCAGAAGAAGCTTGAACAAAGCATGCAACGAAATACTGAAGCGATATCACAGCATTAGGACTGGTACAGCCGTGCCTACGCTGGGGTTCAAGTCAAATGCAAAATACATTATCCATCACTGATCAGCTGGAAGCCGGTGTGAAGGCTGTTTTCGAGAGCGATGCATATTTGTATTTTATTCTCAGATCCAACATGACAGGAGGCTCTATCTGCCGGATAAAAAAGAATTCAAAGAAAATGACCTTTGTTGCCTCGGAAGCATATATGCCTGACAGATACACGTTCTACAAAGGAAAGCTCTACTATGGGCATATCAACATGGATCCAAACGGCGAAGATCTGAAGTATAAATCATGCTCACTGAGTGGAAAGAACAAGAAATCCGCAAAAGTAAAGATTACAGTAAAGCATAAAAAAACAAATGCAAAGGGCTACTCTGGTATGAGTACATACAAAACCGCAATCAATGATAACGACTATGAATACTACTATGGAAAAGACTATCTAAAAAAACCTGACGGAAAGAGGATATTTCTTGGAGACTATTGTGTTGATCCATTTAGTTAATTTTTGATAACACACTGCCTCTTAGTCTGGCATGGGACAGGAGAAAAACAGTATTGCAGATCCGGAATGTTATGCTGTATATGTCAGTAAAACAAAATATTGTTAAACCGGACAGGAGAAAAGAAACAATGAAAAGAACACTAAAAAAGCTGATCATATTCGTGCTAACGTTCTGTGTAGCCTTCGGAGGCCTCCCGGCGGCGATGAATTCAGATGAGGCTTATGCATCATCCAAAAGCCCCAAAAAGATAGTGTTAAAAGCTGCATCAGCCGGGAAGACCACAGTCAAGCTCAAATGGAACAAGGTCAAGAGTCCCGGCAAGGGATACGCCGTCTTCAGAGACGGCAAGGTCATCAAGCGCCTGAGCACTAAGAAGACTTCTTTCACGGACAAGGGACTCAAGCCGGGTACTAAGCACAGATATCAGATCAAGACCTACACCAAGAAGAAGGTCACGAAGTGGTACAACAAGAAGACCGGCAAATGGCAGAAGAAGAAGCCAGCGAAGAAATACTGCGGCAAGAGCAAGAAGGTTACGACTTACGTATATAGGAATAAATCGAATATATTAAGGGTAAGGACCAAATCATCATCTAAGGAATCACAGCCTTCAGATCAGGACGATTCTAATATTGATGTAAACAAAACCACAGACGATACTGGCGATACCGATACATCTGTTACCAACGATACGGATAATAGTGATAATGGCAAGCCTGCTTCGGACGATACAGATACATCAAATACAGATAAGACAGGATCTGATGATACTGCTACGTCTGCAACTGATATCTCTGCACCGACCGGTTTTTCATACAAGATCAACAGTGACGGCTATCCTGAATTCAAATGGAATTCCGTAAGCGGCGCGACAGGGTACAGGCTTTACAGAACATACAACGGTTCAACTGTTGAAACATCAGTTACGACGACTACAGCAACAGACACCACTGTAACACAAGGTCTGATATATGAATACTATGTGATCGCATTAAAAGGATCTACTACATCGCCAAGATCAGAAACGATTTCTGTTCCTGTTCCGTTAAGAACAACGGTAGCAAATTACTCGGGCGAAACAACCACAATCTATAAAAGACCGACCGAAAACGTTTGGCGTTATGCTTCCAATAACATAAAAGTTGGAAACATGGCGGAAATAGACAAAACTGTTGATGGCGAATTCGAATCAATCGATGGCCATATGATTCAATATCATGGGGCTACTTTTAACGCAACAAAAATTGAAAATGCGTTGCCGAAAAATTATGACTATTCCGTACAGATGCACAACGGTGATTCGAGTAAATTCACGATTGAACTCGAAAGCGGAATGGACATCAAACCGATCAGCACATACAAAGAAGTCGGAAATCACAAATACGAGCAAACAGCAAAATACTACTATTTCAAAAACGGTCATCCTATAGCACAGCCCAGAGTGACAGATGGAGCCTTCATTTACAAAACAGAAACATCTGACAGTATTACAACAAAGCATTTCCTTGTAATCAACTCAGCAATGGCAGTAGGAGATGCCCTCGGAATATGGGCAGAGACATTCAACGTCTATGTCAAATATGACGGCAAATTAATAGGAACAATAACAATAGACACTGCAAGAGACGAGTTTCTAGGATCATCCTGGACGTCGCAGACTGCCAGCGGGATGTCTCCGTGGAGAAGAGTTGCTCTGAACATCGCAGAACAGGCAATCGCAGCAAAAGGCGGTACCACAGGAAGCATCAATAGAGATTTACGACTTATAGAAGACTACTTAGAAGAGAACTATGTTTACGGAGAAGATGTTGAAGTATATGGTGCAACGATGCCGATGAAGTGCGTAGCGGGAGCCATCATACTGGAAACATATTCCATCGTTCACTATAACAAATTCGGCTTTGAGTCAAGTGGATCGAATTACAGTTCAGGAACACACTCTGCATTCAACCTTAATGAAGACCCGCAGACATATTACGAGACACAAGGACGTCTCAATTAAAATACAATGACTGCTTATAAGTTCCGGGGAAAGCAGGAGATATAAACCGGGCAAATGGCTGTTTAAGTCGGTCTATCCGAAAGGAAATTTTGAAGATGAAAAGAAACATATCAAGGGTAATTTCAATACTTCTTGCGTTCTGCATGGCGTTCTCAGGCCTGCCGCTTTTTGTCGGCAGCCTCGATGCCAACGCTGCTTCCGTGACAAAGAAGAAGATAATGCTCAAGGCGACTGTATCAGGTAAGACCACGGTAAAACTGAAGTGGAACAAGGTCAAGAGTCCCGGCAAGGGATACGCAGTATTCAGAGACGGCAAGGTCATCAAGCGACTGAGTATCAAGAAGACATCTTTCACAGACAAGGGACTGAAGCCGGGTACTAAGCACAGATACCAGATCAAGACTTACACAAAGAAGAAAGTCACGAAGTGGTACAACAAGAAAACGGGCAAATGGCAGAAGAAGAAACCTGCGAAGAAATACTGCGGCAAGAGCAAGAAGGTCTGGACTTACGTCTATAAGGAGAAATCCAACGTCGTAGTTGCAAAGACCAAGGTGTCGAAGAAAAAGACATCGGATGCGGAATCTAAAGAAGATAAAGAGTCTGCAACGGATACGAAATCCACACAATATGATTATAAACTGCATCTTTTCAATCAACCATACTCCGGCTGCGAAGTGATAATTTATCTCGAGACAACTAATCCGAGCGCAAAAGATTTCTCTTTATACTTTTATGATTCAGACGGCAGTGAGTTCAAAACGACAGAAGCCGGTCCGGTAGCGTACTATGAACCAGACGGAACGTGCACGCTGAGAACGGTACTGGATTATTACAAAGATCTGCCTGAGTGTGAAACAGAAGCTGTTTACGGATGGCATAAGGTCGATGGTGGGTTTATCAAGGCCATAACATTTGAAAAATCCGGGACTGTGGTGTGTAAGATCAGTGAGACCGCATCCGGCTTGGGCAAGACAAGTATAGATGCAATAGGCAGTTTCAGCGTGATCGACTATGAAAAAGCACATGATGAATGGCTAGACAGCATAATAGCCGGATGCACCGATGACAGCATGACGCCTTACCAGAAAGCCTGTGCGGTCGAGAGCTACCTTAGGGATAATACCAAGTACAAAAAAGTATCGGATAAAGACGGGAAGTACTGTTACCTTGCCAAGGATTCGGGGCTTCCGGGGTTCATTCTAGGTGAGTACAGCTCGGCGACTTCACCTTATGAGCTTGAAAATGTCGGTGCGAAGGTCGGCTATCCGCTGCGCAGCATGTATGACGATTATGAAACGTGGACGGATGAGTGGTATTCGTACCATTACAAGGCCGTGTCGCTCGAGGAACCAAAGCAGTACTTCTACTTCTGTGACACAAAGGACAGCAACATTGTTTATGAAGATAAAGTACAGCATGTAGATCTGAAGACATATCATTTTTATGACGCGAAATAGAGTGATAAACAAAATTGCATTTCGATCCTGCTAAATTGTATCTGTAAGCGGAAACGAATATGGATCATTTGAAGGGGGAGAACAAGATGAATAGGCATATGAGAAGAATTCTAGCAACGCTTTTAATTGCTGCAGTTACAACACTACTTCTTGCTGCATGTGGTACGAAAATTCAGACGACAGATATAGATGAACAGGCACCGCCGGATAGTGAAATCACAGAAGAAGCCGATCCGGAAAATACAGATGACGAGGCATTTGATAAAACGTATGAGCTTTCAGATCTGATGTGGTTCGACTCTGAAAACGAAGAGTGGGTAACGAGTGATTTTATCCCGGGCGCCGAAAAGTATTTTTTTTACGATGACAACACCTGTGAGTACGTGTACAAATATTATCCGACATACGATGACATGCTGATTGACAGCAATTATGAGATAGTAACAGCAAAAGGCACTTACATTTATAATTTGGGACAGGAAAGGGTCAGCATGATGCTTGATAATATACCAATACCAGTTACTGGCAGCATAGATGGCAACCAGCTTATAATTGAATATGACTATGATGGTAGTTCCGCGGTAAGGGCGATATATACAGTAGCTGAGGAGAAATTGAACAAATATGAATAACAATAAAAAGATAATAATTCTGCTGGCAGCGGCAATTATTTGCTGTGTCCTAGTACTTGTGATAAAAGGACTAACCATTGACAATAATCCAATAGAGGAGGAACCAGTTGCTGAAGATTCGTTTGGGATTATTACCCGCGAAGAGAATTCCAGTGCCGAATCAGATAACACCAGCGAAGAATTATCAGAGGAACCAGAAGGCATGTCCGCGAACGATGTTCCGGATGTCGACTATCAGGTCGATTGCAATTATGTGCTGCAGGAAGATCGTAAAGTCTACGATGGCGCATCATATTCAGCAAGATGGAAAAAAAGAACAGAGCTGTCGGAAAATGCGCAGGATCATGCAGCTTCAGATGATAATGCGATCCTTGAGAAAAATACAGTCGTTACATGTCTTGAAATAGATGGTAATTGGATGAGGATCCCGTCAGGATGGATATGTTGCAGAGAAGATGACAAAGTGTATGTAACAGACTCCCTGACCATCAGTGATGAGGATATAAAGGAAACAGGCAGTAATTCACCAGGCACGATCTATGGTATAAACGGAGACCTGATATGTGATGATTATGAAATGATACCGTCTGATCAGGCGCTTAACGGGAAATATACCATCAAAAGGAATAGCTACGAAAAAGCAAACGAAACAGTTAGGGTCGACTTCAGCGGAGACGGAACATGTATAATAGAATATTCTGAGGAGATCCCGAATTGGACGGACGAAGAAGGAAACTGGAGTGGCTGCAAATACACAGTAAAAGATAATACCGTATATATACGTAAGGGCGGAACGCAGAGTATCAGCGCGTATGAGATCGGTGATGGCAGGACGCTGGAGTTTCTGTATGAGGCGTCTTCGACCAAAATTGTTTACTTTAACTGAGATTGCTCTGTGCGAACGTGAAGTGTCTCACTGCATGATACTTTTTTGCCCATCTCGTAAAAGATGGTTGCTTGTACCTTTAATTTTGAACACAAATCATAACGAAATAAACGATCCAATTGTAATAAACCTAAATGTCTGATTTACACAAAAGTGAGGAATGTAGTTTTGAAGTCATTTAGGATGTTATGGAGAATAATTGATATGAAAACAGTGAGGAATACTATTATAGCTGTGATAATTATGCTAATCGCTATTTCCGTGTACCTTGTTTGGCCAAGATACGATGAGCCAGATATGAGCCCTCGATTCCATACATATGAGGATGTTGTGAATTATGCTCGTAGTATCGATAATGGAGCAACTGTTTACGAAGCGTTTACTGACGAAACCATTGACGGCCATGTGTATCGTATATGGCCAGCCATCATTTTTGGCAAGGCGTGCAAAGTTGCAAGCGTTCCAGAAGAGATTCTGGGAACTAGCCTGCTGTCACTTTTCGGTGGCTTTGTTTGCAAAGATTTCTATAGGCTTGACAACAACTATGATTATCTTATGGTTAGTGAAGCTCTGAAAGAACATCCGGAGCTCGGCGATATCATCACATCTGAATTCGATGATACGGTTACATCACAAGTAACCATTGAAAAAATATCTGATGAAGAGTACGAAAAACTCAAGGCGTCATATGATGACTTATTGAGAAAGATGTTACATCATACAAAAAGTTATACGGTAGTGATTTATGCAGGAGATGAAGAAATCAACTTAATGAATATAGGGGCATTTAGGGAAGATTTATCAGGGGAATTAACATATGAGAAAATTGAATACTGAGAGTTGCCTTAAGAAACATCATATTTAAGTAGATAATGTTTTCTGGCTTATTCAGAAGTGCTGAAAGCATATAAAGCAGATCTAATAGTTTTCAGAAGTTTGCTCCAGTGGGAACAGTCGCTGGAGTTTTCTTATTGAGCGAAAAACAAAATTACATTTCCGGATTGCTATACTTGACTTGTAAGAAAGAGCGGAACGCTTATAACACCAAAGCTAATAAGAAAACGGAGGTAATAGAAATGAAAGATAGATGCTGACATTTGTTATCAGGCTTGCATTTTTTATAAAAAAAATCATGCATCAAAATGGTGTATAATGTCACCAGTATGGATAATTAATATACCAGGGCAGGAGTAAATGTATGTAAATGATATCTTAACGATATGGCATTCCAATGACTGCAGTATTTGTAAACAACAGAGTTAAATGTTCAGGAAAGGAGATTATTATGACACTCAGAACGAAACACATTTTACGAACTTTAATATGTATCTTAATGATTATGGTGGGGTTGTTGACGCTGTCTGCATACAACACATACGCTACAGACAATGCGGTTGATGAGATAGAACCTAACAATTCGTGGAATGAGGCAAATACTATTTCATTCGGAACAACTGTATATGGTAGTACCGTTGCAAGTGCCGGGCAAACTATAGATGGCGATGACTTTTTCAAATTTACAGCGCCTGTATCAGGAACAGCAAAGGTTACGATGTATGCAGATAAGATGGATGAAGATGCTTTTGCCTTTATCTATGTAAAAGACGACTCGGATAAAGAACTCGCAGTGGCGCAGGACAGACTGTCCACGGTTGCTGGTGATAGTGTTGAATTCCCTGTAAAATCAGGCAAAACATATTATCTTAATTGCTGCGCACATAACGGCCTTTACGGATTTTCATGTGATTATCACTTCACATTGAACTATTCCATAGGCAGAACTACAATCAAGTCCGCAGCTGGTAAGAAAAACGGATTTACTGTTAAATGGAATAAAAAGGAGAAAGCATCCTTTTATGAGATTCAGTATGTAAAGAAGAGCGTCTACAATGATTACAACTGGAAAAAAGCAATAACCATAAAGGTATCAAGAAAAACGGGAAGCAAGACCATAAAGAAGCTTAATAAGAATAAAAAATATTACGTGAGAGTCAGAGTCGCCAGAACGATAGATGGGGAGACATATTACTCATCGTGGAGTCCGAAAAAAGTTGTTAAAACCAAATGATTGCTATAGATCGTTCTCAAAAAATGAGCAGATGCTATGTTCCAGATATGTTAAGAATTAAACTGACTTAAAGGAATCATCTTAGCAAAATGCTGCAAACTATGGTATCTATAATAGCTTCTCCCACTCAGAGGATTTGCTTTTGGACGCAAGGTGAGATTTGTAAAGATAAAAGTTTTCCTGTGACATAGCCATTATTTCGGCTTCCTGCAGGAGCAGAGTCATCGGATCATCTGTATTCATGTAGTCAATAATAAAATCGTCTATTTCGCGATCCGAACTGAGAACAGGAAATCCACAGTTATTAAGTATAGAACGAAGACGGGTTTCATTTATCCGGTGCTCTTTCGGTATGTCGGACTCTTTATCGAAGAACAGCAGGAACGACAGGAAAGTAGTGCGGTCCAGATCGACTGTGCCGCGGAGGACTTTCCTCAAAAATGATTCTCCTACACGGCTCGGCACTGAGGATGATCCGTTGCCTTCAAGAGAATACTCAAGATCAGCCTCTGCATCACGCCTTTCCATCTCTGTCTGTTGCCAGGCAATGACTTCGTTATCGGTCATTTCCGAAAGAGCTTTGTTATAACTGCGGAGATAGTCAGCAACATCTTTCTTTTGCGACTCGGAAAGATGATATATATCATAGCGCTCAAGCAGTACATTCATCCAATCCATGGTGGTGTACTCAAAGTAGAAGGATTGGAAGTCGTCATATATAGCAGAAAGTGAAATAGGAGCTTCATCTATAAGATGTGAGGTTTCTGACGGAGCGTATTTCTTGCGCGACAGCGTACTTTGTACTTTGAAAACCGAAAGTCTGGAAAGAGCTCGCTGCACACCGCGATCTTTTTCAAGAGCGCGGCAATAGTCGTTCTTCCGCGTTTCCAGGAAGTAGACAAGGTATTTGCAGAAATAATATCTGGTTATTTCACGGACAAAACTGAATTCCGATATATTGCGAAGCAGGTATTTGAGCAACTCCTTTCTGTCCCCGCTTGCGGAGGACAAGTGACTCTGGATGCTATTTGTCCTGTGCATTGTTTCGTAATAAGTGTCAGACGCATCTTCGGAATTCTTGGCAACGTACTTGCGGATGCCGGCCAAAGAGATTCTGCTTGATGACAAAAGAGGTTCGTCATTGACTTTGCTGCGAATGTGCTCGCTTTCCTTCAGTAAATTTCGCCATTCATCATAGCTGAGTCCGTTGTTAAAAGCATATATCAGGGTAGCCTCGTATGGGTTGCGTGCATACAGCTGCTCGCAGGAATGGGCTACCAAGGCTGAATTTAGCTCGTTAAGGCTTGCTTTACTGATGAAAGCAGCAGCAATGATCCTATATCTGAAAGGTATACCTCTTGCGATTTTATTATCAGCCAGCATTGCCTGACCGAGAACACTTTCTGAATCCGAAGACAGGAGCTCGCCTATCAGGCTGTCCATCAAACCATACTTTGCTTTTGACTTGTTGCTGCTCATTATAATTACCTCCGGCCGGCTATTCTGTTCCAGTCGATTTTACAGTATTTACAGAACGCAGTAAACAATAACAACTATCGCATATGTTGTAATAAAGAAACTGAAACGATGATCAAACCGATATTTCCGGTTGAATGAAAGGGGAAAATGGATAAAGAATCGAGAAGGAAAAACAGCATCTCAATAAAATGTTCCTGTAGATGTGATAAAGGTAATATTCGCGATAATAACGAGGATAACTATTATTTCCAAGGAATGTTTCTTGATGCCGATAATGAAAGTCTGGATAAAACGCTTACCGTATCGATGGAAGCAGACGAAATAAAGGACCATGGTATATTTATGGCTGTGTTTGATGGAATGGGCGGAGTCAGTCACGGTGAACTTGCAGCATATGAAGCAACAAAATATGCGGATGAGTTCAAGTCGCGTTTTACCAGAGCAACCGTGGGCGTGGAAGCAGACATGCTCGCAGCTTTGTGTAAAGGAATGAATATGCGAGTCCATTCCGCAGCTATAAAGAGCGGAGTTTCAGTCATGGGGACTACTATGGCCTCTCTTTACTTTTACGGGGATCAGGTGTGGTCATGTAATGTTGGAGACAGTCGCTGCTACAGATACCGAGCAGGGGTTCTAGAGCAACTATCTGTGGATCATGTTGAGGAATTGTACTATATCGATAGAATAAATTGGAACAGAAAACCCGGTCTGATCCAGTATATAGGTATGGATCCTGAGGAAATATTACTTGAGCCAGCAATCAGCGGCAGCGATGTTCAGGACGAAGATAATTATCTGATATGCAGTGACGGTCTGACCGATATGGTTACAGAAGCGGACATTGCTGCAATGATCAGCGATGCGTCAGACACGGAAGAAGCCGCAAATAGCCTCGTTGACATGGCTCTTGCAAATGGAGGAAAAGATAATATCACAGTAATAGTCTGCCGATGCAGATTATAGTAGGTAACAGCAAAAATGGAGGCATCATATGGCATCTTTCGAGAATGTCAACATCCCATGGCCCGGCTGGAAGGCAATAAGGGAGATCGGGGAAGGCGGATACGGAAAAGTATATGAGATCGAGCGCACACAGCATGGTATAACGGAAAATGATGCGCTCAAGATCATTCGAATACCGAAAAGTCAGCAGCAATATGATGAGCTTGCATACAGAATGTCAGCTGAGGACAAC
>JAFRKO010000035.1 GCA_017431685.1 Mogibacterium sp.
GTGCGCCCAGAAGTCGCCAGCGCACAATCAATAAAGGCGACGCGGTTAATGAAGAATACCGCCTTTAGCAAGCGGTAGGCAAAAGTATCAAGTGAATAACACAGCCTATGTTCCTGCACCTTATCCGAGATACGAAAGTTGAAGGGGAGTATAGCATGGTGCGTGCGAATGCACAACGGGAAAGAATTGATAATTCCATGAGAAAGACCCGAAAGGAACAGAATCTATGTATGAGGAGCAAAGCTAAACTGCTTGAACGATAGTCAGAGCAGGAGGATCCGTACTCCATGCGCGAAAGGAATTGAAACACGCAGTTCCAGTTGTTGGCGGTATTTCGCAGTTATGTCGTCAAGCGATACTCACTGGAAGGCAACCGCAGGATAGCGGTAAATGACGAAAGTCGGCTCCGACAGCATAGAAAGCTAATTCTTCACTAACTAACTGGGGATACCCTAAACCCGGTGACGGGCATGGGTACACAGCACCCATAGTAGTCTGAGAACCCTGAATCGACAGGGATAGCCGTAAAAACGGAAGCGAATAATAACGCTCACACGGCGAAGGGGTGCAGCTTATCGTTAATACTAAGAGGAAGGAGGATGCGAGAGGCATGAGAAATCCAACTGAAGTATTAAAAAGTTTGACGTCACAGTCAAAAGATGAATCGTACAAATTCCGTAGGCTTTACAGGAATCTGTACAACCCTGAGTTCTATTGGCTTGCTTACAAAAATATATATGCCAACGACGGCAGTATGACAGCAGGCGCCGATGGAACCACAATGGATGGCATGAGTAACGAAAGAATCGAAAGGATAATAAAATCCCTGAGAGACCGCAGTTACCGTCCGAAGCCTGCGCGAAGGGCATATATTGCTAAGAAAAACAGCAACAAAAAGCGTCCGCTCGGCATACAGTCGGGAGACGACAAACTCGTGCAGGAAGTCGTTAAGATGATTTTGGAAAGCATTTATGAGCCGACATTCAGCAATCGGTCTCATGGATTCCGACCAAACAGAAGTTGTCAGACGGCACTGAAGCAAATACAGAACACCTTTACTGGTGCGAACTGGTTTGTGGAAGGTGACATACACGCATGCTTTGACAGTTTCGACCATCACGTAATCATCGATTTGCTCAGAAAGCGTATAGAGGATGAAGCGTTCATACAGCTAATATGGAAATTTCTGAAGGCAGGATATATGGAACAGTGGGAATATAACAGAACATACAGCGGTGTTCCGCAGGGTTCAGGAGTAAGCCCAATACTGGCGAACATCTATCTGAACGAACTGGATAAGTTCATGGAAGTCTACAGCGAAGAATTCAGAAAAGGCGAAAAAAGGAAGCTGAAGTCCGAGTACAATGCACTATCCCACAAAATGTCAAGATACAGAATCAAGGGCAGAGAGGTATGGGAAGAACTGAGCGCAGAAGAGCGAAAAGAGCGTGCAACGGTATGGAAAGAAGCAAAGCGTAAGCAATTGAGCATGACGGTATACGAGCCAAAAGACGACAACTACAAGCGAATCCAGTATGTACGCTATGCAGATGATTTCTTAGTCGGGGTCATCGGGAGCAAGGCGGACGCGGAGAAAGCAAAACGTGACATAGGGAACTTCCTCGCAGATGCTCTGAAACTGGAAATGTCAGAAGAGAAAACCAAAGTAACCCACACAAGTGAGAGAGCAAGGTTCCTCGGATACGATGTTACAGTCTCAAATAACCAAGAGCCACAGAAAAATGAAAACGGAAGAATCCAAAGATGTTACACGGGAGTAGTAAAGCTGTTGGTACCAAGGGAGAAATGGATAAATAAATTGTTGGAATACGGAGCAATAAAAGTCAAACTCAATGAACACGGCAAAGAGAGATTCGTAGCCCTGCACAGGGGCAAACTGGTGAACAAGAGTGACATCGAAATACTGACTGCATACAATGCGGAAGTTATGGGCATGTACAACTTCTATTCAATTGCGAACAACGTCTACAAAATAGGCAGATTCGCCAATCTGATGAAGTACAGCATGTACAAGACCTATGCCTGCAAGTACAAAACCAATGTGCACGAAATAAAGCGCAGATACTGCGTAAACGGATTGTTCACGGTGGAGTATGAAACAAGACAGGGCAGAAAATCCACAACATTCTACAGGGATGGCTACAAAAGAAAAGAAGTGGCTACAAAGTTCGACAACGTAAGCGAACTACCCCAGTTCTCGAAGTATGCCAAGACAAATACCCTGAAACAGAGAGTAGAGAGGAACTGCTGCGAGCTGTGCGGAAAGAGGACGAAAGAGCTTGAGATTCATCAGGTCAAGAAACTCAAGGACTTGAAAGGGACAGATGACTGGGTGCTCACCATGCGCAGGATGAGAAGAAAAACACTCGTCGTATGTACCGAATGCCATCAAAGGATTCATAGCTGTAACGCGACCATGATAGGTGGAGAGCCGTATACACAGAGATGTGTACGTACGGTTCGGGAGGGAGTGGATGCGAGACCTCACTGAGGACACGCTGAAGCTTACCTCATGACGAGTTTGTATACCTGGGAGGCAATGAGAAGGAGACTCATAAGTATGTATCCGAACTGCTCGGAAAGGAAACGATAGACACAAATACCTATGGTAAGAGCACGGGCAGGAACGGTAACTATTCAACAAACTATCAGAATACAGGCAGGGAATTAATGCTTCCGGAGGAAGTGCGTATGCTGGACAACAGATACGCGCTTCTTTTTATAAGAGGTGAGAGACCGGTCATGGATCTCAAATATGACATTCTGAAGCACCCGGATGTTAGGTTGACGACAGACGGTCAGGCAGATCCATATATACACGGAGAACCGTGGGATGCCGGTCAATCCATAGAACTGGTATATGATCCGGAGCTCATCAAAGAGGCAGCTGAGTCTTCAAAACTGATCGAACTGTCAGATACGGACTATGTGCTTCTGTCGGAAGCGGATGTCGAAAAAGAGGTAGCCGAATAGGCAAAGAAAAGAATAACGGAGGAAACAGATAAATGACAAAGAAGGAAAACAAGTTGATCAATCTTAAAGGTGCGAACAGCACAATGAAATTAGGGCTGGTGCTTTATTCTGTAATGGTAGTTGCATTCATACTGTGCGCGTGCGTTGCATACGCTGCAGGTGATCCGATCAGTACAGTGAACAAGCTGAGTGAATTCATATTCAGTCTTATCCGAGCTATCGGGCTCATACTGCTCGGTCTCGGCATCATGCAGGTAGGACTTTCACTGAAGTCGCATGATCCGAGTCAGAGGGCCAACGGGTTCCTGACTGTAGCGGGCGGAATCATAATAACTTTTACTAAAGAGATACTGACTATGATAACAGGCTAATAAATGGAAGGAGAAACGATATGCAGCAGGAATCCAAGTTTTATCAGTGCTACGATCTGCACATGAAAAATGGGAAAGTGCTTAGTTATGCGGAGGATTATGACACCCCTGCCAGTAAAGGCATAGTTGGGGACTTCAAAAGAGGAACAAAGAAGTTCCTTGAATACGGAGATATGCTTCACGGCTATACGATCCCATTTGATCAGATCTCATTTATTGTTGCAACTGACGTGCAGAAGGTGATGTGATCCGAGGCAGCAGCAATGCTGCCCTGTACATGACATAGGCTGATGCCTGATATATATTTATAAACGGAAGGATGGTGACTTTATGACACGAAGAACAAAAGGATTTATAGCAATAATGATGAGTCTGGTTCTTGTATTCGGGATAACGGCATGTGGCTCAAAGATTGAATCTGAGCCTGAAGAAGAGACACAGACAGAAGAGCAGGCTGAGACCCAAGCAGATGAACCCGCAGATTATGACATAGCATCGAATCTGCAGATAGCAAATGGTGTCGACGGAGAAGGCGGAAACACACAGGTTATCGACACAGATCACTTCACGTTGACACTCTCGCATGGTGGCACGTGGGACTACACGGTAGACAGCAAGACGTCGATAACGATCTACAACATCGCATCCAGAGAAGCGGACTGCGGCGGCAGACTTGTTTCAATAATCGCTTATGATGCTGGTGATAAAGATTATGAGATGCTTCCAAGCTATGGCGTTATAGGTGAAAAGGATGACAAGGTGTATATCGCTGAATACCCGTCAGATGTGCAGTTCAATTTCGAGGACGAGCAGGCGACAGCTGACTACCAGGCGGTATATGATGAACTCAACAAGATAAGGGATGGATCCGGCGACAGCCCGATCGTGCTCAAGTAGAAGAACAGAGTAGAAAGAATTGCGTTGGCCGGTGCGAAAGTGCCGGCTATTGTTGTGCAAAGAAACGGAGGTCATATGAATAACAACAAGGTAAAGAATGTGGATGGCATGGTCGGTGAGGGCGTCGGGTTCGAGCGAATCCGAAGAATCACCGGATACCTCGTAGGCACTCTCGACAGATTCAATGACGGGAAGAGAGCCGAAGTTGAAGACAGAGTCCAGCATGGCTTTGGCGGTGACTCGGCACAGACCCGAAAAGAAAAGAAACGAGACGAACCTGAGCGTTAGGTGCCGAGGATGTGGAGATCATTCTTCCGCATCCTCAGTTACATCATAGTCTTTAGGTGGCTCAACATCATCGAATATGGTCGGCTGAGTATCTTCAGAGTACTCACTGCCGGTAATGCTTACAACAGGAGCGGAGGCAGTTTTTCTTTTGACCGGAGCTTTATGAGTGTACAGCTTCTCGTAAGTCAGCGGATACTTTTTGTTCTTGTTATAGAAAACGAGTAGCGTTTCCGCATAGCCAAGAGATCCGGAGTGGCGCTCCTTTGCGGAGCGGCTTATGTCCTTCGCTGAGATCTTGCTGAGCTTCTCTTTGAAAATGTCTTCTTTCAGCTGATCTTCATACGCAAAAACCAGCCTGGCAGTCCCATTAAGCATGTTGGCGCTTAGTGAAATTGAATCGCCTTCCCATGTGCCGATCAGGAGCCTGAGTGTTTTGTCGAGGATCTGGAAGCCATACCTGTCGTAGATGCTTTCCAGCGTAGCTACGGCACATATGCCTCCCGGAGTATTGTTGTTTGTGATAGACAGATCATAGGATTCAACAAGATCCCGTATTAGCAGGTGCTTATCACTTCCAGCCTCGATATGCGCCATGAATGTCTCATATGGCAGAAGCGGCTTCACATATTTCATCTGATTAGCGAATATGTCTGCTTCGTGCTCATACACAAGATCATCGTATATCATGCACCATACCGGGGTCTCACGGGAGCCTGAAACAAGAGCAATGATTTCAACGGTATGCTGACCGTTGAACACATAATTGATGCCGTTACGGCGGCTGACTTTGACCGGATTGACCTGGTACAGATCGAAGTTCTTGGCAGCCTTCTGCACATGTTTTATGGACAGATGCCGCTGATATTCCTGGTTGGAAACCAGATTCTTTATAGGGATCTGTTCGAAATACACATTAGGTACGTACTGATTGAGATCGAGTTCCATTTCATTGGTCCTTTCTGAGCGATTCTTCCATCGATGCTATAGCTTGGCTGAGCCTATTCAGTTGACTCAGGGTCCTGTCTCTGGCTGAGGGAGTGATCTTCTGAAAGTCTGTGTTCTTCTGCGAACGGCAGATCGAACTGATCCACGTCGGTATCGTATAAATCAGATTGGATATCTCCGAATCAGGATCGTATTGCGGGAGTTTGCGTATAGGCAGCTCCGAATCAACAACAGGTTTTCCTTTTGTCACTGAGAGCGACTTAGATGATGGTCTGCGCCTGATCACATCATTGATATCCGCATTTGCGATATGGCTGACTCTGCCCGGGGTTATATTGTTTTTGAAGAGTTTCAGTTCCCAGGAGGAGAACTTTTCAAGTTCAAGAAGATTCCTGTGAGATATCTTGATCTGACCTTCAAGTATGCCCTGAGCAATGGAAGGATCCTTCTTTCGTATGTTATCCACGCACTTAGCGAATACCGTATATTTCTGCACAGTCGAAACACAGACTCCAAGAAATGAAGAAACCTCCTGAACGATATCCTGCTTTCGGGAGACTGTCCCTGAAAGGTATTGTTCCCTGATCTTATTGGAGTTGAAGGAATTGCTTGCTTTCAGATTGACTTCTGCAAGATAAAGCCGCCCGATAAGGTATTTGTACATTTCATTGGTGAGATCATCGCGAAGCAGTTGCTTCTTGCAGACAAAAGAGTATGCTTCATCCTTTGATTTGAATGGCGCATTCACGGTATGGAACATGATGTTGTTGCTCTTGCAGATCTCGTAACTGTTATCTCCGTCAATGATGACTCCGTCCCATACAGTGACCGGGTCTACACATCCGAATCTGAGAAGCTTTTGCCTCAGGCTCATCAGATCCAGTCTGGACAGAGGCTGCTTCAGACGCTGGATATCCTCATCTTTTTTCAGCTCGTGGGAAAGACTGTAATTACCTATCATATGTATTCCTATCCTCCACGAGCACGATATCTTTCATTCGGAAAAATGCTACCTGCGACTGGCGGCTACATTCACCATAGATGCGATATGATTTGTTGTTTTCCCAGTCTGAACGGATAGACTTCAATGCCCTGAACAGATCCTTAGAGTAGATCTCATAGCAGTTCCCGTCAGTAAGCATCTCTTTTCGTATTTTAAGCGCAAGATGGTCCGTTGGAACAGTTTCCTTGATTGCCAGGACTCCTGTTTCCGGATTGATGAGAAGAAGTATGTAGTCAGGATCGTTCAAAGCATGAAGAGTGACCTTGTGTACACGGATCCGGTTCTTTTTAAGATCTATGCAGACTATAGGGGTGACAGATGTTTCATTAGTGTTCATAGCCATAAGTGCTCTCCTGATTGTCGGATGATTCTGAAGACTGCTGCTTAGGAGCCGTATCCCGGACCCCGAAGATCGTATAATCGCTGAATGTATTTATAGACAGGCTGCGCTTATGCTCTTCGACAGAAACACCGAACTGATTCTTCCACTCATCCGGGTATACGGGAGTTCTGGACACGCGAGGTTTCTCTCCTTCGCGATAGAAGCGCTCATATATCTCAGGATTATTGAGATTGAAGACAAAGAGAAGTTCCCCATTGGATCTGACCAGCTTTCCGAGTAGCTTATAACGATAATCAAGGTTCCATCCCATCAGAGTGAAGATCTTGGCAAAGAATATCTTGCAGGTCACTTGCTTCGGAGACAGTTTCTTACCTGCAGAGCGCCACCTGAAGGAGTCCTTCTCTTCTTCATGACATGGTCTGATTATCAGCATCTTCTCTTCCGGGTGGACGAGAGCCTGGACATATTCGACATCCGGCAGTTTGCGGACACATGCCATGTTGACCGAGATCTTGTTCTGGTTGAGAGTAAAGGATGGTTCATATATGTGAGAGAAGAATTCTCCGCGTACTACCTGAAATCCGTCATAGCTGAACGAATCATCTTCGATTATCTCTATGTCAGGCGTTCTCCTTGTAGTGGTTTCAGATTCTGTCATATGCTGCATCCTCCTTCATGGCTGCTATCATGGTTTCTATCTCGGATCTCAGTGTTGCCTGATCCGTTACTTTGATGTCCGGCTCCTTATATGGCGCGCTGGCGGGAACTTCAGGCATTTTCTCAAAATCGTCTTTGCCTTTGCGTGTGTCATACTCCTGGCTGTAGAACGAGTTGCCAAATCTATCGCCCCATTCATTTGGGTATGCGAGGATCTGCTTGGAAGAACCGTCCTTGAAAGGTGTGACATCGCTCGTGTCTTCAGCCTGCGCACCGGATTGATCTATTACATGCTGAGGGATGAGAACTTCTATCTCCTTCATGTCAAACAGGAGAATTGAGCTGTTGTCCTTCCGGTAAAGTGAGCCAAGCAGCCTGTATCTGCATTCCTTCTGCCAGTTGAGCAGCTTGAATATGGTAGGCAGACATGCTGTACCGCTGATCTTACGGGGTATGATCTTACCATTGCTCTTCTTGGCCCAGGCAACTGCATTTACGGCATCAGCACTGACAGCCCTGACGGCAAGAAGTTTCCTGACAGGATGGATCAGCAGCTCTACGGTCATCGTATCGACAAACCGCCTGATGGCAGCTTGTGAAAAAGTGATGCCATTATGAGCAATAGTGACGCAGCATCTGTCAGTGGCTTCGAAGAACTGACCGTGCGCGATCTCGTAGCCGCGCAGATCAAAATCGCCTTCGTTGGCAGCGTGCTCTTCGTGAAATATCTCAAGGCTGTCGTTATCATAGTCTGCGCTGTAACACGCATCGTAATAGTCTTCGACTTTGAAGCCTGCCCAGCGCGGATTGATGGAAACGAATCCGGAAAGAAGGCCGTCGTTTACCACATGCAGAGCAGGAAGAATGCTCTTGTTGCCGTACTTGGCGTTGCTGATAAGACGCTGCACAGCGATGAAGTCATCACGCGAGACGATACTTTCATGATGATCCTTCATTCTGTACTGATTGCGGTCATGACGGTTCTTTTTCGACTTGTGCGTAAGATAATCCGGCGTGAATGTCTTGCGTGCCAGAACGTCTCCGCAGTGCCGTTCATTTTGCAGGATCTCAAGTATGCTTCCGGGAGACCAGACGATATTGCCGCGTTTTGTGGATCTGCCTAATTCGGTCATCGTATCGGCAATTTCCTTTGTCGTATAACCGTACAGATACAGGAAAAAAATGAGGCGAACCGTCTTAGCTTCTTCTTCATTGATGACAAGATTTCCATCACTGTCCTGGTCATAGCCAAGAAGCACCGGAGTCAGGAAAATACCACGCTTGAATCGCATCTCTATGGAGGCATTCATGATTTCGCTTTTGGTATGACTTTCTTCCTGAGCCAGAGTAGCCATCAATGAGAGAGTCATTTCGCTATTGGCATCCAAGGTATACAGGTGCTCAGTTTCAAAGAACACGCCTACGGGAGGAGCCAATGCCCTGAGTTTCCTGATATAACCAACGCAGTCCATAAGATTTCGTGCGAATCGGGAAATGCTCTTTGTAACGATAAGATCAAGCTTTCCGGCTTCACAGTCGGCGATCATACGCTTGAATTCGTCACGATGTGCAAGAGAAGTACCGGAAATTCCTTCGTCTGCATAAATATCTACCAGATCCCAGTCCGGCCTTCGGCTGACCAGGTCATTATAATAATTCTTCTGGAGTTCATATGAGGAAGTCTGACGCGGGTCATCGGTGGAGACTCTTGCGTAGACTCCTACGCGTTTGATTTTGTCTTCATCATAGAAACCATCCTGCTTGATTGCAGGGATCACATCGAGCAGTTCTTCATCTATGCCTTTGTATCTTTCTCTGATCCGGATCTTTCTTTCCTGTGAAGAAAGACGCTCTTCGGTTTCTTTCATAGTAAGAGACCCTTTCGTTTAGATATGATTATCATATTGTTTTGAGCCGCTTAGTCCATAAACCAGAGGTCAGGTGCTTGACCGCTGGTTTATGAAATGCTCAAAATTTTTTTCTTATGTAGTCGATTTCTTCAGGCGTGATCAGTTCCCACTCGTTTTTTCTGATAATACTAAGCAGCGCATACATCAGCTCATATATGAGTCTTTTCTCAGTTGCGGAAGTGCCTTTCATTATCATTGCCACATCAGTCTGATAATCAAAACTACTGTGTTTCTGATTCCCTGCAAGCAGATCATCCACAGTTATACCGAGCACATTGCATATCGAGACCAGTGATTCCAGACTGGGCTTCTTTGTTCCGCTCTCAATATAAGAAATGTACGTTGCTGACAGATCTGCCTCCCATGCGAGCTGCTCCTGCGAATACTTTGCAAGAAGCCTACGCTCTTTTATGCGGCGCCCAATCAATTTATAGTCAATAGTTGCCATAGCGTTACCTCCGTATACATAGCAGCGATGTCTTACAGAACTGTTATGCAATGGCGACCAATGTGAATCCATGACACGAAAAATGCGATCACAGAGTTGACTTTTACATGCACTATGCAGATAAAAGCGCAGGCTGTTTATGCAGGAGGGAGGTGAACACCAGGATGTGCAATAAACGAAGAAGGAAGGGAGGTCCTTTATGGATAGTGATAACTGGGTAGTGCAAAACCTTGAAAATGCACTCAATACGTGGAATACGAAGATGGCTGAAGTGTGGTCGCTTCTGACCATGTCACCACAGAGCTTTAAAGGCGGAGGCATATGGCATGTGATCGTGCAGATAAATGGAGCAGTGAAGGGTATAGGACTCGCACTGCTCGTTTTGTTTTTTCTGGTAGGCGTGGTCAAGACAAGCGGCAGCCTGACTGATGTGAAACGGCCTGAGCACGCACTGAAACTGTTCATCAGGTTCGCCATAGCAAAGGGCGTGGTCACATACGGACTTGACCTGATGCTGGCTCTTTTCGACATAGCGCAGGGCATCATGCGTACGATCATGAATGCATCGGGCGTGGGATCGGCTACAAAGACCACCTTGCCGAGCGAGATGGTTACCGCAATAGAGGACTGCGGGTTCTTCGAGAGCATACCTCTCTGGGCGGTGACTCTTATAGGCAGCCTGTTCATAACTGTGATGTCGTTCATCATCATACTCACCGTGTACGGCAGGTTCTTCCGCCTGTATATGTATACAGCTATATCACCGGTGCCGCTTTCGACCTTTGCAGGGCAGCCAACTCAGAACATCGGAGTCAGCTTCCTGAAGAGCTACGCTGGCGTCTGCCTTGAAGGAGCGATCATAGTGCTTGCCTGCATCATATTCAGCAAGTTTGCTGCGACACCGCCGGTCGTAGATAAGGATGCAGCTGCAGCGACTATGGTGTGGAAATATGTCGGAGAGATCGCGTTCAACATGCTCGTGCTCGTGGGAATGGTAAAGATGAGCGACCATGTGGCAAAGGAGATACTCGGATTGTAAGGAAGGAGGACTAAGTATGGAAGTTATTACTAAAGAAGTGATCCGCCTGAACAAGGATCGCCAGGCAAAGAGGATCGAAGGATATCGTTTCAAACTGTGGATGATAGAAAGGATGAGAAGAGAGAATGGAAGTAAAGGAATTCATTAAGACTATCAAAGAGGAACTGCCGGATTTCCTGCCGGATGAGATCTACCAGGACATCATTATAGATGACGTGGAAGTTTCCAAGATGAACGATCAGAAGCTGCATGGCCTGACGTTCAGACCGAAGGGCAGTGATGCAGCACCTACGCTGTATATAGATGATCTGTATGAGCGTTATGAGAACGGAGAGGATATGGGGTTTCTTATGATCGACCTCGCAAACAGGTATGAGCAAACAAGACATGCCCCGACTCCACCTCAGGTAGACCTTGACTGGGAGAGTGTCAGGGACAACCTGACTGTAAGACTACTTGAGAAGAGCAGAAACCGCGAATTCCTGGCTAATATGCCATATGCAGATGTAGGCAATGGGCTTGCCATCATTGCGGATATCAACATGGGCGAAGACAAAGGCGGTGACTGGAGGATCGCGGTCAATCACGGGGTGATGGAGCAGCTGGGTGTAGATAAGGAAGCTCTCTTCATCACGGCGATGGATGGTTCTCTTGTAAATGATCCGCCAGTGCTTACAGATATGAGTCAGGCGCTCTTTAGCAGTGAGAGAGAGAACCTGCTTGACAGGGATGTGCCTATCGACCCTGCTGATGTTGGCGGCATGTATGTGCTGACCACAGAGAGCTCTACTCTCGGCGCATGCGCTATGTACTACCCGGATGTGAAGGAGAAGGCAGGCGAACTTATAGGCTCAGACTACTATATTCTCCCAAGCAGTGTGCACGAGGTCATTCTTGTCCCTGATACTGCAGGCATCAATGCGAAGGAGCTCTGCGACATGGTGAAGCAGGCAAACAGGACTGTGGTAGAGCCACAGGACGTGCTCTCGGATAATGTTTATCACTTCAGCAGGGACGAGCGCAGGCTGGACAAGGTGAATGCGGAGCCTAATCGTGCTGACAAAGTCGCTGAAGTAAGGTGACCAAATTGAAAATCTTGGGAGGAGGAGACTGAAAAATCATGGAAGTGAGAATCAATCGTGAGATCCGTGATTACACGGAGTCTATGTTCTTCGGACTGTCGCTGAGGCAGTTCTTTTTTTCTGTCCTTGCATGCGGCGTAGCAGTCGGCATCTATCTTGGTCTCAATCCTATCATTGGGACTGAGACCACCAGCTGGCTATGCATAGTAGCAGCGTTCCCATTCGCAGTGATGGGATTCCTCAAGTACAACGGCATGACCGCAGAGAAGTTCATCGCAGCATGGATCAAATCGACATTCATGATCCCGAAGGTGCTGCTGTTCGGCAACACGAACTTCTATTACACAGCGCTTGTGGAAGAACAGCCAAAAACTGCCAAAAATCGCCAGTACCACAGACGCGGAGGAAGGAAAAAGAGGTATCCGATCAAAAGACAGGGAATCAGGGGCGAGGTAAAAGGCGCCCGTGAGAAGTGATCATTAACATTGGAGGCAAATGCCTCCAAATTACATCGCTGCTTCTGTGAACAGCTCTGTCATTTTTTCGAGGACGTTCACAATAATATCCGAGAGTTCTTCAGCACTCTCTTTCTGTCCGGTCCTTGCCCAGGTGAGGAGGGAGGATGAAATAAGTGAGACTGCTATGGACACGGCATATTCGCTGCCTGCACCGGGGACCTGATCTGCTTCAGGAAAGCAATATGACAGTATAAGAGGATAGTGCCTTGAAAATGATTCCATTAGTATGTTCTGATACCCTGCCTTATCTATCACTTCCAGCAGCCTCTTGTGCTGCATCCAGTATTCTCCGGTAAGCAGCATAACGCTGCGGATCCCTTCGTTAAGATGCAGAGCATGTATCCCTGTCAGTTCATCAAATGTACGGTCACACAGATATGCCAGGACGTCGGTCGTGTTGTCGAATAGCCGGTAGAATGTCGATCTGGCGACGGTCGAAGCCTTCTCTATGTCTGTGATGGTTATATCTGCATAACTCTTCCTTGATGCCAGCTTCATAACAGCATCTGCAATGAGCTCCGCAGACTTCTTTGCCCGCTTATCGTTCCTGATGTGATACATAATTCCGCCTTTCGTTGTACAAGTTCAGAAACTATTGTAGCACAACTCGCCGGAATGATACAATCCAGCCAACGTAAGTCAGCAACATATAATGATGCAAAACAGGAGGATATACATATGGGTAACAGAGTATGCGAAGTGTTGGGTATAGAGAAGCCGGTCATCCAGGGACCGATGGCATGGTGTGCCTTCGCTCCACTGGTAGCAGCGGTATCAAATGCAGGCGGATTTGGAGTGCTCGGAGTAGCATCAGCACCTAACGAACTGGTCAGAGAGCAGATCCATAAGACAAGAGAACTCACAGATAAGCCGTTCGGAGTAAATGTATTCATGATCCCGCCGCTTGTAGAAGCAGTGCTCCCGGTACTGATTGAGGAGAGGCCGGCAGCAGTATATGCGGACATACTGTTTGATCTTGATCCGGAGCTGTGCAAGGTGTTCTTTACACCCCTCAAGGCAGCAGGGATCAAGGTGATAGTCAAGGCAAGCACACTCAAAGACGCTATGGTAGCAGAAGAAGCCGGAGCAGACCTTGTCATCGCAAAGGGCTGGGAAGGCGGCGGTCATGTAACACCTGAAGCAACGATGGCGCTTCTTCCGCAGGTCACGCAGGCACTGTCGATTCCTGTGGTGGGAAGCGGCGGCATCGCGGACGGAAGAGGCATGGCGGCAGCTATCGCGCTCGGTGCCGATGGCATAGAGATGGGGACCAGGTTCCTTTGTTCTGAAGAGTGCCCGATCCACCAGAATGCCAAGGATGCCATCCTCGCGCAGCAGGACAATCAGTCTGTGATAATACTTTCAAGCATAATGGAGCCTTGCAGGCAGATCCCTAACGCATTCTCAGATGAGCTTCTTGCTCTTGAAGCAAATAATCCTGTCAAGGATGTCGAAGGCATTCTCAGAGAGAAATTCGGACCTTGCCTCAAGAATGGCATGCACGACGGGGACACAGAAGGCGGCTCGGTAATGTCCGGCATGATAGCACCACTCGTAACGGAGATAAAGCCGGCAGCTGAGATCATCGATACAGTGATCGCAGAGTGCAAGGAAGTAATAGCCAGGAGCAACAGCTTCGAGTTCTGATTCCCTGTAAAGCGGCGTACATAAATTCAGCTAAGAGAGCGGCTGACCTGAAGTATTACTTCGGATCAGCCGTTTTGTAATGGAAGGAGATGTACGCCTATGATAAAAACACTTACAAACGTCCTGAAGCAGGACAAGGAGAAGTTCGCTGTGCCAAAGAAGGTGCAGGACATCATACCCGTCAGGTCCATATGGCCTGACGGTATTTTTATGACCGGAAAGAACAAGTTCAGCAAGATGTACCGCTTCACGGATATAAACTACGCGGTCGCTTCCCGTGAGGACAAGGCGGGTATGTTTCTTCAGTATTCCGAGCTTCTGAACTCACTCGATTCCGGCTGCACTGCCAAGATCACGATCAACAACCGCAGGCTCAACATGCTGGATTTTGAGGATCGGATACTGCTCAAAATGATGAGCGATCCGCTCGATGCCTATCGCAAAGAGTACAATGACATGCTGACTGATAAGGCTACCGGCAGCAATGCGATCATCCAGGATAAGTATATTACCATCTCTGTTAACCGAAAGAGTATCGAGGATGCCAGGCTGTACTTTGCCAGGATAGGCGCTGATCTGACAGCGCATTTCTCAAGACTTGGATCCAAGTGTATTGAGCTGAACTGCAATGACAGACTACGTATCATTCACGACTTCATGAGGACAGGCGAAGAAACATCGTATCACTTCGACCTGAAGGATCACATGAGAAAGGGCCATGACTTCCGCGACTATATCTGCCCGGATGTCTATGAGAACAACGCCGACTATTTCAAAGTTGGAGACCGCTTTGGCCGTGTGCTGCTACTGAGGGACTATGCATCGTATATATCCGATGACATGGTAGCAGAGATCACGGATCTTTCCCGCAACATGATGCTGTCGATCGATATTGTTCCGATACCGACTGATGAAGCTGTAAAGGAAGTGGAGCAGAGACTGCTCGGAGTCGAGACGAATATCACAAACTGGCAGCGTAAACAGAATATGAACAACAACTTCTCTGCTGTCGTCCCATACGACATGGAGCAACAGAGGAAGGAGACGAAGGAGTTCCTTGACGATCTGACTACCAGAGACCAGAGGATGATGTTCGCGGTGCTGACTCTGGTTCATACGGCAGATACAAAAAAGCAGCTCGATAACGATACTGAGGAAATACTCACTATCGTCAGAAAAAGACTCTGCCAGATGGCTGTCCTGAAGTATCAGCAACTGGACGGGCTCAAGACTGCACTGCCATTCGGTGTACGAAGGATAGATGCTTTCAGGACACTTACCACTGAGTCGCTCGCGGTATTTATGCCTTTCAGAGTGCAGGAGGTCTATGACAGTCACGGCATCTACTATGGCAACAACGTCATTTCCAAGAACATGATAATCGCTGACCGCAGACGGCTGATGAATGGAAATTCGTTCATTCTTGGCGTGCCGGGCGGCGGAAAGTCGTTTACAGCGAAGAATGAGATAGTGAGTCTGATGCTCTCAAGCGATGCGGACATCATCATTATCGATCCTGAAAGCGAGTACGGCCCGCTTGTGAGAGCGCTCGGCGGCAGCGTGATCAACATATCCGCCAATTCGCCGAATCACATCAACGCGATGGATATGTCGAGAGACTACGGAGAGACAGACCCAATCATCGAGAAGTCGCAGTTCCTGCAGTCGCTCTGCGAGCAGATAGTAGCAGGGCACAAGTTCCAGAAAGGCCAGCAGTCCATCATTGACCGCTGCACGGAGAACGTGTACCGCTACTACAAGCAGGGCAACTATATGGGCACACCGCCTACACTGCAGGATTTCAGGGAAGAGCTGCTGAAGCAGCCAGAGCCTGAGGCACACTCGCTTGCGCTTGAGCTTGAGCTCTTCACAAGAGGTTCTCTCAACACCTTCGCGAAGCAGACCAACGTGGATACGAGCAATCGCCTGATCTGCTATGACATCCTTGAGCTTGGTGAGCAGCTGAGAGCTATAGGCATGCTGGTAATACTCGATTCGATCTTAAACCGCATCACTCAGAACAGGCAGGCCGGAAAGCGCACATATATTTTCATAGATGAGATATATCTGCTGTTCATGCACGAGTACTCTGCGCAATTCCTCTACAAGCTGTGGAAGCGTGTCCGTAAGTACGGAGCTTTCTGTACCGGCATCACACAGAACGTTGCCGATCTGCTGCAGTCTTACACAGCGAGAACGATGCTTTCAAACTCTGAATTCATTGTGATGCTGAACCAGGCCGCGACGGACCGTATAGAGCTGGCGAAGCTTCTGAACATCTCAAATGAGCAGCTCTCATATATTACCAATGTGGATGCAGGCCACGGACTCCTGAAGGTAGGCTCAAATTTGGTGCCTTTCGAGAATAAGTTTCCGAAGGACACAAAGCTCTACGCATTGATGACGAGCAAATTCGGTGAGGGGTATTTTGCAGGCAATGCCGGTATGCTGGGAAGCCAGCCAGGCGAGCTGAGTGGAAATCATGACGAGCAAGAGATACTCAGGAAGATCCGCGAGGTATCGATGAACAATGCAGAATTCGACACTATGGTGAAGCAGTATATGAGTCAATAGAAGGAGGGATGCAGGTGGCAGACATAAAAACAAGAGACGTTACCAGGGGGACCATAAAGACTCTGGACAGGGCTGCGAGTTCTATGCATCACCTGAAGGAAGAGACTATCAGGAGCAAGACGCTTGAAGTCGGAAGCAGAGCGGATAACGAATCTTCGGGATCATATGCGCAGGATTCAGCAGAACACTATGCCGGGGACGGAACTGCATTTGCCATGCATGCCGGCACCGACATGATAATAAAGTCAAGAGAGCATATCGGCGGCAGTATCTCGGAGAACACCGATTCTGCTCTCCATAGCGGAGTTGAATCGCCAGAAATCGCCCATGGTCTGCCTGATACCAGCGAGCAGGTGCAGCATGCATTCAAAGAACAGGGCGTGAAGAATATACTCGGTCGAAGAGAAAAAGCAAGAATGGCCGATGAGGAAGTGCTTCGGAATACTGAGCACGACAGGCTTACCGGACAGATCAGAAGAACCTCTATTGAAAGGCGTGAAAAACAATCCCTTCACAGGACCGGCAGGATCGCCAAAAACCGCCAGAATGTGCACCAAAGCGCTGACCCGATCCAGCGAAGACGCAAGGAATATGCTATAAAGCGTATGACCGACAGGAAAGCATCTGTCGGTATCCTCGGAAGAATAATAGGAAGAGGCACTGCCGGAGCCGGACAGAACGTCAGGAAATCCGGACGTGCGCTCAGAGGGATCATTGAGGGTTCGAAAGTACTCTTCGGGAGCATATCTATCGGCGCTGCTGTGGCTATAGGGATAATAGTTGTGATGGTGTTCTTTGGTGCTGCAATGAACATGACTGAGGACGGCAACTATATAGCCGGAACCGGCGACACTGCCATAGTAGAGGTAGCAAGAGCACAGCTTGGCAATGTGGGCGGCGATAAGTTCTGGAAGTGGTATGGCTTCAAGAGCCATGTCCATTGGTGCGCATGCTTTGTCAGCTGGTGCGCTGATCAGTGCGGATATATAGATGCAGGAATATATCCGAAGTTCGCAGGAGTTGATACCGGAGCAAGCTGGTTCAAGTCACATCACCGATGGTCGGGGGGAGGGTATGCTCCTAATCCGGGTGATACTATCTTCTTCGACTTTGAACGAGACGGAGTCTTTGATCATGTCGGTCTGGTAGAGACCTGCGATGGCAAGACGATCACCACTATAGAAGGCAACTACAGCAATGCGTGCAAGAGAGCTTCATACAGAGTCGGTGATCCGCGTATAGCAGGATACGGTCTTATGATAAGACCTGCAGGTAACAAAGCCAGGCTCATAGCGCTCAAGGCAACGCAGCTGGCTTATCCTGATGCTCCGAGGGAAGCGAAATACCATGGCGGCAAACCGACTGCTGCATATGCAGAAGCTCTAAAGCGTGCATATCCTAATCGCTCAGATTGGGGTAAGCCGTCAAAGGACGGAGCGAGCTGCGATGTGTTTGTGGGAACATGTATCGTTGACAGCGGCGTGGACAAAGGCTTTCCAAGAGGCTACAGAGATCAGGCTATAAGACTGGCCAAAAGGACAGATCTGTATGAATGCGTAGTAAGTACAACATCGCGAAACGTCAAGGAGAGTGAGCTTAAGGATGGTGATATATGCACCTGGGAGAAGGCTTCCGGTACTGTCCATATATGGATCTATGCCGGCGGCAAGGCAAGACAAGCTGCGCATGACAAATGGTATCCGAGAACGACATCGCCTGCGAGCAACCTGAAGATCAAAGGCAAGAAGGTTATCAGAGTTTATAGGGTAAAAGAATGATGCAGAAAAGCGAGCGGATAGGATGTGGTTGGCGCTCTCGATAGCGCATTATGGTTGACCATCCGTATCCTGGCTCGCCTTTACATAAGATAGCACATTAAGGATGTATTTTCATCTCCTCTGTTGGTTCCGTGAATTATTCTTCACATGCTGCCCAAAATACAAGAATGTACATGTGCTACTATTCGAAATTATTTACCAGGTACTTTTTAAGACTCAAAGGGGGTGTGTATATGTCAGTCAAAGAGAGGCGCAAAGCATTAAAACCACTGCCATCAGAAAATGTGATCATGAAAAGACAGTCTGACGGACTAGATAGCATCCTAAGGGAAGAAGAGATAATACCATCGATACGCAGCAGGCTGAGACACAACATACTTACCATGCCTGCAGAGATACAGGAAGCGAGCGGCATCCTTATATACGGACGCAGGATCCGAAGTCTGGTATTCACAACAGACCTCGCGATCATCAAGAACTGCGACGCGGATGCTGTGCTCGCGGTATATCCGTTTACCCCGCAGCAATCAATAAGCGATGCAATTATAAGAGCTGCAGCAGTCCCCGTCTTCACCGGAGTGGGAGGCGGCATCACCAAGGGTGTCCGTACGGTCAGCCTTGCCAAGGACGCAGAGAGTCAGGGAGCATTTGGCGTGGTTTTAAATGCTCCGACATCGAACCGCACGTTGCGTGCAGTATCGGTCGCTGTTGACATTCCTGTCGTGATCACAGTGACCGGTGACAAGACCGATGTGAAAGACAGACTTCGCCACGGTGCATCGATCATCAATGTTGCAGCAGGTGCAAGGACTCCTGAAATAGTCAGGGTGATAGATAAGCAATTTCCGGATGTACCGATCATCGCATCAGGCGGCGGCGAACCTGAACTGATCCGAGAAACGATACGGGCAGGAGCCAATGCTATAACATATACTCCTCCATCGACCAAAGAACTCTTTGCAGAGACGATGGAAAAATACAGAGATATATATTGAACCAGTTTATATCGACCTGCCGGCACCGCAAGGTGCCGTTTATCTTGCGAGTAATTACAAGCATGCTGAATTTAGTCTTACACAACTCGAATTCAAAAAATTAATTTAACGATTTAAAAATATACAACAGGGTTCGGGTTTGCCCACAAAATGAGCATATTTGCTACACATGAAAGAAATTATTGTCCCGATAATTAGCCGTTTATTCTCGAATGCTTATTTCAACTTTATGTTGTGTATAATCTCTTGTATAATGATTCTGTATGATTATCAATATTCAAGATGACATTTTAATACTGCATAATCACGGATTGCTGAAAAGGCTTCTTGAGGATAAGACCACTAAGAAGAACATCATGTGGGCGACAGATGCTTATAGCGCTTTTGGTGAGCGCTATTTTCGTAATGAAGAGATAAAACCAGAATTCATTACAGGCGCTAATTCGGACATCATAAAGACTCGTGCCAGAAAAGCAATGGAACAGCAATTCGAACGCACACGTCAACGAGCTGAAGTCTTCACTCCGCTGTGGGTCTGCAGGATGATGAATGATGATGCAGAACGATTCTGGTTCCAGAATGTTATCCCAGAAAGTGATGGGAAATCCGATGAGGATCTCTTGGAAGTTGTTCTCAATGATGCCAAGCTGTTCAAGAGATATATCGATTCGAAAAGACTTGAAATTACCTGTGGAGAAGCTCCATATCTGGCCAGCAGGTATGATGTCGCTACCGGCGAGATGATCCCTGTTTCAAAGAGAATCGGTATCTTGGACAGGAAGCTTCAAGCTATCGGGAAATATGCCCAAACAGAAGACGAGTGGATCAAATGGGTCATGAGGGCATATCAGTCGACATTCGGGTATGAGTTCCAGGGAGACAATGTTCTGATAGCCAGAGTCAATATGCTGATGACCTTTGATGAATACATGGAGGATCGATGGGATAGACGGCCATCGGATAAAGAGTTCGAAAAGCTTGCAAATGTTATCTCCTGGAATATATGGCAGATGGATGGGCTAACAGGAACTATTCCATACAGCAAAGCAGAGGAACATCTTAAGCAACTGGATATATTCGGGCTTCTTCAGGATGAAGATAGTGAAGCGTTGCAAGAACTACCTGAAGCATTAGACAAGCAGCCATATTGCAGAATATATGACTGGCGTAACAAGAAAAAAAGTATAGAGTTTCAAGAACTGAAGAAAGGGATGCATATGAAATTTGACTTTATTATTGGCAATCCACCGTATCAGGAAGAAACAGAATCAGAAAGCACCCGAAAACTTCCAATTTATAACAGTTTCATGGAAGAATCGTACGAGATTGCTAGTGTTGTGGAACTTATTACGCCGGCACGATTTCTGTTCAATGCAGGACAAACCCCGAAAGCATGGAATCAAAAAATGCTAGAAGATCCACATCTTAAAGTTCTATATTTCGAACAGAATGCATCAAAAATTTTTCCTAATACAGATATTAAAGGCGGAGTGGTTATAACACTTAGGGACTATAACAAGAACTATGGACCGATTCGAGCTTTTGTTCCATATGCTGAACTAAGGTCAGTATTAGATAAGGCTGGAGCGAAAGATATCAAAGACAGTTTGACTGATATAGCTGACAGTTCAAATGTATACGATTTAAAGAATATATATGCTGACCATCCAGATTATAGAAAATACATTGGAGATGGAGGCAGACATAGCCAATTAAAGACAAACGTTTTAAACATTAACCCAATTTTTACAGACCTACCGACTGAGGATGACGACTATTTGGTTTTAGGGTTAGTTAACGGTAAGAGGGGAAAAAAGTATTGCCATAGGAGATATATAAAATCTAAGCACAAAAGCCTTTATAAATACAAGGTTCTTGTGCCTAAAGCTGCTGGATCAGGAAAGTTTGGGGATGTATTTCCAGAAATGATAGTTGTGAAGCCTGAGGTTGCGTTTACCCAGACATATATTTCTGTAGGAGCATTTGAAAACGAAGTTGAAGCTAATAACCTTTCTAAGTATATAAAAACAAAATTCTGCCGTGCATTGCTATATGTTCTTAAAGTAACTCAGGACAATTTGCCTGCAGCTTGGCGCTACGTACCTAAGCAGGATTTTTCAGATAATTCAGATATTGACTGGTCACAATCAATATCTGATGTCGATCGCCAGTTATATGCAAAATATGATCTTGATCAGAATGAAATTGACTTTATTGAGTCGCATGTGAAGGAGATGAAATAGAAATGAAGGCACCTAATATTCAATCCTTTCATCAGGTCGTTCCGATGATCTACGCATATACGACTCCTGGGGTCTCATATAATGATGGTTGGATCAAGATCGGATATACAGAAAAACAAAGTGTAGAGGAGCGAGTCAAACAGCAGACGCATACTGCCGGAATACAGGCAAACATTGAATGGCAGGATAATGCCATGTATAAAGATGGCTCCGGCAAATACTTCACTGACCATGATTTTCACAACTATCTTGAGGTAGAGCGCAGCATCGAAAGACGGCCTAAAACCGAGTGGTTCCATACAGATGGCGTCGGTTCGCTTAAGATGTTCGGAGATTTCACTTTCAGAAGATCTTCGTTCACTGAGGCAGATAAGCTTACATATGAATTGAGAGATGAGCAGCAGAGGGCTGTTCAGATGACGAAAGAGTACTTTGAAGGAGGAGGCAAGGAGTTTCTGTGGAACGCAAAACCTCGCTTCGGCAAAACTCTTTCTTCATATGACCTTGTTTCGTCTATGTGTCTTAAAAAGGTACTTATCGTCACAAACAGGCCAAGCATAGCAAATTCATGGGCTGAAGACTTTCGCAAGTTCTTTGGATGGAGAGAAGAATTGCTCTTTGTGTCTGAAACTGATGCACTAAAGGGGCAGCCAGGCGTTATTTCAAGACAAGAATATTTGGACAGACTTACACCGATTATGGGCGAAGAGCCAAAAGGCATGGTTGCTTTCGTATCACTCCAGGATTTAAAGGGATCCGTATACTTCGGCGGTGAATATGATAAGTTACAGTGGATACACGATAACTCCTTTGACATGCTGATTATCGACGAGGCGCAGGAAGGCGTAGATACTATACGTACCGATGCAGCATTCAGACATATCAAGAGAGACTATACATTATATCTTTCCGGCACACCATTCAAGGCACTTGCAAGCAATCAGTTCGGCGATAACCAGATATTCAACTGGACCTACGCAGATGAACAGGAAGCAAAGGTCACATGGGAGCGTGAGGACTACAATCCTTATGAGGCTTTGCCTCGGATGGAGATGTATACGTATCAGCTCTCAAATATGATATTCGAAAAAATCAGCAGAGGTCTTGATGGCATCGATGATGAAGCACCTGTTGACTATGCATTCGACCTTAATGAATTCTTTGCAACAAATGATTCCGGTAAGTTTATTCATGAGGAGGATATCAGGAAGTTCCTTCATGCACTTACAACACAGGAGAAATATCCGTTCTCAACTTCAGAACTAAGAGAAGAGCTGTCACATACACTATGGATCCTGAACCGGGTAAATTCGGTCAAGGCGCTCAGTAAGCTTCTGAAGGATGAAGAATTTGCAGATATTTTTGGAGATTACGAGATCGTAATTGCTGCAGGTGATGGCAGCGTTGATGAAGAGAGAGTCAGGGCAAAAGCGTATAACAGAGTTAAGGAGGCAATAGCCAACAACGAGAAGACTATTACTCTAAGTGTTGGGCAGCTCACGGTAGGCGTGACGATCCCTGAGTGGAGCGGTGTACTGATGCTGTGTAATCTTCAGAGTCCGTCATCGTATATGCAGGCGGCGTTCAGAGCACAGAATCCATGCATATTTACAAAGAATGGTCAAAGGATGCGCAAGCAGGTATCTTATGTCTTCGATTTCGATCCTGCAAGAACGCTTATAGTCTTTGATGAGTTCGCCAATAATCTGTCCAGATCGACCGCTGCCGGAAGAGGCACCGCAGCTGACAGAAGCAATAACATCAAGAGGCTTCTGAACTTCTTCCCGGTACTGGGCGAAGATGATGAAGGAGAAATGGTAGAACTCGATGCTGCTCAAGTGCTTTCGATACCGAGAAAAATCAAGAGCCAAGAAGTCGTACGAAAGGGCTTCATGAGCAACTTCTTGTTCCAGAATATCAGCAACATATTCGGAGCACCTAAGATAATTCAGGATATCGTAGGCAAGCTTACTCCGGCACAAGAGGAAAAGAGCACAAAGAAGGACTTCGAGATGAAAGAGCTTCCAGTAGATGAAGATGGTGAAGTAGATATCCCGGAGGAAATCATCATAGGAAAAACACAGGATCTGTTTGGCGATAAGATATATGAATATCTGGAATCCGATATTCATGATCAGATGGACTCAGCGTTTAGCGTAAGAGAAGGGACTGAATTCTCAGCTGAATCTGTGACAAAGGCCATGGATGATCTTACAGATGCCCTTAAGGAGCGTATTAAAGAAGCTGCATTGAAGCCTGCGGCGGAAGAATACGATATCAAGAAAGGAGCACAGAACAGAATTGAAAAGGAAATCAACACAGATATCGATGTAAGCTTCGACAGACTTAAACGCGACTTCCAGCGTCAAACCAAGGTGGCGGAAGCTGAAAGGGACAGAAAGAAGAGTGAAGCTGTTACCAGAGAGGATCTGTGGGAAGCAGACCGTGAATACAAAGACAGGTTTCGTGAAGCTCTGGAAGCCTTCCATGCTGCTGCGGAATCAGCAGTAAAGGAAACAATAGAGGAAAAACCAAAAGAAATTGTTGAAAAAGTTGAAAAACAGAAGACAGAAGAGGAAAAGCGCGGCATAGAGGATGATGTTAGAGCGCATCTTCGTGGCTTTGCACGCACCATACCAAGCTTTATTATGGCATATGGTGATGACGGCTTGACTCTGGCAAACTTTGATGACTATACGGAAGACGATGTTTTCGAAGAGGTCACAGGCATATCCGAAGCGGACTTTAGATTCCTCAGAGATGGTGGTGATTATGTCGATCCTGACACAGGAGATACAGAACATTTTTACGGGCATCTGTTTGACGAAGTGGTGTTCAATGACTCAATAAAGGAGTTCCTCGCAAAGAAGGCAGCTTTAGCTAATTATTTCGACGAGGATCAGAAAGAAGACATTTTTGACTATATTCCACCGCAGAAGACTAACCAGATCTTTACACCAAGATGGGTTGTGGAAAAGATGGTAGATCAGCTTGAAGAGAATAATCCAGGATGCTTTGATGATCCGACGAAGACTTTTGCAGACCTATACATGAAATCCGGGCTGTATATTACGGAGATCGTAAAAAGGCTCTTCAGAAGCGAAGGCCTCAAAGCTGCATTCCCAGATGAAGATGAAAGGATTCGGCATATTCTCAGAGAGCAAGTCTATGGTATGGCGCCAACAAGAATAATCTACCTGATAGCCACAAACTTCATCCTTGGCTTTGATGAAACTCTCAAGGGAGAAATAAAGAACTTCGTTCAGTGCGATGCAGCAGAGGCTGCTAAGAATGGCGAACTGAATTATATGGTAAATGACTACTTTGGTATGTAGAAGAAATAAATAGGAGCTGGTATGAGAGGCGATGCAAAGAAACTGCTGAAATACATGGAGGGATCCGAAAAGAGATTTATTATCCCAGTATATCAGCGAAACTATGACTGGAAGATTGAGAACTGCAAGCAGCTTTTCGATGATCTTGAGCGTGTTATAAGAAACAACAGAAAGAGCCATTTCTTTGGTAGCATAGTTGCTGCTCAGGACGAAGATGGCGGCCTTAGTGAGCACCTGATAATCGATGGACAGCAGAGACTCACAACTGTGTCACTGCTGCTTCTTGTCATGTACCATCTTCTGAGTCAGGGTGTAAAAGAATCTAACGATCCGCAGCTGAAAGATAAGATCTTTGAAGAGTATCTTGTAGACAAATGGCAGCCGAAGGAAAAGCGAATCAAGCTTAAGCCTATCAAAGATGATCAGAAGGCCTACAACTCTCTGTATAGCGACTCCGCTGAAAATGTAAAGGATTCAACCCTTACGGCAAATTATGAGTACTTCAGAGATCGTGTGATCAACACCTCAATCAGCATGGACGATCTGTACAAAGCTATCCAGCGACTTGAGATCATTGATATATCGCTGAACAAAGATGATGATCCACAGCTCATATTTGAAAGCCTGAATTCTACTGGCCTTGATCTAAGCGAAGGTGACAAGATCAGGAACTATGTCCTTATGGGGCTTCCAAAAGATAAGCAGGAAGACTATTACGAAAAATACTGGAACCCGATCGAAGTCAATTCAGATTACGGAGTGGACGGCTTTATTCGAGACTACCTCAGTATGAAGAAACTTCGTATTCCTAATATAGGCAAGGTGTATGTCGCATTCAAGGAATATCTGGAAGAGAAGCAGATTGCAGATATTGAACCGGTCCTCGAGGATCTCAAACGGTATTCTGTTCGATACAAAAAGCTGATCAAATCCAGTGATCCTTCGAACGAGATGGAGTGGTATATCTTCAGGCTGAACAAACTTGAAACGAATGTTGCCAGACCGTTCTTTCTTGAAGTTCTAAGACTGCTCGACGAAGGAAAAATCACGCAAGATGATGCCACGGCTATCTTTGCTACTGTGGAAAACTACATATTCCGCAGGATAATATGTGACGTCCCGACTAACGCGCTGAACAAGATATTTGTGACTCTTCATAACGAAGTAATGCGTTATGATGGAACTCCTGATAAGTATCTTGAAAAAACAAAATATGCTCTATCGGTAAAACGTGAGAGCGGCAGATTCCCTTCAGACGAAGAGTTTGCTGAATGCCTTGCAAATAAAAACATCTATGGAATGAGATCAAAGAATCGAAAGTATTACTTTGAAAGGATTGAAAACTTTGGGATCCTTGAGACCAAAGATGTTTGGAATCATCTTGAGAACGGCACATATTCTATCGAACACATCATGCCGCAGAGCCTGTCAGACAGGTGGAGGAAGGATCTGAGTCAGGATGGTGATCCTGATGAGATCCATGAGATCTGGCTTAATAAAGCGGCGAATCTGACACTTACCGCATATAACAGCAATTATTCCAATAGCCCATTTGTAGAAAAGCGCGACATGGATAAGGGCTTTGATAAAAGCGGCCTGAGGATGAACAAATGGATCAGCGATCAGGATAGATGGGGAGTGAGTCAGCTGGAAGAGAGAAGTGCGGCTTTGGTAGAGCAGGCACTTAAGATATGGGCGTATCCGGAGACTGAGTTCGTTCCGGAAAAGAAGCAGGATGACTTCATAACACTTGACGATGATGCTGAAACTAAAGGTCTTGATATTTCTAAATACTCATTCCGAGGAGTTGAACAGGCTGTAGGTTCGTGGGTAGACATGTACCAGCAGGTGCTGTTGGCATTACATACGGAAAATAAGGCTGTCTTGAGAAAACTCGCATACTCTTCAAGCCAGGAATCCCCGTACACACACTTCACAACTTCACCAACGGGATTCAGCACATGCAGAAAAATCGATGATGACGTTTATGTCTGGACAGGAAATAACACTGAAGTAAAGGTCAACATGCTCAGACAGCTATTCCCGCTGTTTGGCGAGACCGAGGGTGATCTTGTTTTCTATATCCGTAAAAATGAGGATGAGAACAACGATAATATTGCCGATAGATATAAACTCAGAAAAGAATTCTGGACTCAGGTAATACCATCGCTCAGAGAAGCGTTTGGCGAGGGCGGCCCTTTCAGCAATGTCAATCCTTCAAAGGATAACTGGATAAGCGGATTCCTCGGCGTTTCCGGCATAACCATTAACTGCGTCGTTAGGTATGATTCGGCTAGGGTAGAATTCTACATTTACAAGTCGAATGAAAAAGAGACAAAAGAAATCTTCGACAAGATTTATGCCTATAAATATGAGATTGAACGAGAATATGGAAGACCTCTTGTTTGGGATAGAGGGGATGACAAGAAATCCAGCAAGATATATACGGTGCTTGAAAACACAAGCCTGACAAATCCTAGCGACTGGGATACTATCAGAGATTTCATGGTAAGCAACGCTAAGGCGATGTACAAATGTGTTTATAAGAGGATGGAGGATTAAGAGAAGGTACAATCTATGGCAAATAAAATATGTAAGATTGTCTATTTTGATGAAGAGTCCGTTACCGACTATGTGCAGATTGTTGCAGGTGGAAAACTGGAAACGACGACAGAGCTTCTTAATTCAAGAGAAGCCAATGAAGGCCAGTCGATAAGCGCTGAAGGAAAGGCAGGAATTGGAGGAGTCTTCAAGGCCCTGCTTGGGTGGGATGCATCTGTTGAAGGAAATGTTTCAGGGCGCCTGTCTTTTAATTCTGACAAAATGGTAAAGAATATTGTCAAAAACACAATATTGACAGATTTTCTACAGCTGTTGGATGAAGAAGAAGCCAATAAAGCAGTGTCAAAAACCAACAAAGGAGCAATAAAGAAATTTGACGGATATATTATTTCGGCAGAAAAAGATTCCCTGTCATATATGGTGATGGTTTCCCCTTACTTATCGATGCTGAGGAGTGGAACATCAGTCCCGGCAGGCGAGTTTAATATTGCAATTGAAAAGCTCGAAAGTGCATTAAAAAACGCAAAAGGATATTATGAATTCGTAGGCACGAAAGGAAGAAGCAAGGTAATATTACGTTTTAATATCAATTCATTTAAGAATGGATATACCATTTCAGATTTATTGAAAATGAATTTATCTATTTATGCGATAAAGGTAGGAAGAACAACTTTGGATATGTTGAATGTAAGTAAAGAACTTGATATGGATGTTTCCATCATACCAAAAGATAATCCTTCATACACAGACAAAGACGAGAATTTGCACACTGTAGCAAATGCAAACCAAGCAATGGATGTTTTTGATGTTCTTCTGGCAGGGGTAGAATCTGATGACTGATAAAGTTGTGATTTTTACTGGGTCCAAGAGAGATTTTGATGCATATTTGGAGACAGTGATAAATGAATATGAAGAAACTATACCATTCATGGAGCTGATCCAGCACTATAACGCCAGACTTAGACCTAATGAGTCGGGTGTTGGGGAGGATGCACTCTTTGAAAAACTATCAGTTGAAAACTGTATCGTTAGAGCTGATGATTATGGATCGGTTCTTCCACATGTCCTCTCAAACTTCACCAATATAGTTACTCTCAATTACGATATAGGAACACTATATGTTCAAAATCCACCACGCCGAGTAGTCGAATCCTTACGGGCTGGATATGGAAATGATATTGAATACCATGAGAGCAAATATCCTGAAATAAGCAGGGCAGTACTTAAAGAGGTATATTCTGCCATAAATGAAGATGTGTTAGGACAGGAAGAATGTAAACATCAGATAATAAGCGGCGTGTATAGATTAACAACCGGCGATAGTAAAAAACCTGTTGTTTTAATGCTGTATGGACCATCAGGAGTGGGAAAGACCGAAAGTGCAAAAAGTATAAGTAGAGCTTTGGGCGGAAACCTGCTTCGTGTTCAGTTCTCGATGATGCAGACGGAAGAGGCTTTTAATTATATATTTGGTTCTGAGCACTCAAAGAGCAGCTTTGCAAAAGATATGACAGGCAGAGAATCCAATGTCATATTGATTGATGAATTCGATAAGGTCAGCCCATCTTTTTATAATGCTTTTTATGAGTTGTTTGATGAAGGAAAATATGCAGATACAAACTATGATGTTAGATTAGGTCAGGCAATTTTTCTTCTAACATGCAACTTTGGCAGTGAAGAAGAAATCAAGAAAGTGTTAGGGCCAGCAATGTTTTCTAGAATCGGTTGTTGTATCGAATACGCGGATATTACAACCGAGCAGAAGCAAGAAATAATACATCGCTGGTATAAAACAATTCTTTCATCACTAAAAGATGATGAGAGAGATTTTATTTCAACAACTAATATCAAAGACTGGTTTGTAAAGAACGCAGATAGATATGATAACATTCGGATTCTAAAAAGCAAACTGGAAAATGCAGTGTTTGGTAAATTAACGGATCATTTTATTCTTCCAGATTTGGATAATATCGGCGAGTATAAAGACATATCTGTAGAGACAAGTCTGGAAGTACAGGAAGATAAATAATCAAAAATACAACAAGATAGTGTAATAAGCTTAATGGAGAAGATAGTTAGCACGGCAAGTATAAAAGAAGCAGAGAACTGCAGTGTTTTTGTAGTATTTGATACAGAAACGACCGGGCTGTATCCGTGGAGCGATAAGATCATCGAGATAGGTGCTGTCAGATTCAGAGGCGGAGAGCCGGTAGAGAGATTCGATATGATGGTAAACCCAGGGATCCATATCCCGCAGACCATCACGGACATAACACACATCACTGATGATATGGTCGCAGAAGCACCGATGATTCAAGATGCTTTGCCTGCCTTCGAAGAGTTCGTCGGCGATGATACTCTTGTCGGGCACAATATAGACTTTGATCTGAGGTTCATCAAGGCCGCCGGGAGCAAGCTTCCTGATAGGAATCGCCTGTATATCGATACTGCAGAACTATCGCGGCAGCTGGTCAAAGGCCCTGATAAGGTATATGACGAAGCGTCCGGCAGATGGGTAAACAACTACGATTCGCAGTATGAAGTGAGAGGTCACAACCTTGGACTTATGCTTGAGTTCTACGGGATCGAGCACGGAGAACTGCACAGGGCAGACGAAGATGCCCTTGCGACCGGCAAGCTGCTTATGGCGCTTATTGGCGAAAAAGAGCGTATAAGGAAAGCGAAGAGGAATTCACGTATGGCAAAGGACTTTGATTTCGAGATAGTAGAGCACATCGGTGTGCTTGCCGAGAAGACCAAGGGTTGGAAGAGAGAGATCAACCGCATATCCTGGAGCGGCGCGGAGCCGAAGATCGATATACGCGACTGGTCGCCTGATCACAGCAAAATGGGCAAAGGGATCACTCTGACCGCAGAAGAGATAGAGAAACTGAAAGAACTGCTCTGACGGGAGGCAGCATCATGGCTGAAAAGAAAACTGTATTGGCAGAGAAGGAACATGTGGAGCCTAATACCATGAAGCGCCGCATGGTGCTTCTATGGAAACTGCTCTATGATCAGACGGACGAGGATCATCCGGTCACGACCTACGACATCGTCGACTATATGGCTGAGCATGGCATCAAGGTGAGCCGCAAGACTATCAAGCCAGATGTGGATCTCATGATCGAGTGTGGCTTCGATATCATCACGCAGAGCGGCAAACCGAATAAATACTTCTGGGGCACCAGAGATTTTCAGCTGCCTGAGATCAAGCTGCTGCTGGATGCGGTATCTTCATCACGTTTCCTGACCAAGAAGAAAAGCGATGAACTCAAACACAAACTCACGGGTCTTGCCAGCGTCCACCAGAGAGATCAGCTGTCCAGACATATCTACACGACCAATGTGGTGAAGCAGCGTAATGAATCGATCTACTACACAGTAGACAGGATCAATGATGCGATCGAAAAGAAGCGCAAGATCAGCTTCCAGATTATAGAGTTCGATGGAAAACGCAAAAAAATACACCGCGGTGATGGTGAGACATATGTCGTCAGCCCTTATGCCATGTACTGGAATGATGATTTCTACTATGTGGTCGGCTGGTGCGATAAGCATCAGGGTGTCTCGGCATTCAGGATAGACCGCATGGATCATCTGGATGTGCTTGATGAGAAAGCTGTCAGAAGGCCGAAGGGCTTCAGGGTATCCGACTACTCGCATAAGGTCTTTGAGATGTTCAATGGCGAGGAAGTCACGGTCAGACTCCAGTGCAAGGATCAGCTGATGAAGTATGTCATGGACCGGTTCGGAGACAAGTTCAAGTTTGAGCCTGGCGATGATGGCACCTTCACATGCGATGTAGATGTATGCCTCAGCCCTACGTTCTATGGATGGGTATTCGGCTTTGGCGGAGATATTCGGATCCTGGAGCCGGAAAATGCAGTAGAAAAAATGCTGGAAATGTCCGGACAAATGATTGCTGCGGAAAACGAAGTAAAAAAGAAAGAGCAATGAAAGCCTGAGAATACGTTGTGTTTTGAGCGAAACGTCCCGATAATCGGCGCTTCGCTTTTTGCTTGCAAAAAATACTTGAACATACGTTCGACTATAAATATAATTACCTCGTCAGATGAAAGAAGCACCGGTTCGGGATACAACTATTATGCCGGAAGCTTCACAGGATCTGGCACTTGCTGTTCGAACCGCAACCATCAGATACGACTGATGCAATAACAAACACACTTATATTAAGAACGTTTTGTGCGGACTGCACCATAGTTACAGGCTGGGATGATACGGGACCTTTTCCCTTGTTCCATACACCCTGGCTCAAGGACGGAAGGGACATACGCGCAGGACCATTCACAAGGGAGGAAAAGAGAATGGCAGATAGTCTTGAAACAAGGATAGACAGATTATGCAGATTGATCGGAAGAACGACTGATGACATGCAGCGTGAGGGAGAATTCATCCTCAGCATCGTCAGCGATGCCTGCAGAGATACCGGCCTGTATGCGAATGAGCTGGTAGAAGATATCTGCAGTGATTCATATGAAAGCGATGAATTCAGAAAGATGAGTGAGGGCCTGGTCAAACTGGAGATCTTCGCATCGGATATGACCCGTCAGAGATACCAGGCAGAGATCAATGAGATCTTCCGCACTGCGTGGATGATAAAAGTCATAGATACTGTAAAGGACAACATATATACATTCAAGAAGTATGGTCCGCAGTTTGTCGACATAATCACGCTCGCCTATACGAGCAGCTTCGATTCCACTGTAGAAGAGATGGCAGAGGAACTGCAGATGTCCACGCAGAACTTCTATAAGAAGAAAAGATATGCGACCATACTGTTCGCCTATGAGTTCGAGAGGTTCAGGAATGCCCTGAAGGTATCAGCGGAGGCTGCCGGTTGGCACGGCGAGCAGATGACTATCGACGATTACATGAACTGAAAACGGAGAGTTTTCAGAGAGGTTCCGGAGAGTTATCGGAGAATTATCTGAGAATTATCGGAAAGAAAATAGAGTGGAAACAGGTAGGGACAAGAGAATTGTCAAGGGGTACACTGTATATGCTGGGAGACCGGCGGCTTAAAAATTAAATAAGAAGGGCAAGCAGCCTCGTATTCGCAAAAGCGGGTACGGGGCTTTTCTTATGCCCTTTTTTAGCTGCATGTCTGCCGGACATAACCGAAAGGAGCATGACAGACATGCGTATACAGTTACACTCGCTGCCGAAGTGCAGATCGCCGTGATCCACCGATTTTTCAAACGTTACATCAACATTTCGAAAAATCGGAGGAATCACAATGAAAGTAAAAATCGATGGCCATACAGTAGTAGTCAACAAGATGTCCATTTACATCGATGGACTGATGGAATTCCAGGCAGTAAACATGATCACTGAATACGGTCAGAAACTGAATGGCTGCAAATATGCAGTCGCATCTCGTTACAGCAAGGAAAGGCTGGAAGAACTCTATACGGAGAACCTCAGGAAGTTCAGCCCGTATATCTACCTGACCGAGGAAGAGTACAAACCTATCCGTGAATCCAACAACAATAACAACAAGCATCATATGAGAGACGTCAATAATCACGATGATTACGGTTACACGGAAGATATGATGGAAGCCATGCATGAGTGTACGCTGCTCCTGGCTGATCCGGATCCGGATGTGCTGACTGCGATCATCGAAAGAGAAGACGCGGCGCTTATGGCCAGGCAGATAGCAGCTCTTCCGGAGGCCATGGCAACACTTACAGAAAAACAAAGAAAAAGGATCGTCATGCATTTCTATGAGGGCAAGACGTTCAGAGAGATCGCTGAGATAGAAGGAACGGCAGAAGCACCGATCGACAGATCCATCCAGGATGCAAAGAAAAAACTCAGAGATTTTTTGAAAAAAGTTTCATAAAGAGGGGTGTCAAACCCGGTTTCTATTGCTCATAAGTGAGAGGGCTTATGTAAACGGCATGACAGTTGCGGTATCACTGCTTCTGTCATGCCGGGATGCGGGGACATTAAACCACAGCATTATAGAACGGGAACGCTACGCCGTGATATAACTCCGTAGCGGGACGCCCCGAACACTGAAAGAAAGGATGAACATTATGAGAAAACTGGCAAGCATACAAAGGATATGGAAGATAGAGCCGATCGAAGGGGCTGACAGGATAGAACTTGCGCATGTGCTGGGTTGGCAATGCGTTGTGAACAAAGGTCAGTTCAAGGAGCAGGACCTTGCTGTATATTTCGAAGTAGACAGCTTCCTGCCGATCCGCCCTGAGTTCGAATTCATGAGGGCGTCAAGCTATAAGAATACCAATATAATGGGAGAAGGATTCAGGCTCAGAACAATGAAGTTCAGAGGGCAGATCTCGCAGGGACTGCTCCTGCCTGTATCGGAGTTCCCGGAGATCCCGGCAGAGGCGGAACTTGGCACAGATGTATCCGAGGTCATCGGTGTGAGAAAGTGGGAGATCGAAGAGAAAATCACTACAGGGGGAACAGTTATAGGAACTCTTCCGTATGACATCCCTCACACTGATGAGACGAGGGTACAGACAAAACCTGGTCTTATACAGGCATTTGCAGGACTTGAGTACTACATCTCAACAAAGATGGATGGATCTTCGCATTCGATAGGTCTCGATGAAGACGGATTCCATGTGACCGGCCATAACTATGAATACAAAGACGATGGGACTAGTGCATTCTATGAACTCATCAATAAGCGCGGTATCAGGGAAAAACTCGAAGCATTCGCTGAAGAGAACGGGCTCAGGACCATCACACTGCAAGGCGAGCTGTGTGCGCCGGGCATCCAGAAGAACCCGCTGAAGCTGACCTCACCTGAATGGTATGTATTCACGGTCAGAGAGGACGGTAAAAGAGTCGGCCTTGAAAGGATGCTCAAAGTATGCGAAGCACTTCAGATAGAGCATGTCCCGATCGAAGAGACAGGTTTCGACCTTCCATCGAAGTACCCTACGGTGGATGCGCTCCTTGAGCGTGCTGACGGAGAATATCCGAAAGGCGGCAAGAAGGAAGGCATCGTTATCAGACCGACAGAACCTGTATACTGTGAACTGATCAGCGCATCTCTTTCCATGAAGGTTGTCAGCAATAAATACCTGCTGAAGAAGGAAAAGTAAAGGAATCGGAAGAATATGAATGAGCCTAAGATCTTTATCACTGCGGATCTGCATCTGGGACATGCGAATATCATCAGATATTGCGGCAGGCCATATCGGGATTTCAATGAAATGAACGAAGATCTGATCCGCAGATGGAACAGTGTCGTGTCAGATAATGACAGAGTTTTCTTCCTCGGTGATTTTGCTCTTGGCGATACGGAAAAGACGATCCGTTGGGGACAAAGGCTCAATGGACGAAAGGTCATGATATATGGCAATCATGATCATCATAAGCCAAAGGTATACTATGAGGCCGGTTTTGAGCACGTATCAAAGTGGCCGATCGTTATCCAGAACCGATTCCTGCTGTCGCACGCCCCGATGTTCGCAGGATCTGACAGCGGAGTGAATCCCGGTGAACTTATCAACATCCACGGCCACATCCATGATAAGATCGACCAGGGACCTACTGTCAGTGCGAAGTCCGCGTGTGTCTGCGTAGAAAGATGGGACTATACGCCTGTAGAATTAAGGGTCCTGGAACAGGAGATCCGGAAAGCCTCGAAATAATAGGTTTAAACCACAGGGTTAATATACATATCTTGACACATATGGTATATTGATTGCGGAAAAGAAGCTGCGAATGCGGCAATCAACTATTAATAAGAGGAACACAAAACAAATGTTATATCTACACTTTGCAGTCAAGAGCATAAATACAGAAACGAAACCGCAGGGTATTGACCTGATGGGACGCTGCTTTGTGTGCAAAAATGAGACAAGTAGAAGGAGTGTGCGGCATGTGAGTTAGGTGCCGGGCATATTGGATAGACTGTTAACATCCGCTTGTCTCAAAGAAGAGATGAGCGGATTTTTTAATCGGAGGAAAAGAAATGTTAGAGATCAAGGGCAAAGTGAATACAGCTGTCTGCTTTGCCAGAGTAATAGAAGATGAGGCGATCGAGCAGATCCGTCGCATGTGCGATACCGAGATGACGAGAGGAAGTCAGATCAGGATCATGCCTGACGTGCACGCCGGAAAGGGCTGCACCATCGGCACGACCATGACCATCACAGATAAGGCAGTGCCAAACGTCGTCGGCGTAGATATCGGCTGCGGCATGTACACAGTCAAGCTCGGCAAGGTAAACATCGACTTCGAGAAGGTCGATGAAGCATGCCATATCATCCCATCAGGCTTCGCCACCTGGGAAGGAGTGAAGTGGCCGTTCGACCTGACAGAGCTGAGATGCTACAGAGAGCTAAGAGATGCCAAGAGACTGAACAGATCTCTCGGTACGCTTGGCGGAGGCAACCACTTCATCGAGATAGACGAATCTGCGGATGGTACAAAGTATCTCGTGATCCACTCAGGCTCGAGAAATCTCGGCAAGCAGGTCGCTGAGTACTACCAACAGCTCGCCATAGACCTGAACCACGGCAAGGAGGAGTACTTTGCAAAGCGTGATCAGATCATCGAGGAATACAAGGCTGCAGGCAGAAAGAGCGAGATCCAGGCTGCACTGAAAGCCATCAAGTGGGAGAAGAAGGATGCAACAGTTCCTGATGACCTTTGTTACCTGTACGGCAGCTATCTCGACGATTATCTGCATGATGTAGAGATCTGCCAGGCCTTCGCAAAACTGAGCAGAGAGAAGATGGCTGAAGTGATACTCGAGCATACAGGACTCGAGATGATCGAAGCCTTCCACACAATCCATAACTATATCGATACAGACGAGATGATCCTCAGAAAAGGGGCCATCGCAGCCCACGAAGGTGAGCTCGTACTGATCCCGATCAATATGAGAGACGGATCAGTCCTGGCATACGGCAAGGGAAACCCTGACTGGAACTACTCAGCGCCGCACGGCGCAGGACGCATCATGTCGAGAACGAAGGCTAAAGATGTCATCGAGATGGAAGACTACAGAAAAGCAATGGATGGCATTTACACCACATCTGTAAGTACAGCAACTTTGGACGAAGCGCCGATGGCATACAAGTCACTCGAAGACATCATCGATGTCATCGAGGAGTCAGTAGACGTAATAGAAGTATTAAAACCAATATTCAATTATAAGGCAGGCTAGGCCGGTACTTTCTTTCCGGCCTGGACATGGCCGGAAAGGACGGACAATGCAATGAACATGAGAGCGGTCGGTGTAACAAGAGTGCCCGTCATCGACCTCAGAGCAACAGGGCAGAACATCAAGAACCTCAGGACAGCTGCAGGTGTTTCTGTAAGAGACCTCCAGATGATCCTTGGTTTCACTAACCCGCAGGCTATCTACAAGTGGCAGAACGGTGACTGCATGCCAACGATCGACAACCTCGTGATCCTTGCAGCGGTACTCGGTGTCACAGTAGACGAGATCCTTGTCACTGATGAGGATCCCGCCGACGGAGATGTGGTTATCAAAGGTTCAGTAATATTACAAGCGGAGCTCATGGCGTGCTCGCACGTCGTTGACGGAGCGCAGTAATACAACGAAGTTATAACAGGCATAAGTGTGCAGTGGTGACGACTGCTGCACACATGCACTCGGCTCAGTGATGAGCCGGAATGAGTGGCATTAGTGTAATGGCCAGCATATCAGTCTTCCAAACTGATGGTATGGGTTCAAGTCCCATATGCCGCTCCATAAGCTCCAGTATCCCAATCGGTAGAGGAGATGGACTGAGAGTCCATACAGTACAGGTTCGAATCCTGTGTGGAGCACCAATTTGTGACAGTAGTTCAGTCGGCAGAATATCGGCTTGCCAAGTCGAAGGTCACGGGTTCAAGCCCCGTCTGTCACTCCAGTTATGGGCCTGTAGCTTAGACAGGGAAAGCATCTGCCTTGCAAGCAGAAAGACGTGGGTTCAAGCCCCACTGGGTCCACCAATCATCGGAGCGTAGCTCAGTTTGGCTAGAGCGTCCGGCCTGGGACCGGAAAGTCGGGAGTTCGAGTCTCTCCACTCCGACCACTTATCGGTAGGTAGCGTAGCGGCGAGCGCAGGGGTCTGTAAAACCCTGACACAGAAACATCGGTGGTTCGAGTCCACCCCTGCCGACCAAAATGGAGAGGTAACCCTAATGGTAAGGGAGCGGTTTGCTAAACCGTCAGTAGCCCTTAAGGCGTGGAGGTTCAAGTCCTCTTCTCTCCGCCATCACGGATGGTTACCGAAACTGGTTATAACGGCGCGGTCCTGAAAACCGATGTGGCGAAAGCCCTGTGGGTTCGAATCCTACACCATCCGCCAACTTGCTCCAGTATCCCAATCCTGGCAGAGGAAATGGCCTCAGACACCATCAAGTACAGGTTCGAGTCCTGTCTGGAGCACCATTATATCTCGTTCGTCTAAAGCAGAGGACGCGGAGCTACGGACTCCGTAATACGGGTTGGAATCCTGCACGGGATACCAATATGATTCTCTCGTCCAACTGGTAGGACACCGGCCTCTTAATCCGGGAGATGTGAGTTCGAATCTCACGGGGATCACCAAACCGTCATAAGGGATCCACCACCTACGGTGGTCCCCCTTGTGACAAACATGCTCCTGTGGCGCAATGGTAACGCGGCTGCCTTGTAAGCAGCGGACTGTCGGTTCGAATCCGACTGGGAGCTCCATATGATTCTCTCGTCTAATGGAAGGATACCGGACTTTTAATCCGGGAGATGTGGGTTCGAATCCCACGGGGATCACCATTACAATCGAATATCTTCTTATGCTTTTGATCCAACTCGGTGCAGAAGGCTTTACAACCTGCCGAGGCGCGATGGAATTCTTAGTGAGCATCCCGAGGGATACCTTGGGAGAGGAGCTGTTGTATATCAGCGATGGTATACAGGGAGGCGGAAACCGCCAACAGAAAAGTCGTGGCACCGTGTGATAGCGAGATAAAAGTTACTGGACTCGCGGGGCGGGCAATAGACGCTCCAGTGGAGAATAATCCTGTATGCCTTGTCCGTGGCTGGATGATGACACAGCAGGAAAGCCACTAACCGCCTGAGAGTTGATGCCCGGAAACGGGATATAACGCGAGAAACAGGTGCGAGTAGCCAAAGCTCTCGGTGAAGAACCGGTCTGTATCAACCGCTAGATACTCAAGCTGAAGTTTGGTGAAAGTTATGGGTATCAATCCCATGTGGTCACGGCGAAAGCGATGTGAAAATGTTAGGGGTCGCTCCCCGAAGCACAGCGTCACATCACCACTGAACGAACATTATCGATGATTATGCGGCATCCCGAAGGGGAGGATGAAAGGCATAAGAGGGTATTCGATCAAGATGCTCCTGTATCCCAACGGTAGAGGAAGCGGTCTTAAAAACCGCACAGTGCAGGTTCGAATCCAGCCAGGAGCACCAGAAAACAATGATGCGGAGTGGTAGCAGTGGTTAGCTCAGCAGCCTCATAAGCTGAAGGTCGAGGGTTCGAATCCCTCCTCCGCAACCAATTATTAAACTACGACCTTACTATACAGAGACATGTTCCGGTGATATATTGATGCCGGATAAGGAAAGGAATCAAAGTAATGGCTTACAGACTCGTATTTGTACAGAGCATCATATGCGAACAAGACTTCCATGTCATCGATTGGGAGAATGATTTTGTGTGCAAATATGAGATGAGAGGGAAAGCCGTGGGGCAGCCTAGCTGACAGCCTCACAGAAACAGATGACGATTTCATATCCGCTTGTCTCATATATGGGATAAGCGGATTTTTTACGGGAGGAATGAAATGCGTACCGGAGTAGCCGGCGGAAGAGTGCCGGCAATCAATCTTAAAAAAACAGGCGAGAATATCACGAGGATGAGGAAGGAAGCAGGGATCTCTGTCAGAGAGCTGCAGATCATGTTCGGATTCACAAATCCGCAGGCGATCTATAGCTGGCAGAGCGGAAAGAGTCTTCCGGCCGTGGATAACCTTATCATCCTGGCTGCGATCCTTGGGACTACCATCGATGAGATCATTTCCACGGAGGAAGATGATCATGAAGATATCGGTGATGTCGAAGAAGGAATAGTGATCTTCACGCAAACAATTTCATAACCACGGTCTCTTAGCTCAATAGGTGGAGCGGCGCCCTGTTAAGGCGAGGGGTGCAGGTTCGATTCCTGCAGAGACCGCCATATGGTCTTCTCGTCTAAAGGATAGGACGTCGGGTTTTCATCCCGGAAATGTCGGGTTCAAGTCCCACGGAGATCACCAATATGTCCCGTTAGTTCAACGGATCAGAACCTCGGTCTTCTAAACCGATAATGAGAGTTCGAGTCTCTCGCGGGATACCATGCTCTGATAGCTCAACGGGAGAGCGCCTGCCTTACAAGCAGGAGGGCGCAGGCTCAACACCTGCTCGGAGCACCAATGTGGTCTATTAGTATAACGGCCATTATACCGGCTTGTCAGGCCGAAGATCCGGGTTCGATTCCCGGATAGACCGCCATATACCATATGCCCTGATAGTTCAACGGCGAGAACACCGGTCTCCAAAACCGCAAGATGAGAGTTCGAATCTTTCTCAGGGTGCCAATTCTTAAGGAGGGGAGGACATAAGAATATGTGGAATTCTGAGACATACGGACAGCTGGGTCTGAACGAGATCCCTGATAAGCTGATGCTTTTCTATGACCGAAATGCTGTATATGGAGAGCCAATGGAACTTACCATAGGTACAGATTCTCAGAACCATGCCTCAGGTACAAAGATCGTTACAGTGATCTCCATGATCTGCAAGGGCCATGGCGGGATATTCTTCTACGAGACAGAGTTCCGTGATCTCATCAAAGTGGTCAAGCAGAAGCTCGAAACTGAGACCTATATCAGCCTTGAGACTGCAAAGATGCTTCTGGATGAGTTGGACAACGGCGGCTACCGGATCCTCGTAGACAATTGTCCTCTCTCCATCCACATCGATGCAGGAAATGCACCGCAAGGAAAGACCAGAGATCTTATCCAGGGACTTACCGGATGGGTGCATGCGATGGGATATGACTGCGAGGTAAAGCCGGATTCATATTCCGCATCGACTATAGCTGACAGGCTCAGTAAATAACCGGCGGTCATCGTGATCGCCGCTATTGCCCCTTCGTCTAATGGCAGGACATCAGACTTTGATTCTGACGGTGTAGGTTCAAATCCTGCAGGGGCAGCCATAATATACGCACTTAACTCAGCGGTATAGAGTACCCGTCTGATACGCGGGCGGTCCGCAGTTCGAATCTGCGAGTGCGTACCAATAGGGTCCCTTCGTCTAAAGGGTAGGACACCAGACTCTCAATCTGGAAATGCCGGGTTCAAGTCCCGCGGGGATCACCACTTGTGTGGTCGGTAGCTTAATGGTAGAGCAGCGGATTGTGATTCCGTCCGGTGCAGGTTCAAATCCTGTCCTTCCACCCAATTATGAGCACGTATCCGAGAGGCCTAAGGATGCAGGTTGCAACCCTGTTATTCGCTGGTTCGAATCCAGCCGTGCTCTCCACATATGGTAAAGTAGCTCAGCTGGTAGAGCGTTCGGTTGAAGCCCGAAAGGTCGCTGGTTCAATGCCAGCCTTTACCACCATCAATAATGGGGAGTAACTCAACGGTCAGAGTGGGGTCCTTATAAGGCTCTGGTAGCTCGGTTCAACTCCGGCCTCCCCAACCATTATCAGCCCTGTGATGTGAATTTATCAGTTCACTTCGCAGGGCGTTTTGTATGCAAAAAAATTTTTTCAAAATATTTTGAAAAAGAGGGGTGTCAAACCCGGTTTCTATTGCTCATAAGTGAGAGGACTTATTAAAAACCTCTCGCGAACCTTAGAAAACTGAATACACATTCAATCAGGTACCTTCTCTGAGATATCGGCTAACACCCGTGAGCATGCAGGATCGATACGCCAGGACTACGCGAAAGCGTACGAGCGATCAAGGTCATGGATCCAAAAGGCAGCCAGCAACTGTTTTGTGCGATGACAGTCTCAGAGGACAATGATACTTCCGTCCAGCCACAGACATCGCAATGGGGGCGGCTCCGTAAGATCTGCGGAGAGGGGTAATGCCCTATGAGGGAGCATAGCTGACTCCCGCCTGACTGTTTCCCTGCGAACTGGGGGCGTCGTGGACAAATACAGGATCGAATCAATGGAAAAGACAACAGCGTGTCAGGGGACACATTTTGCGTCCCCGGCACGCTTTGCTTATATTACATTTTTCGACCTGTATCTGCGAATATCCAGTCCGGGGAAACTGTGTATTCAGTGAATGAGACAACGGAGGAAACGAAAATGGCAAAACTCTTTGAGAACAACTACAAGCACAACCCATATGTATATGGAATGGTCAATGTGCTCTCAAGCTTCTGCAGAGATTACAACGAAGCGAACCGGGCACTGGAGAAGAACCCGAACGATACGCGCTGCATGATGGTCAGAGCCTACTGCGTAGACTTCGCCAACTGGCTGAGCGAGACAACCGAGATGGACTACGGCACAGTCGGTCAGCTGATCGTAAGGATGATGGAGGTCGGAAATGGCGAGGAATAACTACAGAGATGACGGCATCATCTGGTTCGAGGATCAGATAAGCGAGATGGCAGACCTCCTGATCACTGTACAGGGCATCCGCTACATATATATGAAGAGACACGACCACAGCTGGATCAGCAGGGTCGGTGACGAAGGAATGAGGTTCGCTCTTTGGAGCATGTCAGAGATACAGCTAAGGATCATCGAAGCTCTGGTATTCGAAGATAAGACCGTGACGGATGTACGCAGAGAAATGGATCTCACGATCACAGAGATCCGCGTGGAAATAAGAGATATGAGAAAGGCGCTGCTTGCGGCGATTTGATAGGTAACAGAAATGAAGACATTGAAGATAGTAAAGATTGACGACCCGGAAGCGCTGGATCATATCGCCAGGTGTGAGATCTATCAGGCGATCAGCGATTACGAGATATGGAGAAGGATCATGCTGAAAGATCCTTCAGACACTGAAGCATATCAGATGATGGAGGACTGCGCAGAATTCATATTGACGGACCCGAGAGTGGAACGCTGCATCAAGGACCCTGCCGGATTCCTCTGGAAGCTGGGCATGAAGGTAGATAAAGATATCAAAAAGTGGAGGAAGGAATGCAGACAGCAGACAAGTGGAAAAAACCCTTCAATGTAGAAAGGGGAGATATATACCTTGCGGACCTGGGAACAGCTGACGAAGTAGTAGGTTCAGAACAATTTGGGATCCGTCCTGTGATCGCGACCCAATCCAATTTTCTGAATAAAAAATCTCCTACTGTCATAGTCGCTGTGATAACGAGCGAACTGAAAAAAATCGATCTTGATACGCATATCCTGCTTCCATCCCTGAAAGGTTTGCCTCTTAGGTCGATGGTTTGTACAGAGCAGCGTTTCACCATTGACAAGCAGCGATTGTTGAAATACTGCTGTTCCGTTCCCGCCCCTGTTATGGAGGAAGTGACCCGGGCCTGTCGCAAGGCTGAAGAAGCTGACAAGAAACGCCGAAAGCACTGAAATTTCAACGTTTGTCAAGTACACAATTTCGACTCTCGTGGCGTGGAAAAGAAAGGAGACAGGGGATTACGATAGCGGCATCCCGGGAAATATATGGATATTACAGATCTGGCGATAGACAAGCCGTATCTCTCAAGCGAGGTACGATTCTATACGATCTCGGATCTGACTCAGATGCTTGGATGGAGTCACGGAACAGTGGAAAAGCTTTTCAACGACCCGAAATTCCCTGCTGCAGATTTTGGCAGACAGAAGGTCGTGGAGGCGCATGCTCTGATCGACTACTTCTCCAAGAGACATGAGAAAGCGAGGGATCGTTTCTGGAAGTAAAGGAGATCGATAATGGCTACAAAAGCTACGAATAGAAAAAAGGCAGAATATGCAACCGGTACGCTGGGAGCGAACAACGGGAAAAGAGCGGAGTTCGGAGCGGGATCATTTAGGTACACAGACTCAGGAAAGGTTGAATACAGATTCGGGTATACGGATGAATTCGGAAAGCCTCAGAGAAAGTCATTTACATGCGATGACCTGAACGAATGTATCGCAAAGGCGGAGGCTTTCAAGAAGAGGATGGAACTCCTGAGGGATGACATCAATCCGGATGAATCGATTTGCAAGGTCCTCAGGAGAGCTTATCAAAAGGATTATGATATGGGATTCGTCAGAGAGCAGGGATACTGCAGGAATCTCGCGAACCTCAGGATACTGGAGAAGTCCAGGATAGCGAAAATGCCCATAAGGGAAGTGACAAAAAACGATGTGACAAAATACTTCGCTACTCTGACGGATTACTCTGAGAGCATGGTGAAGAAGCTATATGCTCAGGTGAAGCTGGCGTTCTCGATCGCTCTTATGGAAGGCCTGATAACTGAGAACTTCATGGAGCAAAGAGATATGAAGTGCCCGAAGGTGGGCAAGCCCAAAAAGAAAGTCAGCGGGCTTACGACGGAGCAGCAGAAAAAGTTCGTGGAGGCTCTTGAGACTACAGATCCGCCGAACGGACGCAATGATTATCGGCTCCAGCTGATGATCGAGTTGTACAGCGGTATGAGGATGGGTGAGATCAATGCCCTTCGCAGGGAGGACATCGATTTCAAGAAGAATGTCATCCATGTGAGGAGGACCATATCCAGGGGCTTTGAGTACAGGGAGTTCCTCAACGATACTACCAAGACTGACGCCGGCCAGAGAGATGTCCCTATTAGCAGCAAGCTGAGGCCATATCTTGAGCAGGCGTTGGAGAGGCAGAAGCCGAATGCTGATGATCTGATATTCTACGATTACTGCAAGAACTCTCTCGTAACGACATCGCAGGTCAACTGCTATTACAAGAGAGTGTGCAGGAAAATCGGCATCCCGGCTGACGGACAGCATGCACTGAGACACACGTTCGCTACCAGATGCATCGAGTCCGGCATCCCGGCGATAGTGCTCAAGAACTGGCTCGGCCACACCAACATACACATCACACTCGACACATATACAGACGTATTTGACAGCCTCAACAACGAAGCTGTAAACAATTTCGATAAATACCTTGAAGCAATGTAGATTGTGCGGATCGCATTCATAACACTTTTTCCTTTCGGAGACAGAAGAGAGGCTCACGGGCTGGCATACCCGAAGCCTCTCTTCGCGTGTGGGTACATTTCACTTTGTGAAAAACCAGATTATTGTAATAGCAGGTGGTATATAATAATGTAAAACGAGTTCTATAATCGTGATTGTCCCGAAAAAGGGATGTTATATTTGTTGATGAAAATAGTAAGTGCATATGCGATCATAAAACCTTATTATTAGAGTAAGATGATGAAAAACAAGCATGGATTGGTGGACTGAATAACGGAGATTTATGAGGCATGGATTATAACGAATTAATAAAAACGACAGTGAATACCTTGCAGCCGGATATGTATGAACAAATAAAACCTGTATTGATTCCGGAATACCTGTCTTTTTCTATCATTCCTGAAGAGGAAATCACACTTGGGATATTGTCGGAAAAACTCTGTGATTACTTTGAGAAGCTTGAGCTGAAAACAGGGAAAAGCTTCGATAAGTATGTCGAATCATATCTTAAGGATCTAGATTCTATTGTTGAAAGACGTATTGAAAAAACTCCTCAGCCTAAGAAGAATGATCCTACTCCAGTAGCCGTTCCAAGAGCCAGAAAATACTACGAGAAAGCTGCTTCAATGAAAAAAACAAGAGCGCTTTCAACTAACAATCTGGTTGACTATACACGGATTATGCTCTGCCTTTATACAGCCATAATAAAGAATGGTTTTAAGGAGATCGACAATTTTGATTTTTCTTCAGATTGCTTAAACCCGCTTGATATAATTGGTGCTATGAAGAATGAGCAGGAGCCGGTAGCGATTAAAATCGGGAAGAAATCGAAGTTTGATATTAAGGATCTCTATTGCTCAGACACATGTACATTTATTCTTACAATCGTGATTGTATATAAGATCTTAAACGACAGAGTTCAGGAGGAGGCAGATAATGAGTAATACTGTTGTGGTGGAAACACTGGAACAACTGAAGCCATACCTGAACGATAAGCATGTAATTGAAATAGTTCAGAGGGGAAAAAATAAGAAGTTCAAGAATTTCGTCAAGGTGGCCTTGAACGAGCTTCCGCAGACCGAGGAAAAGGCTTTAGTTGAGAATGCTGTTAATCTGTTAAATAAGAATCTGCAGCTAAATGAAAGAAACCTACAGCTTTTGGCTAATGTATCTAAGATACAAAAGCTTGGACTTTTGATTAATGGGCTGAATCTATGCGCAACATGTGTTGGATTTGCTGTTATGTATGCAAAGCTGGATAGTATGAGTGCAGAAATTAATCAGCAGATTGCCAAGGTAGAGAAGACTGTCAAAAAGGTTCAGGACTTGCAGACAGGTTTCGAATTCAATAAGGTATTGTCCGATCATACAGATATGCTTGACTGCCGAAAAAAACAGCAGCCATATTCTGAAGAGAAAATGCGGGAACTTGTTGACAACGAGTATAACGTACTTACATTGCTGATAAGCGCATTACAGATGAATGTATCATCAGATCAGAAGAATACAATCTTTTCCATATATTCACTCTTATCGATGCTTACCGTATCGCTGATGTATTTCGATGAAGTTTATTATCAGAATAATCATGAAGTCCTTGGCGCGGGAGAAATCTGGCATACGGCTCATGAGAAGTGGATGGGTGTATATAAGACTCTATCCGAAGACTGGGTTATTGAAAAACTGCAGGATTATGGAATGTTCGAAACCACATTAAATACTCTGGGAGTAGATGTCTTCTACAAAGGACTGCTTGATCAGGTAAGAGAAGAACGAGAGAACGTTGAAGATAATCAGGCTTTGATTCTGGCTCTGGGAGATATCGATCTTTTACACACGCTGCAGGAAAACACAGATCGTGAGGTAAAAGAAACCATTAAGGCCGCCTTTGAAAATGCAGGAGCAGAATCAGATTCCACAACTGTACAAGAAGCTTATAATAATGCATTAAAACTGGCTGTTATAGCGTAATCAGGGTGAATTATGATGGAAATTGATGTTAAGAATGCGTTGAACAAATTGCTGACAGCTTGTGATGCTATTGATTCAGAAAACAGCGGCAGTTCACAGAAGATAAAAAATGCTGTTGTATGCGACATTTTCTCCTTTATCCGTGTCATTTCCAGATCGGGTGCGGAAGAACGAATCCAGCTATTCAATACAATGTATCTGAATGGTGATTATGAGGAGCTGATCGAGTCAACAGATACAGGCGTGGTAGCTGCTTCATATTTCGATGATTTGTGTCGATTTGATAGATCATTTTTGAAAAACAGTGAGATTAAAACGACTGCTTTATACATCGCTTTCATTGTAGAACTGGGAAAACATTATTTGCATAGCAAATATGACAAGGCAGATATTGATCAGCAGAAATATCTGGACTATATTAAAGCTCTGCAGGCGCGCCAGAAAGAAAACCATAGTTCCATTAATAATTGTCAGTTGGATGGTGCTCTGAATGTAGCAAAAAAGCAGGAGTCTGCTTGTCAGGACATATCAAGTGAAAAAAAGGAAGAGCAGTCAGAGGCATCTGAACCGGAAGAGACACTAGAGGAGTTGCTAGATAAACTAAACAACCTAATCGGGTTGGCAGGCGTAAAGAAAGAAGTAACATCCCTGATTAATTTGTTGAAGATCAAGAAGATCAGAGACGAACGGGGCTTTGAAACTGCTAATGTATCCAAACATCTGGTTTTCCTTGGAAATCCAGGGACTGGCAAAACAACAGTGGCCAGATTGCTTTCGAAGATTTATAAGCAGCTCGGGGCTTTGGAAAAAGGTCAATTAGTCGAGGTTGATCGTGCCGGGTTAGTAGCAGGACATGTCGGCCAGACTGCACTGAAGACCACAGACAAGATCAATGAGGCGATGGGCGGCATCTTATTCATAGATGAAGCATATACACTTGCTAAAGGCGGAAATGATTTCGGTCAGGAAGCAATAGATACCATCTTAAAAGCGATGGAGGATAATCGTGAAAATTTTGTTGTGATTGTTGCCGGTTATCCGGAGCCAATGGAACAGTTCCTTGAGTCAAATCCAGGATTAAAATCACGCTTCAATAAGAACATCACATTTGAAGACTATTCCAAAGAAGAGCTTTTTTCGATATTCTGTTTTTTCTGTCAGCCATATCAGATGAAACTAAGTGAGGATGCTGAGCGCAATCTGAAAGTTTACCTCGGATGGCTTGTTCAGAATAAAGACGCGAATTTCGCAAACGGAAGAGAGATGAGAAATCTATTTGAAACAGCATTGTCTAATCAGGCAAACAGGTTGGCGAATATGTCTGATATCACAAATGAGGAATTAAATACGATTGAAGTGGTGGACTTCCCAGAGTGGGTTAATAATTCTATGCAAAAGACAGAATAGACTATAATGAGCCATAGAACTTCCAACAATAAAGTTGGGGGTTCTTTTTTCAAGGTATTGTTTAATGATCATGACTTAGAGGATATTTGCTATGTGAGGGGCTATGATATCTCCAAACTTGTGAACATATTTAAGACACAGATAGATAATTACGCTTTGCGACCCCTATACAATATTCGCAAGAATTACAAGCATTATAATAGCAGATAAGCATTTTTCAGTTTTCGCGCCTTCAGTTGAGGGCGTGTTTTATTACAATGAAAGGAGTTTGATTATGGGAACTATCAGAACAACCGGTAAGGCACGAAGAGAAGTCGAATACGACAGGATGACAATTAATGTAACGTTTAGCACTAGGAACAAGCGCAGCAAAGATGCAATAAAAAAGGTAATCAATGATTGCGAGACATTTCTTAAAGAACTGAAGAAAATGGGAATAGATATCAGCCGTATTAAAGGCAACAAAAACAGTATCGAGAAACGTAATTACAGTGATGACAGGGAGACAGAGGCACAGCGTGCGATTTCATGGGATTTGGATTATGATCTGGCTTTCATCGATGCAGTAATGACTCTTTCCGAAAAGGAATCATATGATGTTGATGTCAGCGTGGAGCCGAGATATTCCAGGAAAAGTGAACTCTGTAAGGAACTAATGAGAGAAGCTGTTCTTGATGCAAAAGAAGTTGCTGAAATGTTAGCCACTTCTCTTGGTAAAACAATAAAAGGCCCATCAAAAATAAATGCCAGTGGGGATTATGATTACATAACAGATGAACAGTATATAGAAGGGGATCATAAGGATGGGACTGTTAATGGGATTGATATATTAGGTTATGGCGGAAATCTGTTTGCAACTTTGCAGAATCCCACTACAACACAGGAGGAGGAAATAACTATTGAGTGGGAGCTCGAAGAATAGACGGTAAAAATCTAAGGCAGGAGGTAACGACCTTGACAGAAAGAAAGAGATTGACAGCTAACAAACTGGGTACATTTATATATTAGGATAGTTAAGTTGAAGCAAATGACGCCTCTATCAGAAGGGATTGGCCGCATGCCATAAACTTCGACTCTCGTTATACATCAAAACGAGACCAGATTGTATACATCGCATTTTCAACAATTGGAGGAAAATGAGGCAAATTTGTGGGTTGATATTTTTTCTACAGGCTGTATGCCAGTAATTGCAAGGGGTTGAAAATCACGAGTCCCGTACATCAGCTCCATTTTTGAGGACTTTCGGGTAATTCCGGAGGTCCTTTATTTTACTGGAATTCGTTGAAATTTCAACATTTTAGGCCTCTCAGCACTTCGCCGCACAACGCCGTTTATCGGCAGTTATCACTTTTGGCTTCGCAAATCTCTTAATCAGAAAACTCGGCATTAAGCCAATCTGTCAAGGTTTCGAGTGCAGGATTAGAATTGTTCTTATTCCAGGCAAGAACGAGCTTCTCAGAAGAA
>JAFRKO010000005.1 GCA_017431685.1 Mogibacterium sp.
ATGAAACGCTGGTATGACAACTGGGATGCTGTATGTCCAATTTTCAAATTCTCGATGGATACCAGAAAGGTCATATACACAACCAATGCCATTGAGAGTGTTAACAGCGCATACAAGAAGCTCAATCGTCAGAGAAGCGTTTTCCCAAGCTCAACCGCTCTTCTGAAATCTCTCTATCTTTCGACGATCCAAATAACTAAAAAATGGACTCAGCCGCTCCGTCATTGGGGCACCATATATGGTGAGTTCTGCATAATGTATGAAGGTCGAATGCCTGAATAGTTTTTCTTACAATTCAATAGCCAGGCTCCTAAAAAGCCTGGCTATATTGACATTTTTGAAAGCATGAATTACAGTGTTTTCAACAGGTTGACCGATATCTATCCAGTCAGCCTGAATAAGTTAGCTGCCATACGGAGCTATTTACAGACTTTATTTCACACTCTCAAGAGCGCGGTGTCAGATTCTGACTCCGCGCCCTTCTTTTGTTTTGAAAATGCTATTTTACGGTAACTTTCTTACCTGCATTTTTCTTCGTAAAGATCCTCTTATAGCTTTTCACAAATTTCTTGTTTGCTGATCTGCTTCCGACTTTTACCTGAACGGTCCTGATCTTCGAGCCTTTCATACTGCCCTTGATCTTTGTCTTTTTCAACAGTTTGGTTCTCAGTATCAGTTTGGTCGCTCTTGATCCCTTAAGAGCATTTTTCTTGATTACTTTGACATTCTTGCCAATCGTTATAGTTTTTATTTTGCTGCTCTTGAACGCATTTGCATTGATCTGAGTAACCTTGTAAGTCTGGCCATCGATCTTGATGCTTGCCGGTACTACAACACTCCTGGCATTTTTAGCCTTTGTGAAAGCAACTTTCTTACTCTTGACCGAAAGCACTTTGTATGTGTTTTTCTTGTACTTCTTAACATCACCAGTCTTTACCGAAGGTTTTGCAGGCTCCTCTTCGCTAATAGTCAAAGCCTCTTTTGCTGCCTCGACCTTATCCGCTGCTGCCTTCAGCTGCTCTGCTGTAGCATTCGGCTTCCCGGCAAGAGCCTCTGCCTCAGCTACAGCATTCTGAAGCGCCTTATACGATTCGTCAGAGTAGATACCCTGCTCTATCGACTTGGCATCTGCAACAGTTTTATTAACCGTTTCTTTTGCTGTCGCAACCGCTTTCTCTGTCGCTGCTTTCTCAGCAGCTGCCTTCTCTTCGGCCGCCTTTGCCGCTGCTGCAGCCTTTTCCTCTTCAGTTGGTCCGGCTGGTTCTGCAGGCTTCTGCTCTTCATTCTTTGTCTCTTCCGGCGGAAGCTTTTCTATCGAGGCGGTTTCTTTCTTTCCGCAGACGGAGCACACTCGTTCCTTTGAACCTTCTGTATTGACTGTCGGCTCATTAACAGTCTTCCATGCTCCCCATGTATGACCAAGCGCAGGTATCTTCTCCTGTGCTTTGAGGATCTTACCGCAGACCGCACACTTCTTGCCTGCTGTCAGGCCATCGTCTGTGCAAGTTGCCGCTGCTGCCGGAATGACCTCGTCAGTATGGCCCGTAGCCGGGGTTTCTTTTGTCTCGAGGTAGCTGCACGCATTACAGCTTCTCTGACTGATCCCGGTCACTTCGCATGTTGCCTTTCTGGTTGTTGTCCATTGCCCAAAGTCATGCGACAGCTTGCTTATTGTACGCGTATGATCCGGGTCACTGACTCCGCACTCTGAGCAATGCCATGATTCAGAACCTTCTGATGCGCATGTCGGATAAGTATCGATGACATACTCCTCTGTCCAGGTGTGTCCGTTCGGATCCACATCCTTGAATTCCTTCTCACCGCATCTTCCGCATATATGCATCTGGCTGCCTTTATCTGCGCAGTTCGGAGCTGATACTGTCTCCCATGCGCCCCAGTCATGGCCAAGCGGCTCGATTATCTGTTGTGCTTCAAGAATCTCGCCGCAGACAGAGCACTTCACACCTTCTGTCAGGCCTTCTTCTGTGCATTTTGGCTCGACAGCAGATACAGTTTCCTCTGTATGACCGTTTGCTGGTATAGCCTCTGTCTCAGTTCCGCCGCAGACTGTGCATGTATATGTCTTCTCACCAGGCTCGGTGCATGTCGGTTCTGTTGTGACCGCACCTTCATCAAATACATGGGCTGTTTTGGCGATAACCGGAGCAGCTTCAAGCTCGACCTCTCCGTTTTCATCAGCGAAAGGCTTTCCGCATCTCTTGCATCTGTAGTATTCTTCGTTGCCTTCTGCCGCGCATGTAGGCTCAGCCGCTTCAACCTTCTCGATATCATGTCCATCCTTGCAAAGGTCCACAGTGATGCTGAACTTAACTGCTGCAGACTCAAGTCCGCTGTAGTTGTCAGTATCCGCGACGACTGCCTTGACATAGTATTCTCCGGCAGCCTCAGGTACTGTGTCAGTGTACTCTCCGTCTTCGGCATTGCTGAATACGTAACTCACATCTCCGAATTTAGCGACGGCCTTCGGCTCTGGCGTGAAATCTGTAGTTGTATCGCTGCATGTGAGCTCTTCTGTCCACTCGTTCTGAGCCTTCAGAATATTGAAGTGTATTTCGACAGTTCCGGTGAGCTTTCCAGCTGCCTTACAGATTATTGTCGCCTCACCGGCATCTACATTGTTACTGTATTCAACAGTATAGTCTTCATCTTTGACAAGCTCTGTCTCGCCGAATGCCAGAGTCACTTCAGGCTCAATTGCTTCGCCTGTGTACTCAGTATCCGGAACATCGCTGACAGTTGCATCTGCCAGATCTGTTGATACTGTTCCTCCGGCTATTGCGATCACCACCTCAGAGTCGTACTTGCCGTGCTCCGCCTTTACCTTGATGCGCATAGCATCCTCATCTTCGCCAGCAGTCAGAAGACCTGCTTCGCTTATAACGGTCTTCTCGGAGGTGTTTCCACTTACTGACCAGTCGAAGTTTTCGGCAGATTTATCGATACCTGTGACCATTTTAGCTGTGAGCTGATGCTTTGATCCCGGATCTGCCTCCTCAGGTGCTCCGCTGATAAAGATCTCATTTATTGCTATGAACGTATTACTGTTTGCCGAAGCATACTTCTCTGCAACGCTGTCGCGTTCACCGTAAATCTTGAGCGAGCTGCTTTTAGCAAACGCACTAGAGCCGACCTCAATGACTGTCGCAGGGATCAGGACTCTGCTTACTCCGACACCATTGAAAGCTGCTGTGCCGATACTTGTCAGATTGTCAGAAAGAGTGACATCACCCGGTTTCCATGATGAGCAGCCACTGAACGCGTATGACCCTATCTTCGTTACACTGTCCGGGATGCTGAGGTATGTCACATTGCTGCAGCCTCTCAGCAGGCTTGCCGGTATCTCCGTGATCCCGTTTTCCAGCGTCACCTTCGCGAGCTTGTTCTTTGCATAATATGGCAGGCTGTATTCATAATTGAAGTATTCGTTTACCTCTCCGCTTCCGGCCGTGTAGACTATCTCTTCTACATTGCCGCAGCTATAGAATGTAGGATCTCCATTGCTCCCCGAAAATGCAGCTTTGTACTTTGCCGTTACAGGTATCTCCACCTTCTTCAGCCCGCTGCACTCTCTGAATGCAGAATACCCCAGAGTCTTGATCGTTCCTGTTATTTTCAAACTCGTAAGTCCGCTGCAGCCTGAGAACGCGTAGTTACCAACATATTTATTCAGCTGAAGATCTCCATATATTATGGACAATGCGCTTGCTCCGCTGAACGCGCTGCTGCCCACATAGTCCAGACCGCCATCAGGAACCGTCAGTGCTTTGAGCGATGTGCACCCATAGAAGCATCTAGGTCCAATACTGTTGATATTGCCAGCGGTCGAAGCCGCCGGATCTGCTGCATGGGTACTGTTTCCATACCAACCCTCATATCCGAAGAACATCGAGTTGATTCCTATTACATATGTGCCCGGCATGTGTCCGTGAGTAAGCGCAGCTTGTGGGTTGTAACGGGACGCGACAAAAGTGCTGACGAGGTTCTGCCACAAATTGAGAGCAGTGCTATGTTCTATGACAGCCTCATCTTCCAGATACTCTTTTGCTGCATCAAGATCAGATCTTTTGGAAACGCTGATAGCAGTCAGATCGACTATATCGCTGAGCATGGCCCGGTTATCCGTACACCAGTTAGACCAGATCCTTGCACGTTCATCTTCATCATCTGCATTCTCCAGTTTTTTATCTATGTCTTTGATGCCTGCCTTTACCTGCTCGAGCAGTTCCTGACATTCACCCTTATACTCTTCTTCAACGACCGTCAGTTCCTTATTGCCAAGGCCTTCCGCTATCTGATTGCCCAGCATCGCTGAGAATTTGATTGGCGCACCTGTAATTACAGCCTTTATTGAAGTGATGTCCTGATTGCCCAGCATGCAGGCCGCCAGCTGCAGGCCAGGTAAAGCAAGAGTATAGTTGCTTTCCCCTTGCAGCAGGTCAGTCAGAGTCTTGACAGCATTATTGGTATCAGTGGAAGCTGCAAAATCCTTTCCGAAAACTCTCTTGAACTGGGTAAGGGCATTGCTGTCCATTACAAGATCATAGGTGTGACCGTTGCGTCCGTATCCCCATTTTTCAGGAGGTACCGCCGGGACAAGGTCGCCCGCATAATTGAAGTTGTATATATTGTTCATCGACGCATTGGCTGTCTTACTGACTGCCGGGCAGGCGTAAGTATAGCCGAATACATTCGATGCGTTTGCATAACCGCTGTTTGAGAGCGCTGCCGCCAGAATGTTTGCCACTGCAGCTCCGCGGCTGTGTCCTGTAACGAGGAACTTCCTGTGCGACGCATCCGAGCCGTCGGAAGCGAAGAAATCTTTCTCCAGAACGTCGTAAATCTCATCTTCAGCTCTGTGGAAGCCCGTGTGCTTGCCGCTCGTTCCGAGGTTAAAATCGCTGAACCACTCCGCTGAAGCAGGTGTACCGCGCACTGTAACGAAATAAATAGTGTATACATCAGACTCGTCATATACCCTCTTGCGCCCGATGCTGAAGCCCGTAAAGTCGTTGTCAGTGAATGTCGCTTTGCGGCCATAGTTGTAGAAAGTCATGGAGCCGCACTCCAGAGCAGTCAGAGCGCTCTGAATATTGCTCTTTTTATACGCAGCGCTTGCGAGTCCGACAGCCACTTTGGCAACATCTGTATCAGGTTTGCCGTTGCTCTGCAGTGCAGACTTGAGCAGCATCTCATCGCTGTAAATGAATCCGGTCGTAACACTGCCGCCGCTCTGAAGATCGTTGTTATATGTAACTGAGATCTCTTTTACAGCAGACGCTTCGGTCGCTGTTCCTGAATACACTATGCTGCTGTCGAACTGCGCCCCCTTGCCGGACAGTGTTCCTGACATTTCAGTCTCGTTGTATTTCGGATCAGTCCATAAAAATACTTTTTCCGGAGTCGTCATGCAGACGCGGTCCACGACATAGTCGCAAACATCGTCCGGATGAAGCTCTGCATATTTTGTAGCACCCGACTCGAATATGGTATACATGGTACCGTTGTAAACATCGATTTCCTCTGCCATAGGCGGAAGAGTCAGCTTGCTCCTGCGGTTCAACGAGATACTGGTGTCCGAAAAGCCTGCTTCATACAGCCACATCTCTGATATATAGCCTGACTTGCTTGAGTTGCGCCCACTCGACACATTTAGCGCGAGACATTCATGCCCATTCACCTCACAGAAAGCCGCACCATTCGCCTTTCCGGAGATAGTACAATTCATCTTTTCTTCAATCGACAGGACCCCGTCATCGGTCGAACCTATCGAATAGCCTGTGAGGATACCTTTGCCGCTGGTGCACACGCCTACCCAAAGCATGTTCCTGTACCATGTCAGGAACGAAGCTGTCGTAGATACAGACAGTTCTGCGTCGTAAGACATTGCAACAGATTTGCCGACATATGATGCCGCTTCCACGAGCCTGTCATATGAGATCCTGGCAACAGCCCTTTTGCCACTCTTCGCAATATAAAGATTCCCCTCGTCATCGCTGGCGAGACCGCCGACATGATTGATCGATTCCTTGTTGCCCGGATACTCACCGGTCGATGACTTAAAGAACACGCCCTTGTCCATCTCAAACAGCGAGATAGTGGTCCATTTAGTGCTGCCGAGAGGGCTTACATACAGGACCGACGGCCCTTCTTCTGATGCATCATACGCAGAAATTACCCTGTATCCGTTTGCAATCGTAATTCCCTGTGGAACCATTCCGCTGTTAGATGAGTAGAAATTAGCAAGATCTCCGTTATCGTCTTTGTGAAGTCCTACCGTTACTTCAAGACCCGGAACAGGGAATGTCCCTTCAGAAGTCAGAGTCTTCAATGATTTGAAGTGGCTGTATGACTCCGCATATTTATCTGGATACCGGTAATCTGTTGTGGTCTCCGTATCCGCAAACACGAAAGTGCTGCTGGTGTTCAGACACCCTGACACGAGGATAATCAATGCGAAAAAAAATACCCTTATCGATCTTATGTGATTTCTGTTCATAGCTGGTGACACCTGATTGATTAATGTGAAAAGTGTATATTCCTCTTTATTTGCAATTTATTAACATTTGTTAAGGAAAATTCTACCTTAACAAAAGTGCGCTTTTCAAGGAGACACATATAAAAACGTTGCACTTTTGCAATAAAACAGGCCGGAACACCGGCCCATTTTCATGAATTGCAGTTAGACATCCCTTCCGGAGACTGTTCCCCTTGTTCCTTGTTACATATATGGTAAGCAGATCTGCTGTTTGCGAACCAGCTTCCTGTATTTTGAACTTAATTTTATTTTCCTGTACTCATATTTACATGAACTGTTTTTATGTTTGTTATCTTCACCGCCCATACAGTCGTATTGAGTTTCCTTCATAATATTTCCATTTTCGTAGGTTTTATAATTTATAAACATTATTTCATTATTGGATTTATCTGTATATTCAATCTCTGTTACTTTGTCGCCATCATAAATCCATTCTGTGCAGGCAGGATCATCTTTATAATACTGTTTTATAAGCTCTCCTTTTTGATTGTATTTGTACCTTGTTGTTGTATACTTTTTATCACTGGCATCATAATGGCGTGTTTTTATCAGCTGTCCCTTTTTATTGTATGTATACGAATCTGTCGAATCAGTTTTTCCTTTATCATCTAACTCACGTATTTTCGTAATCTGTCCTTTCTTATTCCAGGTCAATTTAGTCTCACTGCACAGGTCATATCTGCCTCTATCGATCCAATATACTTTTACCCTGCTTACGTATCCACGTTTGTTATAGCTATATTTTCTGCAATATCTGTTAACGACATCGCCATCATAGTAATGCAATTCATTCACCTTTACTGCTTTTTTCTTTGAGTTATAAACAAAAGCCCACTTCTCTGAATACCCATAGGAATCAGGAGACCATACAATACTTTTCATAAGCCCGTATTTATTATACTTGTACTTAGTCCATCTCTTTTCATCAATCGTTTCCTGATTCGGATCGTATTCATTGTATTTTTCCTTGGTCAACAAATATGTTGTTTTTCCCCCGGACGCTCCATATACAGTTATCGACATACTTAACATCAGTGCTAATGCAAAGACAATTATCAGATATTTTCTAAACGATTTCATAAGCATCTTCCCCCTTTGTAAATCTTATTCTACAGATTAGCACAGTTGAATGAAATCAGGTTGTTTAATAAAAGAACACACAACAGATGTTTATAAAATGATTGAATGTTGACTAACTAAAGCTGTAAGAGTAAATTAAGTAGAGTGTCTCCAGGAATAGGAATGAGACACTCTATTATTAACAGAATGATACACGCAATTGACATTTGTAAATACAAATACAGCAATTGCAGTAACTTTAAGACTTATCATATGCGCTCGTAGCTCAGTGGATAGAGTGTCTCACTCCGAATGAGAAGGCCGCGGGTTCGATCCCCGCCGGGCGCACCACCACACTTAAAGCGTCAACTCGTTGGAATTACAGCATTCTGACGAGTGCGTTTTTCATTTTACCCCAATTTTTACCCCAATTTACCCCAATTGATTTTTTAGCAAAAACGCGAGCCTTAGAGTACTAAATTCTCTATGCTCGCATTGCTGTTTTTTGTATTAACTTGACTCCTGATTAAGTTGTTTTTTCTACATATTTAATGGCACATGTGTACTTCTCAAACATCTTTATTGCCTCATTATTCATTCGATTAAAAACATCTGCATACATACATTTTACCATTGAACTCCGCTTACCAGTAGGTGTGGAGCTCTTTGTTTTTTGATAAAGCCAAGTATTTGCAAGGCTTTCAGGCTGATTGCATCAAAAGAACCCGCCGACAGGCGGGCACGTTAAGAGGCTGCCACACTATTTTTGTGCGACAGCCTCATATCGGTTCCTCTGTACTGTTATCTTATACTATCCTATTCGCATAGGTTGCGGCTTTGGCATCGATCTCAGGCACTTCGAGGATGCTCATCGGATCGTTTGCGGTCTCAACCATGGCGAATTTGCCCGGAAGTATCATCCCTTTGTTGAAATTAAGGGCACCTATTATCTGCTCAGATACGATATCGCCGCCGCTGTAGCCTGACACGACAAGCGCGTAAATTTTCTTACGGCTGAAATCGTGCGCTCTGTACAGAGCTGTCAACCTGTTGATGAAGGCTGTAAGGTTGGCGTTGAGAGCATCATTGTAATTTGGACATATCATCACCAGCGCATCAGCTTCCATCAATGCAGGATAGACCTGCTCTGTTATTATCCCACCGTAGAAGCATCTGCCCTGTTCGCCGAAATGCAGGCAGTCCTCATATTTGCATCCCCTGCAATCCCTGATCACTCCCTCGCTTAGAGATATCTCCGTAATCTCGGCTCTGTATTCTATGTTCCTGCGCACCTTGTCCCACAGGAGCAAAGTATTGGAAGTCTTCCTTGAGCTCGCGTGGACAGCGAGCACCTTAATTCTTTCCGATCCGTCAGACACAGGCGCGCTTTCACTGCCAAAATCTCTTATCCTGTGAACGAGGTCGCGCACCTGCTGTTCGTAAACCGTTTCCAGATCAACTTTGCGAATACCGGAAAGGACGTGAAAATTCTTAAGGTCTCCGGTAGCCTCGACAAGCGGTCTGCCCGGAAAAGTGCAGCCCGAAGCATTCGCCGAGAAAGCCAGCCTTCTTGCCAGCGCCTTGGTAAAAAGCTCACTTTGCCCGTCAACCAGTATACCCCCGGACGATCCTTCGAGGCAGTCGGGATTGGACCTGAAGTACTCGAGCATCCTGTAGTACTCCATGTTGACACCGGCTTCTGTCAGGCTCACGGCAAAGAGTACATGACGGTCTCTCATACTTGTATATTGCAGCTCTGACGCTTTTTCCACCAGGGTGATATCCGTGCCTTCTCTGTCGAGCTCTTCCAGTATGTCCCCCAGAACATCTTCCATCCTTCTGTTCCAGCCCTGTATCTCGCAGAGAGGTCTCACTACTATCAATTCTCTCACAGTCCCCGTCACCCCTTTTAGCGTATATCACACAGCGTTGTATAAGCATTCAGGATGCGCTTGTACAGCGCGTCAGGCAGTGGCACATCCTCATACTCGAAGCCTGACTCTGTCAGTCTGTTTTTCACCCCCATAAAAGCGCCTCTGGCGCTATCCCCAAGATATACCGATCCGTAGTGCCACTCCCGCGAAGCGTAAGCAGAATCGGAACGGCTGCGGATGATATGGCCGGAGCGATATACGGCTTGAATCCAAGCTCCCTCACTTTTAAGTTGGCGCTCGTTGCCAGCTCAGTAAGCCTCAGAGAGGCTTCCTCATCATAGTGTTCGATGCTGTTGGCTATAACCAGGTCCTGCCCATGAGGCCCGAAAGCTCTTCCTTCAGTCTCATAAAGACTCATCGGACCTTCCGGCTCTTTGCGTGAATAGTAAAGAGCTCTCATGTTCATGACTCCGAGCCCGTATCCCTGGATCTGCCAAGGCATGAGCTCCGCCGCATCGAGAAATGCCGCCGCAAGATTATCCACAGGGTCGCTTACCACAGCTACCATCCCCTTATACTCCGCCTTGCGGGCAAGAGTTGCGTAGTGCTTTATTATCTCCCTGTTGGCATCGAGTTGAGCCATCCTGACATCCTCGACCTGCTCTGCCGAATCTACGGTCACAGGAGGGACTCCCCTGCTGGCGCAGAACACCAGCACGTCGCAGTCGAACAAAGTCTCTTCATCCAAGATCCTGATTTCCGGCAGTTTGTGAGTATCAAAAGGATAACCCACCTGGTTGATCTCGATCTCCAGACGCTCGAGGTTTTCCTGCCTTATGTCCATGATTCCGATTTCGGAAATGACGTCGGCACCGAGCAGCCTGAGGCCTATGAGCATAGTCGTCCCTACATCTCCGAGCGCGAGTATGTTGACTCTGTTATGCCCCGCAAGTTTGACCGGGCAGCCGCCGAGTTCGATCACATTTTGTATGCCTGTATCTGCAGGCAATTCGTGCAGAAATCTCATTCCATTTCTCCCTTTTGTTGCTGTTGTTAATGCATGCATAGGTTAGAGTTTTACTATACCGTATGAATTTGGCCGGTTTATGATCGTATGTATCCGGCCGCTTAATTACTGCTGCTGCTTATGCCTGAACATGAACAGCCTCTTCAGCCTTCGCAGTTCATTATCGACATAAACCGAAGGCACGATATGGTCATCATAGTCAAGCCCCTGCCCGAGAAGCGGCATACGCGGATTAGTAATGACCGCGCCCAACCTCCTCAGTGTGAGCTTTTTCTCGAATGTCTTCTGATACTCCTCTTCGATGACACGAAGTATCGACAAAGCGTTCTCAAGGCATGTCAGGGAATACCTGTATATGCTGTCGGGATCTCCTCCGCCTACAAAACTGAATCCGGTATACGGAAGTATCAAGTTGACAGAAGCTCCCTCACCCTCCTCCGACCCGATATCCCCTGACTCGGGCGAAGTATCAGGACTATCTATGCTGTCGCCTCCGATAAAAGGATAGCAGTCTCGCTCGTTCATCCACATGCTGATCGATGGCAGGAAATACGCGCTTTCTATATCCCTTCCCATCATCTTCATCCTATCGCGCGCTTTGCCCGTAAGAAGTCCGACGATGACCTTGTGGACTTCTACTTCGTTCTGCCTCAGCACGGATTCTACTTTGCTCATGCGCTGGCCAGAGTGCAACAGGTCGTCTATAAGAATCACCGGACGGGCAAAAGACCTTATCGTCCCCGCCTGTTCATCGAGCGTCAGATAATCTCTGGATTCTCTGACATCAAAGCCGTGAAGGTCGTTGCGGAAATACTTCTCAGTGCGTAAAGCCTTGGTGACTGTGTTAGGAACGACCACGTCAGAAAGGGCTTTGCCGAAAGGCACCGCTATGTAAGGGCCTCTCTTCTTCATCGGATCCGGTTTAACGGATACGCCATTGGTAGCCGCGACCAGATCGACTATCTTGCTGTATACGGCACTCGTATTAAATGAAAGCAGCAATTTGCCCGGATAGATGCTGCGAAGCACAGCCAGAAGGTTCTCATGTGCTTTGTCGAAAGCTTTCTGGACCCGTTGGTTCTTGTTGAGCGGAGCCTTGATCACTGTATCGGCATCCCTGAACAGTGCTATAGGGTTACGCATGTCGACCGCGTATACCGGTTTGTCAGGGTCGGAGGATATGTTGATGAATCCCTGCCTGACCACTGTCGAAATGGCTAACGGATCAACAGCTGTAACGTCCGCCGGATAGAAAACAGCATACGAATAATCCTTAGCTATGAGTGATGTCAAAAGCTCCGTGAGCAGTATCTGCCTCAGATAAGAGACATTCTCCCCTCCTGCCACGTAAAAGGCGCCTATGACCGCTATCTCGCCGCCCGCGTTGCTCCGGATGTACGAAGCGATGTCTATATCCCCGAACACATCCATGAGTTCACTGGTCCTCACGCGTTTTGCCCCTGCGGAGGCTGAAAGTCTGCCGCCAGCTGTCTCAATAGTGACACGCCTTATGTCGGGCCTCGATAGGAATTCAGCAGTCTGGCTGAGTTCTTCGCTTCTGCTTCCAAATTCTTTCAGGAAGTACTCCATCTCCGCATGCTCGCCTGGCTCGTATGTATGGATATTCAGCTCCCTCGCCTGCACTTCGTGCTTGTACGCCGGCTCGCGGACATAGAGGCTTTTGCCGTAGATGTAGTTCTGAGCCGAGAGATCTATGAGGTCAGAGATATCGCGCCCCAAATCGACATTCTCACGAATCTTTGTGGAGCTTATGTCCTCATAGAACTTGTCGAGCGTCAGATTTATCACTTTGCCCGTCACAGGATAAGCAGTGCCTTCGGCTTCGAGCCTGCGGGCCTCTCTGGCAAAGACAATATGGTTGAATGTGTGTATCGAATTTTCCTCCGGTTCCCGTCTGTATGCTGACGCGTTGAGCACGACATCGGAACCCACGGCTACATACAGCTCACGATCAGGGAAAAGACTCCTGAGATACCCGAGATCGCGCGGATTCGCTATGTTGACAGGGATGTCATCCGGGAAGATGTACAGCCCCTCTTCGTCCGCGATGGACATCTGCAGGATGTTTCTCCTCAGCATGTGAGGTATTGTTTTCTTGGACCATGAGAATTCATCGATGGCAAGAAAGACATCGAATCCCATGTCCCTTATGGTCGTCGCGATCGCTTTGTGTCCAAGACTGAACGGGTCGAATGTCCCTGGGAAGAATACTGCCGGTTTGTCCGGTGCAAAATCAGGGGATCCCTTCTCAGCCCTGTACTCTGTTATGTATCTATATATGTGATTGAGCGAGGCCGCGTTGTTGTAGAAGTCGATCACGCTTGAAGCCGAAGCATCAGGCATGATGGTGAGGATGCGCTTGAAGCAGTGCGAAGCGATGTTTCTCTTCTCATCGAGTGTCAGCACAGAACTACCGAAAATGTGTACTCCGAGTGCGCGTATAGCTTCTCTGGCCACCGTCTCTCTACCGGAAGCGGCTCCCTTCATAATTAGTCCGAGTATCCGGTTCCTTCTTGTGATATCTGTTCTGTACGAGACGAAATGGGTGTAATTCTCAAGCGCGATGGCGAGGGTATCCAACGCCGCTTCCGCTGCTCTTTCAGTGCCTGAATCGATCATTTTTCCCATCTCATATATGACTTCGTCGAGTTCCTCCGGATCAAGATACAAGAGTACTATACCCAGATAATCCGGAATCAGTCCCGAGAACTGGTAGTCGTTCCTCTCAAGCCCGTTGAACAGCTCAAGCATCAGCTCGTTCCGCTTATCCATCGTCATTCTTCCCGTGATATCCAGGAGTGCCCTTCCGGCTTCCTTCCTGACAGTGACTGTTTCGCTGACCTTGATCAGGTTGGAAAAATGCGTCGCAATCTGCATCAGCCTGCTCTGATCCGCTTTCTCAAGAGCGTTCTGCTTCATCACCTTAATGTTTGCCATCTTGGTGTTCCAGGTGACATGAAGCTTGAGGTTGTCGAGAAACATTGCAGACATTTGCTCATCCGTAATAATTCCCTCCGAAAGATCAAGGATCTTCCTTACCCGCCTGTCGTATTCGTCGCTTGGAATCAAACCGTAATGCTCGAGGACTTCAAGCGCGATAAGATCCACACTTTTGCTGACTTTTCCTGACACATTTCGGGCAAAATCGTATATACTCTTTCGAAAGCTTGCCGTGCAGATACCAGCATCGGTCACGAGGGCCGTATTCATAAGTACAATGATTTTTTCCTCGGTTGCGGCGTCATTCATTTTGCTCCCGGCCAGATAGTATTTAGGCATATAGTAGTTTTCCAGGATGTCAAAATATCTGGGTATGCATGAAGTCCTGCAGTTACCGGTAACGGCGCGCACGAAAAAATCCGTGCTTGCCGTGATCCACTTCCGGTGAGCCTCTGTATACTTGCGGTCAGGATCCAGCATGAGCGCCAGGTATTCCCTGAAAAGTGAAATATTCGTGATGTTATCGTCAAGCGCCGGAATGTCCCCCGGCAGCTCTTTCTTGTACTCTTCGCGGTATTTCGATACGATATACCCCATCGTGTCTGCGGTCTGCTCGCGAATATCGCTTTCCGGATGCGCCAGATTATCGTACAGATATCTGAGAGCCAGAGCCTTCTGGCTGTCTGTCATGTAGGTCGAATACTCTCTGAGAATAGTTATGTATGTGCGTACATTCTTCCAGTCAGTCTCGCTCCGGGCAGCCTCTACCAGACCTGAGAATAGCTGCTCACTGCCAAACCTGTGCATGACACGTATGTTGTGATCTATCGCCCGGTATTTTATCTGCTCAGTGACGCTGCTCCTGTCGAGCAGTACGTACTCTCTCCTCACAGGTACCACCGGCTCGGTGCATTCACGAGGATAGCTGTCAGCACAGTCTGCGATATCTGTATGGACTCCGTGTTCGATCATATAATCCTCAAAGTCCTTCAGCTTGTTGTATACTCGTGCATATCTGAGCCTTTTTGCTTCATCGACATTGTCCAGCTTGCTGAGAATGACATCAAAAGCTTCGCGCAGGCTGTAGAAGTGTATTATCTCCCTGCCATTTTCCCTGGTGCTCTTAGTTCTGAAATCCGAGTAGATGAGCAAAAGCGACTCCACGGACAGATCTTCGAGTTCAAGATCCCATGTCGAATGGTTGGCTGCGATATGCGCAGTCTGTTTCAGCCCGCAGCGCCCGAGACAGTAATCTGTATAGTAATAATGAAGATACGGAACACGCCTCTCTTCGTGTTTACGGCATCCGTACTTTCCGATATCGTGCGAAGCCGCCGCAGCGGATATCAGCGCGAGGTCGACCGTGACACCGGCCTTATATAGTTGCCGGGCTACGTACATCGCTACATAGTGAACCCCGCTGATGTGCCCAAGAGTGTTGAATGGAGTGATCTCCGCGCCTATGCGCATGAATTCATAAATGTAATTCTCTCTGACGAGAGCTTTCATCTTTATGTATTCATTTATAAAACTTTTTTCTCTTATCTCTTCATCGCTGAGCAGTAATATGTCGAGTATAGGATCAAATTCACAGCATTTACGCTCGTATTCATATACCGCGCGCATAAATTTGAGCAGACTGAGTCTGCCGGCCTCAAACTTTTCCGAATCCTCAGGAGCCGGAATATGTGGGAAAAGCCTGTTTCTCAGATAATCATATGTATGCGCAAGCCAGCCTCCTTCAGGCTCATCTTCAGCTTCCTTTCCGAAAACCTTCGCCGCCGCAGTACTCCAGATCTCGACTATGTCACCCGAATTGATCCTTCCGCGGCTGTCCGCCCGCATCAGAAGATCAGAGGCGGCCTTGCTTATGACAAGAGCGGCCTTCTCGACATCATCTCTGCTCAATCCGTTAAAGTTGAGCCGGTTTCCGTCGGAATATGATTTGATGAGTTCGTCTCTTAATATCTCATGAGCGGTCATCAGTATATCTCCTCCCAATGCACCCTATGTTCAAAATCCCTTATCAGCATTGATCGCTCCTCTGCCACAGCAGCTTATATCGCCTCATATATCTCTGCCTCATTTCAGCTATAAGTCAATTACCGCGGTCTCTCCTGATACCTCTTCGATCAGCGGCTTTATCTTATTCAAATAACGCAAAACTACAGCCGCATGCATCCCGCCAAGTTTTATAGCCACATCATCATCCGGCAGAAAAGTGCTGCTGTGGAGAGGTTCTTCGCACCCCGCTCCTATATGATAGAAAGTTCCTGGCGCCTCATTGAGAAAACACCCGAAGTCCTCCGTTGTCATCGTCGGTCCATCGATTCTGCACACGCCTTCATCTCCGAAAAGGTCGGCCGCAGCTTTTTCAGCCAATGCTGTCATTTCGTCGTTGTTCACGATGCCCGGATGGCTGTGATTATATTCAATTACTACTGTTGTCCCTGTTTTTTCGGCGATTTCACGAACAGTTCTGTGAAAAGCTTCCTCCATCGCGGCTCGGGTCTCCGATCCGAGAGTCCGAATTATCCCCTCGAGCTCCGCGAAACCGGGCATTATGTTTTCTGCCGTTCCCGAGTTCATTTTGCCTACAGTCAAAACGCATTTGTCGTCTGTGATCTGTCCCGGCAGAGCGAGAAGCGCCGTGACCATTTCAACGGCTGCCGCCAACGCGTCAATCCCTTTTTCCCGTACAGCTCCGTGAGATGCCCTGCCGTTTACGACGATCCTGAACGTATCAGAAGCGGCGTAGAACTTTCCGTACATGACCCCGATCTTCCCTGAGGGAAGATCAGGCGTTACATGCGCGCCGAAGACAGCATCTGCGCCTTCCAGGCAACCTTCTTTTATCATTCTGGCTGCTCCGCCTCTTCCCTCTTCATCAGGCTCGAACAGGAAAACTACATTTCCCTCGAGTTCATCCCTGTGTGCTGAAAGTATCCTTGCCGCCCCGAGCAAAGCTGCTGTATGCACATCATGACCGCAGGCGTGCATTTTGCCCGCATAAACAGATGCAAAATCAGCTCCTGTGATCTCAGTCAGAGGCAAAGCGTCCATGTCAGCCCTGAGAGCAACCGTCCTTCCGCCTGTTTTCCCGCGCAAAGTACCGATCACCGCAGTGCCGAGCACTCTCTTTGTTGTTATATCCAAACTGTTCAGATAGCTCTCAATCAGGTCTGCAGTCCTGAATTCGTTGTTACCGAGCTCGGGATGGCTGTGGATGTCTTCCCTCAGTCGCCTGATTTCATCTGAACTCTCCGTCAGTTCGTTCCTGATCGTTTCGCAATTAATGGTTTTCATTCGTACATATTGCGCTAGCTGTTGTATAGCACTTACTGTATAGTCACCGGAATATATCCTCCGCTCGAGTCCTCGCTGCTCTTTCTGTCTACTCGGGTGAGCAGATCACTGCACCTTTGTAGTCATGAAATTGACTGGTTCCTGCGGGAAAATGCACCTACAGGCTGCTCAGGAATTGTTCCAGCCTGTCCATTCCTTCACTGATTGCTTTCATGCTGCAGCAGTAAGATATCCTCACATGTCTGTCGGAGCCGAAAGCTGCTCCCGGCGTCACCGCGACTCCTGCCTCATCTAGGAGGCGCCGTGCGAATGTCATCGAATCCATTCTGTACTTGGATATGTCCGGAAAAGCATAAAAAGCGCCTTCCGGAACCGTCAGCTCCATGCCAGCATCCCTTAGGCGGGAAATCAGATAGTCCCTGCGCGCTTTGTATTCAGTCAACATATATGACGGGTCCGTCTCCAGTGCGGCCATACATGCCTTCTGGAACATCGCCGGAGTTGATACTATATCGAACTGGTGCACGAGTTCGAGTCTTTCTTTCACGGAATGATCCGCCATAAGATAGCCCATACGCCATCCTGTCATCGCGTAGGGTTTGGAAAAGCTCTGAACGACCAGTATCTGCTCTTTCAGGTCGCGGTTTTCCGCAAAGCTGTGATAATCATCCGTATAGCAAAGCGCCTTATAGACGTCGTCACATATAACGAATATATCCCGGCCTTTCACCGCTTTATAAACGGCACTCAGGCTTTCCTCTCCGTACACGCACCCTGTCGGATTGTTCGGTGAATTCAGGATCACCGCTTTCGTCCTGTCGGTTATCAGTGATTCGAGCTTATCCCCTTTTATCTGAAAACCATCCGAAGAGGTGTCCATATGCACCGGGACTCCTCTAGCGAGGCGAACTATTTCCTCATAGAGTACAAATGCCGGGATAGGTATAATGACCTCGTCCCCCGGGTTCAGGATCCCGAGAAGTGAGACAAAAAGGGCTTCAGTAGCACCGGCTGTTAGTATGATCTCATCAGCCTCATAATCAAGCCCGTTCTTATTCTTCTCGAATTGCGCTACTCTGCCGAGGAGTTCTCGCGATCCGTTATTTTCTATGTAATGTGTGTCACCTGAGAAAACTGATTCAAGTGCTGCCCTGCAGATCGGCTCAGGAGTGGCAAAATCAGGCTCTCCGAGAGTAAGCCTTACGCAGTCTTTCCTTGCAGCAGCCATCGCGGAAAACTCCCTGATAGCGCTCCTCCTCAAACTGTAAACTGCTTCATTCAAGTGGTCTCTCATTGCCATAGGTTCACCTTTATCTCACAGCTTTCTGAGGTCCTGCTCAAGCGCAGTCTTCGTTGACGTCTGTTCATCCTTTTCCTTGATGATCCTCGCAGGACAACCGGCAACTACCATATTAGCGGATACATCCTGCGTAACTACTGCGCCGGCCGCCACAACAGCTCCCTTACCGATGCGTATGCCTTCGATAATAACTGCATTAGCGCCTACAAGCACATCATCTTCCACAATCACAGGAATAGCTGATGCCGGCTCCACTACTCCTGCCAGTACAGCTCCCGCGCCGATATGGCAGTTACTCCCGACCTCGGCACGGCCACCTACTACAGCGCCCATGTCTATCATTGTCCCGTCGCCGATAACGGCACCGATATTGATTACAGCGCCCATCATAATAACCGCGTTCTCTCCGATCTCTACCTGTTCCCGTATGAACGCGCCCGGCTCTATCCTGGCGTTGAGATTCTTGGTGTCGAGCAGATGGAGAGCACTGTTTCTGCAGTCATTTTCAATTACAATATCTTCTATCCTGTCAGAATTCGCCTTTACTATTCCGCAAAGCTCTTTCCAATCACCGAAAACGATCTTGTCTCCCGCTCCGAAGACTCTGGCGCTTCCGTAATCGACCGGTTCTTTTTCCTTGACGAACATCCTGACAGGCGTTTTCTTCTCAGCATTGCCGATATACCGTATTATCTCCTGAGCGTCCATAACACTTCTCCCCCGGTTCAGTTTTTTAATTCTAAGTGATACTCTTCATTCGCCATCATAAGGAATCTCTCCTTCAGACAATCTTTACGAAAACCCCATCCTTGAATGACAAAATGATAAAACTATACCCCTATATATCCGGTAAAAACGTCTTCAGCCGGGCCGGTCATGAAACATTTACCTGTCGCCCGATCGTATCTGATCAGAAGATCTCCGCCCGCGAGATGTACAAGCACTTCATCATCGATTTTGTCCGCCATGATTCCCGCAAATACCGAGGCAGCAGCGCCTGTACCGCATGCCAGAGTCTCTCCTGAACCTCTTTCCCATACGCGAAAGAATATTTCTCCTCGGCTGCTGATGCTTATGAATTCGGAGTTTACTCCATCAGGAAATCTTTCCCGGGCAAGTATGTCTCCAATCTTCTTTATGTCGATAAATTGCAAAAGTGATCTCTCATATGAGGCGGCAATCAGGTCGTTGCTATCGCAGAAGGTATCTCCAAGCTGAGGATTATCCTCCAAAAAGAAAACTGCATGAGGATTACCTATGTCGACTGCTGTGAAAATAAGTTCTGCGCCGCATAAATTCAAGGACTCAGGGCCTACGCTTACCAGCTTCGGCTTTCCCATGTCGACAGTAACAGAAGTGACGCATCCATCCTCAACATCAAAGCTGACCTCTCTCAAACCGGCTTTCGTGTCAATGACCGCATGTCTTCTGTCTTCAGGGATGATGCCGTTATCATATATGTACTTGGCGACACATCTGATACCATTGCCGCACATGCTTCCTTCCGATCCATCCAGATTGAACATATGCATATATGCATCAGCGCGAGCTGACGGCTCGATGAGTATAAGCCCATCTCCGCCTATTCCATAGTGCCTGTCTGACAGTCTGACAGCGAGTGAAGACGGATCATCTACCTGTTCTTCAAAACAGTTGATGTAAATGTAGTCATTTCCGCAACCCTGCATTTTGGTAAATCTCATGTCAGTTCCCCGTTTTGATCTGTGATCCACCTTAAATCTTTACGATCCAGTCTCCCATAATGTCAGGAAGTTTACCGATCTGCATACCGTAAAGCGTATCATAAAGCTTCTGGCTTACATCTCCGACTACTTCGTTGTTGATTACGTGGTCAACGCCCTTGTAGTTCAGAACTCCAATAGGCGAAATAACACAAGCTGTTCCTGTTGCCCATGCTTCCTTGAGGGTTCCGTTCTGAATCGCCTCGAAAATCTCATCGAGCTCGATACGGCGTTCCTCCACTTCATATCCCCACTTACGGAGCAGCTTTATTACACTGTCTCTAGTGACACCCGGGAGGATAGAACCTGTAAGCATAGGAGTAACGATCTTATCTCCAATCTTGAAGAAAGCGTTTGAAGTTCCTACCTCTTCAACATAGCGACGCTCTTTCGCGTCCAGCCAGAGGACTTCCTCACAGCCGAACTCATGAGCCTTATAGGAGGCGATCATGCCGCATGCGTAGTTGCCTGCGCACTTCGCGAAACCGGTACCTCCGATAGCAGCTCTGATATACTCCTCTTCCACTAGGATACGGCTGCCGTGCAATTTGCTCTCATTGCCCTCATAGTAAGCGCCAACAGCACAAAGGATGATGATGAACCAGTACTTCTTGGCAGGCAGTACCGAGAAGCTGACCTCCGGCGAGATGATAAATGGACGTATATAAAGTGATGTTCCCGGATCGGTCGGTGTCCAGTCCTCATCGACTTTGACGATAGCCTTAACTGCAGCGAGGAAGAGATCCTCATCCATTGGAGGGATGCACATTCTCTCGTTGGTGCGGTTAAGACGCTTTGCGTTCATATCCGGGCGGAACAGATTGAGCCCGCCTTCTGGATTTCGGTAAGCCTTGAGACCCTCAAACATCATCTGTCCGTAATGCAGAGTTGACGAACCCGGATCCATGCAGATCGGTCCGTATGGGATGATGCGTCCGTCGTGCCAGCCCTTTCCTTCGTCATAGTCCATGATCAGCATATGATCGGTAAAGTATTTTCCGAATCCAAGCGACTTGCAGTCAGTCGGCTTTGGTTTTGGATTAGTGTTTCTTGTTACCGGAAATGTGTATTCCATGTCATGCTCCCTTTTGAATTGTCTTTTAAATTTCGTTCTTTTGTAAAACAGTTATAATTAGAATAACTCCATTGCAAAGCTATTCATAATACATATTATGTTGGTATTACGATATGATTTGTGTATGATCCACGCAAATCCGCCGTTTGACGCGCAAGTCTGATAATCTAAAAGGGGCTGCCACACTATACTCATTTACGCATTGCTCCGTTCCTCTTGATTACTGGCAAGTGTAATCAAAAAAAGGATTCCGCTCAATCATGCGAAATCCTTACCACAAATCCATGCATCGTTCCCGAGTCATTCCAGTGTTTGAGTGCATCGTTCCGACTTTTTGCCAAATTTTGAAAATCGCTAAAGTCCTTGATTTCACTGCGTTTCAGCGATTCAACAGACCAATCGGGCGCACCAACAAACTTAAACGGCAGACCCGTTGGAATTACTGCATTCTGACGAGTGCGTTTTTCATTTTACCCCAATTTTTACCCCAATTTTTACCCCAATTTACCCCAATTGATTTTTTAGCAAAAACGCGAGCCTTAGAGTACTAAATTCTCTATGCTCGCGTTGCTGTTTTTTGTATTAACTTGACTCCTGATTAAGTTGTTTTTTCTACATATTTAATGGCACATGTGTACTTCTCAAACATCTTTATTGCCTCATTATTCATTCGATTAAAAACGTCTGCATATATAGTTCAATTTTCAGTTGATTTTTATAATTGTTTCGATGGCGCGGAATCCTATCCTCTTCTAAAGCTTTAACAAACAATGCTTATCTTTTACTAAGCCCTTTCAGTTTTGCAGCACAGGATTTCATTTTTTATATGGCAGATCAGGTGGATGAATTTGCTATTCTCAGAGAAATAAATATAATAATTTTTCTCACATGATGTGATTTTTGGAAAGCCGGAATCGTATCCTATATGTAAGCGTTAAAACAAACGGATCCCGGGTCCGTATCATATATACAGAGGAGCAGACAGCTTTGCAGAACAGAGAAAAGATCAAGGAA
>JAFRKO010000036.1 GCA_017431685.1 Mogibacterium sp.
ACTAGCTGTGTATCCATACCTGATCCCTTTCCTGTCTAAATTACTTCCCTGGAGTAATTTGGAGTGATCTATACCTTTTGTCAGTATGGATTATCTCATTTCGGCACCGGGCCCGCCACGCACGGATGGTTTACCGTTTACCCCCAACCTTCTCGCATACAGCTTTGAGGATCGACTTCCGTCCCAAACGTCGAAAACGGGCATCTGATACGGAAGTTCGCAAGGGTACAAAGAGTAAAACTTCCGTCCCAAACACTAAAAACAGGCTGCAGGGACGGAAGTCCAGGGATCGTAAAATTAATAGCAGCGCCGCACGGCGGTCGCAGACCCTTGAGCGCAGCAGACCCCCCCATCAGCTCCAGAAGAAAAGGGCCTAATATGGGCCCTTTTAAAGTGATATAATATGCTCTAGGGTGAAGGGACAGCGGTCTGTTATGGACTGCTGTTCTTTTGCTTGCTGTTTCGGCAATCACTTTCAAAAAACATATTTGAGAGGTAAGGAACAAACATAAAAATGAGATCCGAACAATTCAAATCAGTTAGCGACCGCGATTATGATGATATACGCAGTAATCAAGAACAGGAAGAAAAAAACAGGATGAGTAGAGGTGCAAGTTTATTATGATGTATTATGAATTTGATTCTTTATTTACAGTAATGTTTGTGTTGGTATTTGCAATCATAGCAGTTAGCTTCATCGTAATATTGGTGCGTGGTGTCACGGAATGGAATAGCAACAATCATTCGCCAAAATTAAGCGTGGAAGCGACTTGCGTAGCAAAACGGACAAACATAACTCATCATGATGAGCCTATAGCAGGTGATATCAGCGGAGCGCATGGATATACACATTCTTCAAATACTACCTATTATGCTGCATTTGAGGTAGAAAGCGGGGACAGAATGGAGTTCCATATAACAGGACTCCAGTACGGCAAGTTAAGAGAAGGCGATACCGGGACTTTGTCATTCCAGGGAACAAGATTTTTATCTTTTGATCGACATATAAGTCAAAGAGAGGATGTCAGTTTCGAGATAGAACGCAGCAGCGATGTCGAAGTAGAAGTTGAATGATTGAGAAGATAAAAAGCATACAATGAAATCTGATAACAAAGTTTATAATATTCTGATGCCAATATGGTTGCTGATATTCTTTCCATCATGGCTGTGGCTGCTCCTGGTACCTGCCAACTACCTGATCGACAGGATAGTGCTCAGGTGGAGTCTCGGTGATATGCCTGAGAAGGGCCTTTTCTGCAGGAATCACAACTGGAAAGTCTGCCTTGCAGGGTTTGCGAGCGATTTTGCAGGAGCATTCATCATGCATTTGATTTCCGTGATACTAGTCGGATGGGGCGGCAATGGTACGTCCTTTTTCGAAAAGGCCGGTGACGCGATGATGTTCAATCCATTCAAAAACGTACTGGCGGTATTGATGGTAGCTGTCGCTATCGCGCTTTCTGCCGGCTGCATTTATAAATTGGACAAAAGAATATTGGTTAATGCGGGACTGGATGTTGACCAGGCGAAGAAATCAGCAATCAGACTTGCGATAATTACAGCGCCATATGTATATCTGATACCGTCTGAATGGTTCTACGATTGATATGATTGTTGAAACAGTAAAAAAAAGAATTACGATACTGGTATTGATCCTATCTGCTGCTGTTCTTTCATTTGCGTATGCCGGCTGTGCATCAGCAAGAGATAAGAAAGTTGATTTGCCAGAAGCAGACAGTATTGAAAGTATTCAACTGCAGTTTTGTGATGATTCATGCACAGTTTCCGAGATCGTAGATATCACCGATGATAATAAGAACGTGATAACAGAGCTAATCAAATCAGCATGTGGAAAGTGGGACGAATCAGTGAATGACAATCCGCAGGAAGTCCCATATGTTGTAATCAACATTCATACGGAAAACCAAGAGGAAGACAGAACGGTGTTTGTTTATGAAAAAAACAAACACTATTATGTTGAACAGCCATATGCAGGCGTCTGGACCGCCTCTGAGGAATTATACGATATGGTATATGATTATGCCGAACATGCGAACCATATCCAATTTTGCAGACAGTGTCTGCAAAATTAACATGGAGTCATAATGTTGAACTATTAAAGATAGAAGACCCTTTGGAAAGATCATTCTATGAGAAGCAGGCCGATAATGCAGAAACCAAGGAGGATTTTGGGGGATTACCAAACTTGTGAGATGCGAATTCTGCTAACCCTTGCAATGACTGGGCTACAGAAATTCGGTTATGACCATCAGCTCCAAGCAAAGGACCGGCATTGTCCGGCCCTTTTTTTGCATTCACTCATTGATGCTTTCTGAGAAGTATTCCAGAAACTGATCCCGAATCAGATTTACATCAGCTTCCCGTGCTTCACTGAGATCTTTGTGCTTGATCATATATGTGATTCGTTCAGGAGGCTTTCTTTTGTCAGCAATATCACTTATCACAACATTCTGTTTCTGCTTGAGGTATCTGGCGACAGAAAGAGGTGCTATAGTCCATTTACAAGGCTCTTCAAGGAAGAAGGATAGAAGCTGAAAGATATCTACCTCTATAGAGTTTCTTTTTCCTTTGCTTATCATCTGGTCGTGCCATATCTGATAATTGCTTTCCCAATAGAAACAGATCTCATTTGCCGGGTCGAGTTCATTAAGATAAATACGGTCGCCGGAAACAGCACCACTGGATTCCTGGACCAGAACCATCCGCTCTCTTAGCACAGGTTCCACAATAATATTCTTAAATTTAAGAATATGGAAAACGAAACCTAAATCAATGGCATGCTGCTCAAGAAGGTCATAAATGTTATGGGAATAGTGAGTAGATAGGTTAAGTTTCAGATTAATTGTCGGATCATTCAGGATACGACGATAAAATGGAAGCATGACGGTGTTGTTTAGTGTATCCGGACATCCGATACGAAGATAGATTTCATCTTCCTGATTACGCAAAGCAGAGGTCTCGGCCATCAGAGCCAGCCAGCGTTCAGCAATTGCGACAAATTCCTCGCCTTTCTGTGTAAGTTCGATACGACGTTGCCCTTTTCCACGCATCAGCAACGAAATTCCCAGTTCCTCTTCCAGATCTTTCAGACGGTGGCTGACAGTAGGCTGCGAGACGTAAAGTGTCTCTGCTGCTTTTGTCAGACTGCCGGTTTTGTTCAGGGTCAGAAATGTTTCTATGTCAATTTGTTTCATATTTGCCGCTCCATATGGGAATCAGTTTTATTACAGATGGAAACTAGTATATTCAGATAATATCATATTTTAAAAATATAAGAAATGATTATAAATTAAAGAAATATTATTCATTTCACTTATTACTGCTTATGTGATATCAATATTACAGATGAAAAACCCAACTTGAAGAAAAAAGGAGTTTCTATCATGTTCGATGTTATCAAGCATTATGAGAAAGTATCGCCGGAATTGGTTGCAAAGTTTGCAGAATTTGAAGAAAGTGCTTCCATTCATGAATGCATGGGAAGAAAAAATGCTTTTGGCGGTAAAGTTCATCCGGTATGGCCGGGATCCAGGATTTGCGGAGTAGCTTTTACCGCAGAAGTACGTCCCGGAGATAATGTTATTCTCCATAAAGCGATCTCAATGCTTAAACCAGGCGATGTCCTGATGGTTGCATATTCAGGAGATACAAGAACCGGAGGAATGTGGGGAGGCATGATGAGTGCTTCAGCAAAAATGCAGGGCTGTGCGGGACTCATTACGGATGGTTCCGTTCGCGATACCATGCTAATGAAGGAACTGGACTTCCCGGTATTCTCAGCAGGGATCAATGTAGTAGGAACTACAAAAGCTTTTCCGGGAACCATCAACCATCCAATCGTGATGTGCGGAGTGACGATTCATCCTGGCGATCTGGTATTTGCAGACAATGATGATGTTGTGATCGTACCTAGAGAGATGGCACAGGAAATCTATGATAAGACTCTGGCCAGAGAAGAGAAAGAAGCAAAGCTGCTTCAGCGGATACTCAATCGCGAAGGAACAACTTATGATCTCAGTGGATTCAATAAGATTGTAGAAAAGCTTGACCTGACAGAGGAACCTGATTGATTAACAAGGAGCATACAGTATGGAAGATATTAAGATCCTCATTTCGGGAGACAAGGCGATCTCCGTACAGATGGGTTCCGAAATCAGCCTTGAAGTAAACCGCAAGGTTTTGATGCTGCAGGCAGAACTTGAGAAGAATCCAATCGCAGGAGTGACAGAAACTCTTCCGACATATGCAAGCCTGATGGTTCATTACAACCCGGAAATCGTACGAGTCAAAGAACTGTCAGAAGAAATCATGAAAAGAACTCAGACTATGCAGGATATTGCCGCTGGGAAAAAGCGGATAGTAGAAGTACCTATCTGTTACGGCGGTGAGTACGGTCCTGATCTCGAGTACTGTGCTGAACTCGAGCATACCACACCTGAAGAAATCATCCGCAAACATTCACAGCATGATTACTACGTTTATATGCTTGGCTTTGCTCCGGGACATCCATATGCAGCAAGGTTTGAAGAACCATTCAGCTTTAAGCGCAGAGAAACCGCGAGAGTCATGATACCTGCAAGGTCGGTAGTAGTTCAGCAGAATCTTTCAGATCTGATCCCTTTTGATCAGCCTTGCGGATGGAACATAATCGGGCAGACACCATGTGAGATATGTGATTATTCCCGCAAAGATCCGTTCCTTGTACATGCAGGTGAATGGACAAGATACCGTCCGGTATCACCGGAAGAATTCCGGAAGATACGAAAACAGGTCGAAGCGGGAAAATGGAAGCCAAGGATCATTGAATAAAGGAGGACACGATGGGAATACAAGTAATTGACCCGGGGATCCTTACTACAGTTCAGGATGGCGGCAGGATCGGATATCAGCAGTATGGGGTAACTCCTTCCGGTCCAATGGATGAAAGAGCATTTGCTCTTGCCAATCTGCTGACGGGCAATCAAGCCGGTACAGAAGAACTGGAAATGACATTTGCCGGGGGAAGATATAAATTCGATACCGATGCAGTTATCGCACTGACCGGTGCGGATATGAAACCTCAGATAAACGGGGAGCCGATACCCATGTATCAGGCGGTAAGCGTTCACGCTGGTGACGAACTGGCGCTGGGCTTCGCTGAAGTGGGATGCCGTACATATCTTTCAGTATCAGGAGGCATGGACATCCCTCTCGTGATGGGATCAAAGTCGACTCTGACAAGCAAGCATCTCGGAGGAATAGATGGAAGAAAGCTGCAAAAGGGAGATGAAATCACCTTCACAGCAACGGTAAGTGAAATACCGCTTCAGGAAAAAAGAGTGCTGCCACAGCCAGTGTATTCGGCAGAAACGATCAACGTACGTGTGGTTGCAGGACCTCAGGATGACGGATTCTCACGAAAAGAGTTCAGAAAGTTTTTCTGGTTCAGTGCGACTATCGCAAACGAGTGCGATCGCCAAGGCATCAGATTGAACCGTGAAATACCGGTACAACATATTGGGGACGGAAACATTATCAGTGATGGCATAGCCTTTGGATCTATCCAGATACCACCTAACGGACAGCCAATCATCATGATGGCAGACCGTCAGACAGTAGGAGGATATCCGAAAATCGGCACTGTAATATCAGTTGACCTTCCGCTGCTGGCACAAGCTAAGCCGGGAATGAGGGTGAACTTTATAGAAGTAAGTATCGAACTGGCTCAGGAATTATACCTTAGAGAGTGCAGGTCGAGAAAAGAGATAGAAGAGCGCTGTAGAGCATGAAAAGGAGAAAACAATGTATTCGGTAGATTTGAACAGTGACATCGGTGAAGGTTTCGGCGCTTACACGATGGGGGATGACAATGAGATCCTGAAATATATAACTGCTGCACAGGTTGCATGCGGATGGCACGCCGGAGACCCGATGATAATGGACAAAGTAGTCCGTACAGCAGCAGAAAGAGGAGTAGCTGTGGGAGCGCATCCAAGCTTTCCGGATCTGATGGGGTTTGGACGCAGAAAGATGAAAATTTCCTTTGAAGAAGCTAAAAACTACGTCAAGTACCAGGTCGGAGCCCTTTCCGCTTTTACAAAGACATATGGAGTTAAGATACATCACCTTGCTCCACATGGAGCAATGGGAAATATGTGTCAGGATGATCGTGAGCTTGCCAGAGCGATATGCGAAGCAGTTTACGATATAGACCCTGAGATAATCATATACTATTGCGCTGGTGCAGTTCTCGGCGAGGAAGCAGAAAAGATGGGGCTCAGGACAGCTTGTGAGATATTCGCAGACAGAGCATATGAAGATGATCTTTCGCTCAGATCAAGAAAACTGCCGGGAGCAATGATAACCGATGAAGAAGAGTCTATCAGACGCTGCATCAGAATGGTAAAGGAAGGCAAAGTTACATCTTATTCCGGCAAAGAACTGGACATCAAAGGGGACACACTCTGTGTTCACGGTGACGGACCGAAAGCTATCGCTTTCGTAAAGCGCATACGTGAGGAATTTGAGAAGGAAGGAATTGAGATCCGTACTTTCCGCTAAATAGAGATACAAACGCGTTTATATACAATATCAATTATCACCTGAAATCTAGAAAAGGAGAGAGGTAATGAACCAGAAGAAAGGTGGAATGAGTATTTCCAAAAAGATGCTGATCGCTTTGGTGGGTGGTCTCGTCGTAGGTATTATCTTTATGCTGCTCCATCAGAGCCTTGTAAAGGGCGGAAATGAAGCTGCGTGGATCACGATCAATAAACTGTTGTTCCAGGACATTACAGTTCCGGAAGGTGTAGGGGCAATCGGACTGTTTTATATCATCGGTCAGATCTTTATGAAAGGTCTGCAGGCGGCAGTAGTTCCGCTGGTACTTGTATCACTAAGTCTGGCACTCTGCAGTATTTCGAACTCCACTAAACTCGGACGTATCGCGGGCAAGTCTCTCGCAGGCTTCTTCGGATTCTACTGCTGTGGTGCGGCAATTGCATGTGTGATTTCATATCTGATCAAGTCTCTAGGCCTGTTCAATGTAACGATTGCCGGAGATGGACTCGGTGAGGCAGCAACGATTGAAGCTTTCAACCCGCTGGCAGTTATCGTAAATGCAGTTCCGAACAATATCACATCTGCTTTCAGCACCAACAACAGCATTCTTGCAGTAGTATTCACCGCGGTAGTCATTGGTATCTGCATGAATGCTCTCGGAGAAAAGGCTGATCCACTGAAGAAGGTTTTCCAGAGCGCAAACGATATCATTCAGATGTATCTGAACTTCCTCATTGAGAAAGTTGGACCTATTGCGATCTTCTGCCTGGTAACACGTACATTCGCTATCTACGGAGTAGAATATCTTGCACCTGCGGCAACATACGTCGTATCTGCTATGCTGACTCTGCTGATCACATGCGTAGTACTTTATCCACTTGCCATCATGCTGATTGCAAAACTGAATCCTTTCCAGTTCATCAAGAAGATGGCTAAAGTCGGACTGTTCGGTTTCTCTGTAAACTCGTCAGCTGCTACACTTCCGCTGAATACAAGAACTAACCTGCAGGAGCTCGGCTGCGGCGAAGAGATAACAAGCTTCGTACTTCCTACAGGAATGACAATCAACATGAACGGTACAACAATGATGCACATGTTCGCTGTAACATTCATTGCTACAGCAGCAGGAATCAATGTAACACCGGGCAACATGATCGTAATGGCACTGCTCTCGATCTGCGCTGCAGCAGGAACACCGGCGATTCCAATTGCCGGAACTACAATGATCTTCACAGTTCTTTCGGGAATGGGTTGGACTACAGATGCGTGTCTTCTTGGCTATGCACTCGTAGTTGCAATAAACAGACCGGTTGAGATGGCTCTTCTGCCACTCAATGTAATCGGTGACGCAGCAGTAAACGTGCTCGTGAATGCAAGTGAAGGCGAACTGGACAAAGAAGTATACAATTCATAAGAATTCACCAGAGGGGGCGGTTTGATAATTGCCGCCCCCAAAACCTCCATAAATTAGAAAGGCAAGGACATAAAAATGAGTTTTGATACCGCGAGACGTATGGAAGCACTGCCGTTTTCAGGTATTAGAGTAATGATGGAACGTGCCAACAGAATGCAAAGAGAAGGCAAAGATATCATCCATATGGAAATCGGCCGTCCGGATTTCGATACGCCGGAAGTGATTAAAAAGGCTGCATTCAGCAGCCTTGAAAAAGGAAATGTTTTTTACACTTCAAATTACGGAACCCCCGAGCTTCGTGCTGCGATTGCCGAAAAACTGACACGTGAAAACGGTATTGATTATTCTCCGTCAGAGGTTCTGGTCACAATCGGTGTTGGAGAAGGAACTTATGCAGCTATAGCTGCATTCTGCAACGAAGGTGATGAGATATTGGTTCCAAACCCGGTGTGGCTTAATTACATTCATGTTCCGAACTTCTTCAAAGTCGTACCGGTTGCATATGATCTGCTGGAAGAGAATGATTATCAGATCGATGCAGAGGAAATAAGAAGCAAGATCACTGATAAGACCAGAATGATGGTCATCAACAGTCCGGGAAACCCTACCGGAGCAGTACAGACAAGAGAGACTCTTGAAAAACTTGCTGCTTTGGCAGAAGAATACAATCTGATCGTCATCTCTGATGAAATATATGAAAAACTGGTATATGGCGATACAAAACATGTAAGCTTTGCTTCGCTGCCAGGTATGAAGGAGCGTACGATCACACTGAATGGCTTTTCAAAGTGCTATTCCATGACCGGCTGGAGGCTTGGTTATGCCGCCGCACCTGAATCGATGATCCAGGGAATGGTAAGAGTACATCAGTATATAAATACCTGTGCATCTTCGTTCGTGCAGGAAGCCGGTATAACTGCTCTGCGGGAAGCTGAGCCGGATGTGCAGGTAATGGTCAAAGAGTACGAGAGACGCCGCAACTATACGGTAAAAGAACTTAACTCAATGGATGGAGTGAGCTGCCGCATGCCGGGCGGAGCATTCTACATATTTGTAAATATAAAGGAACTTGGAAAAACATCTGCTGAAGTTGCTGACTACCTGCTTGACCATGCGCATGTAGCAACGGTTCCGGGAACTGCATTTGGAGAAGGCGGTGAAGGCTATATCCGCCTGTCTTATGCAACCGCATATGAGCAGATCGTTGAAGCAATGTCCCGCATGAGAAAAGCTTTTGCAGAGCTAAAGGCGTAAAAACGAAAGCGGTATAGTAAGAAAGGAGAACGTGATGAAGATTGTAGTATTAGATGGATATACAGAGAACCCGGGAGACCTTTCTTGGAGCGGGCTTGAGGCTTTTGGAGAAGTCAAGGTATATGACCGGGTGTCTTATGAGGAATCATCTGTTATTGCTGAAGTTATTGGTGATGCAGATATAGCTATAACCAACAAGACCCCTATCTCAAAAGAAACGATAGACAAGTGCCCGAATCTGAAATTTATTTCGGTCCTTGCAACAGGCTATAACGTCATTGACGTTGCCTATGCTAAGGAAAAAGGAATATCTGTATCCAATGTACCCGTCTATGGAACTCGTTCAGTAAGTCAGTTCGCCATCGCGTTGCTGCTCGAAGCATGCCACCATATCGGTCATCACAGTGACAGTGTTTATCGTGGTGAGTGGGAGAGTAACGTGGACTGGTGTTACTGGGATTATCCGCTGATTGAGCTTGCGGGCATGACATATGGGCTTCTTGGCTGCGGCAATATTGGTATCCATACTGCTGAAATAGCGAAAGCTCTGGGAATGAACGTTATCACCTACGATGGAAGACAGAGAGAAGAAGCTTTAGCACTTGGCGTTGAGTACGTGGAGCTTGATGAGCTGTTTGCCAGATCTGATGTACTCGGACTTCAGATGCCGCTATTCCCGTTCAATACAGGAATCATAAACAAAGAAAATATTTCTAAGATGAAGGATGGAGTCATCATCATAAATAACAGCCGCGGACAGATGGTGGTCGAACAGGATCTTGCAGATGCGTTGAACAGCGGCAAGGTAGCCTGCGCTGCGTTGGATGTTGTTTCAACTGAACCTATTCGTGGAGACAATCCTCTGCTCAAGGCAAAGAACTGTATAATAACGCCACACATTTCATGGGCATCCAAGGGCAGCCGCCAGCGTATCATGGATACGACAGTAGAGAATGTTAAAGCATTCGTTGCTGGTGCACCAGTAAATGTAGTAAACGAGTAGTCATGGAAAAGTTGAGAAGAGAAGCTGACGCAATAATCACTGCAGGAATAAGTGCTGTTTTGCCTGATGAAGCTGTCAAAAAAGCTATGAAAGAAATGCCTGTCCCATCAGGGAAGCTGATACTTGTTGCAGCAGGAAAGGCAGCCTGGCAGATGGCTAAAGCAGCTGTCGGCGAAGTCAAGGCAGATGCCGGCATCGTTATTACAAAATACGATCACGTCAAAGGGGATCTGCCGGGACTGAAGTGTTTTGAAGCTGGTCATCCGGTACCAGATCAGAATGGGTTTGAAGCAACTGCTAAGGTCCTCGATCTGGTCAGCAATCTGTCTGAAAAAGATCTTGTCCTATTTCTGTTGTCAGGCGGGAGCAGTGCTCTGTTTGAAATGCCATTTGTCTCAGGCGATGAACTGCAGGGCATTACCAGACAGTTGCTTGCATGCGGTGCAGATATAGTCGAAATGAATACCATACGCAAGAGACTGAGCCAGGTGAAAGGCGGAAGATTTGCTGAAATATGCTCACCGGCACAGGTCTTCACTATAGTGCTTAGTGATATAATCGGAGATCCTTTGGATATGATTGCAAGTGGGCCTGCCTATCCTGACAGTTCAACATGTCAGGAGGCTATGGACATAGTCAGCAAATACAGCCTTAAATTAACTGATGAGGCTATTGCACTTATGAATTTGGAAACGCCTAAGACTCTTGATAACGTAACTACTCTTGTAACCGGAAGTGTACGTGAACTATGTAAGGCAGTAAGTACAAAGTGTGAAGAACTTGGGTATAAGTCGGTGATTCTTACAGACTGCCTCGAGTGTGAGGCGCGTGATGCAGGAACAATGCTGGGGGAAAGAATAAAAGAAAACATCGGAACCGGCGAAAAACTGGCATTTATCGCCGGCGGAGAAACTGTAGTTCATTTAACAGGAAACGGACTCGGTGGTCGCAATCAGGAGATAGCACTTGCTGCAGCTCCGATAATAGCAAACCTTGATGCAGCAGTATTCTCTTTTGGCAGCGATGGAACTGACGGGCCAACAGATGCAGCCGGGGGATATGTTGATGGAGATTCATTGCAGCTTCTTGAGCAGAATGGATGGGATGTTGAGACAGCCCTTGCAGATAATGATGCATACCATGCTCTTTCATGCATAAACGGTCTGATAATGACCGGGCCAACTGGAACGAACGTAAACGATGTGTCAGTTGCTCTGATATCAGGAGACCATAAATCTGCAGCCCGGTAGCAGATTCAGGACTCCGGACATGTTCCGGAGTTTTCTTTTATCTGCAAGCAAATCTTCACAGTGATCTGGTTGAAAAATCGACAATTCTTGTTATAATCAAGCCATCTATACACAGGTTACAAGACGGAGGGCTCTCCGTCTTTTTTGTTGCCTTGATTATAGAAACACTTTTGAAACATCGCAGTAATTTGAAAGGAGTATGCCATGTTTGAAAGACCACGAGTAAGGGCTGACGGGCTAGTGCTTATAAAACTGCGACTATTAAGGAGGGAATCAAAATATGGGTCGGGCTTTTATAAGACTGTAAGTGAAGATTTAAAGCACATATTTCCGGAAACCCATTCTTTCTCACAAACAAACATCAGATATATGTGTAGGTTTTATGAGTTGTATCCAAATGCAAGTTTAATTAACGAACAGATTGTGCCCCAAGTTGGGGCAAAAACTAACGACCCTGATGCGGAGAATCGTCCTCAAGTTGGGGACGATTCTGAAATAGTATTCTGTATTCCGTGGGGCCATAATAAAGTGATAATTGATAAGTGCAGAGGCAACCGTGACAAAGCATTGTTCTATGTTCACAAGACTCTGGAAAATGGCTGGTCCCGAGCTATGATGCTTAATTTTCTGGATACAGGTTTATATGAGAGACAGGGGAAGGCAACAACGAACTTTGTGCTGACACTACCAGAGGAGAACAGCGATTTGGCTCAGGAAATAACTAAGGATCCGTATAACTTTGATTTCCTTACACTCACTGAAAAATATAACGAGAAAGAGATGAAGGATGCCTTGATGGATAATGCGGAACAATTCTTTCTTGAATTGGGACGCGGCTTTTCTTATATCGGGCGTGAAGTCCGCATAATGGTTGGAAAGAAAGAAAAGTTCATGGATATGTTGTTTTTCAACTATATTACAAGGTGCTTTGTCGTACTCGAAATCAAAGCAGGTGACTTTGAATCTCCAAACACCGGACAGCTGGGAACATATGTGGTCGCTGTAAATCATCAAATGAAAAAAGAATGGATGAATCCTACAATCGGCTTGCTGATATGCAAGGATAAGGATGAAATCGAAGCACAATATGCACTTGAATCAAGCAGCCAACCCCTTGGTATATCGAGTTATGAACTTTCGAATTTAATACCTGATAATTACAAAGGATCTATGCCTACTATAGAAGAAATAGAAGCTGAGCTGGCAGATTAACAATAAAAAATATATGGAGGAAATCAGGAGATTTTTCAGGACATATGAGCTGTAACTTCTGATAACCCTTGCAATGACTTGACTACAGAACTTCGGTTATGACCATCAGCTCCAAGAGTTTGAACTTTCGGGTAATACCGGAAGTTCTTTTTATACTTGTAAACACTGTTATTCGGAGAATGGCTTGCGAGCTCTTGCTTATGCAGTCCGTTTAATCAATTCGACATAACGCAAAGCAAGCCTTATAATTGAATGCAGTAAAAAAGTATAGTTTTTGCAGCATCAAGATAAAACAGAAGGGAAACGGAGCGGATTATGAAACTTGTACTGAAAAATGATTTTGCCTGGGACGGACTGTACTGGATCTGTGATGAAGCCGGAGTAGAGAAATATTATGTTGATGCCAGAGTCGGTGACGGTGGACGGTACATCTATGTGCACGATGCATCAAAGAAGGAAATTGGAGCTATAAGACAAAAGTCTCTGTCTCTGAAGAAAGAGTATGTCATTTCCCGTGGGAATGAGAGGGAAGGAAACATCACCAGGAATCCCGTGCTGTATGATTATGAATACCTTGTCAGCTACAGGGACTGGATGGTTAGTGGTGATGTATATGGCTGGAACTTCAGGATCGTGTATCCGAAAGGAGATATAGCAACTTCAATTTGCGTTGACGGAGGTCTCGGTCTGGAGATCATTGAGGAGAAGTTTGAGAAGCACTGCGCGCTCCTTATGATGGCGATTGCAGGACTGCAGGATGATCTGAAGAAGGAGACTGAAGCCAGGGAAAGAGGTGAGTCGACATCGATAGCAGCTAACCTGCTCAAGGCAGGAAAGGAAGCTATCGTTAAAGCAGGCAATGCGATGGATGAGCATTTTGAGAAGAACAGAGAAAAGGCCGCGGAAAAAGAAGCTGCTGCCAGAGCCGCAGAGATCCCTGTAGAAGAAGCCGCCGAAACGCCTGCAGAAAGCGAACCTGAACCAACTCCGGATGCGCTTCCGGAAATGGTCCCGGAAGCAGAACCTGAAAAAGTTACGGAAGAACTTCCGGAGATGATCCCCGATTCAGCGAACTAAACTGCATTGGCACAGGCACTTGCTGATGACAAACTTTACCGGGATTGCATAGAACTGAATATGCAGCCCGGTAGTCTTCTTGTAGCAAGAGATATTAAAAGTGAAGAGGCGTCTCTGACGTGCATACCAAACGGAATATCTGTTGTAATCAGAGATTGATAACGGCAGGCATATCGGAATTTGTGAGTTCTGGAGAAATTTGTGAGGATTTCAGAACATATGAGATGCAACACCCGAGGGGCCTTGCAATAACTGGATCACAAGACATCGCCTATGCTCATCAGCTCCAAGAATAAGAACTTTCGGTAAGAAATCCCGGAAGTTCTTTTGTTTTAAGTAAAAGCGGCAAATTCACAGTTTGTGTTAAAATGATACTGCAAAGGAGATAAAAGGTTATAGAAATGACAGATATAGATAGAACGGTTACAGAAGAATTCGATCAGCTTTCACTGCTTTCAACGCTTGTAACATATGTATCATGTAACAGCGAAGGGCGTCCGGGACATAGCGCTGAATATATGAATAAGGTTACCGCGCTAAGAAAAGTAATAGAAGAAGTGTACGGAACTGAGGCGATGAGGTTCTGCGGAAGCGACGGCTGTTAGGAGTCTCAGAGGAGTAATATTTGTGTTTACAAAGAAACCCGTTACACGTGTACTCGTGTATTTATCAGGACTATGCATACTGGCTCTCGGCCTGACCCTAAGTACTAAAGCAGATCTGGGTGTTTCACATATAATCGCCGTCTCATTCTGCATTTCGAAGATCACCGGCGCAAGGTTCGGTGATATGACTTTCCTTCTCTATGCATCTTTTGTTATCATTGAGATTTCGCTCCATCTGATACCGGGCAAGAGACGCCCGGCAGACAGGAAGAAGGCAATACTGGCTGATGTGCTGCAGCTTCCGCTAAGTTATTTTTTTACTGTGCTGCTCAATGTGCTGTCGGCATGTATCCCCGCGGCTGAAACGATGGTGCTCAGAATAATTGTCCTGCTGATTTCGGTCATCCTCGTGGGGACCGGCGCTGCGCTCAGTCTTGATATGCGGCTCATCGCAAATCCGGGAGACGGGCTGGTGCAGGCTGTTTCAGACCGTACGGGAATCGGTCTCGGACTGTCCAAGAATATCGTTGATATTACCTGCGTCACGCTTACCTGCATTCTTTCAATGACAGTATCACATCGCATCTTAGGTGTTGGTATCGGAACCTTGATAGCAATGATCGGGATAGGGCGTGTTATAGCATTTGTAAACAGGTTATTCGGGGAACGGCTTGCACTGCTGCTGAATGACACGAAGATATAGATTTTCTCTTTTTCAAGGCCATCTGATATATGAAAAAGCGAAGTGTGGCAAAGCCCTTCAGGTAGTATTATTAATATCGTCTGGAAAGGTGGGTGCTGATGAATATCAGAGATCTGGATTTTTTTATAAAAGTATATGAGCGCAGAAGCATAAGTGTCGCATCTGAAAATCTTTTTATTTCCGCGCAGGGACTGAGCAATGTGATAAGCAGGCTTGAACAGGAGCTGGGATGCTCGCTGTTCAACAGAGACAGGGCAGGATCAGTACCGACTGCCTGCGGAGAAGCTTTCTATAAATATGCTGTAAATACAAAATTGGAATATGACAGGATGATCACTGAAATCGAACATCTTTCAAGAGCCGAGAAGGGAGTCATCCGTATTGGGTATTCGTTTGGCGTAATGTCAGGCTTGCAATGGAACAGCCAATGACATTCCTCAAGCCGATCGTGCTTATTGAGACGATCATCGCTACATGCACGACATTATATGCTTCTGTTCGTTATCTGATGTTCCTCTTTGGAAGCGGAGAGAAAAAAGCAGCTTAACTGAAAACACAATAAAAATGGATGACCGGCTGAGCCAAGTATCAGTCGGTCATTTGAATTACACGGCGTTGTATCATAAGGATTCATCCCACATCGTGGCCCCCGCCTTGTAACAAGGCCTATAGAAATTATAGGCAATTATCTTTACATCGTAAAGATAATTGCCTATAATTTCTGTACGGAATGGAGGTGATTTTTTATGAGTGATACAACAAGTATGAATCTCAGAATAGATAAAGAACTTAAAAAGCAGGCAGAAACATTATTTTCCGGGCTGGGCCTCAATATGACAACGGCAATCAATATTTTCCTGAAGCAGGCTGTCAGAGAGCAAGGGATACCGTTTGCGATCACAGCCCATAAAGCTTATGAATCTGTGTCTGCGTACAAAGGCAGCGCTGAAAGATATGGGCACTATGCTGAATATGTTGCAAGCAGCCTGAAGGAAGCAGATGATAAGGTTGCAGAAGGCACAATGAAATATTACACAGCAGAAGAGATCCGCTTAAAACTGGAGGATATCCTTAATGAAAAGATTTAATGTGCGTTATGCTGAAACTTTTCTATGGGATATGATAGATATCACCTTGTATCTCTTGGATAAAACAGAAAGTGTTGCTGTATCAAAAAGGTTCTATGACAATACTCTTCAATTTATAGAAGAAAGATCCTTTGGTGCAGACAGTTATGAGCCATATTATCCGTATGATGATTCACCTGAATACCGCAGACTGTATTATGGAAACTATACCATCTTTTACGTTATAGATGGCGATGATATGGATATAAGGAGAATTCTCTGGTCGGGTGCTGACGACATAGATAAACTATGACAGGAACGCGAACATCGAACTTCGACTCTCCTAATGTGCTGGAGAAACTTGAGGAGAGATTACATCGGGATTTCGCGAAAAGTGAAAATGAATGAGACTTTTGATGAAATGAATGGGCTGATATTTTTTCTACAGGCTGCAGCCCAGTAATTGCAAGGGGTTCAAAAACACGAATCTCGTCATCAGCTCCAAGACTCCGGTTTTGTGCCGGAGTTTTCTTTTGTCTGCAAGCAAATCTTCACAGAAAACTGGTTGAAACTTCGGAAAAACCCGATATAATCGAGCCATCTACATACAGGTTACAAGACGGAGGGCTCTCCGTCTTTTTTGTTGCCTTATTTAGAAACGTTTGCATCTTTAGGAGCTGATTTGCAAGGAGGATAGTAGTGATGAAAAAAGAAATAATGGCAGATGACATGGGAGATATGACACTAACAACAGAAATGGATTATGAGTATGAGTCTTTACTGCAGAATGTAGGGAATGCTCTGTCAAAAGGAAGACAGAAAGTCGCTTCATACATTGGTACGCAGACAGTCCGTACTTACTGGAAAATCGGCAAATATATTGTTGAATATGAACAGAATGGACATGAGAAAGCAGAATATGGTTCTACTTTGTTAAAGAGAATATCAAGAGATCTTACAGATCGTTATGGAAAAGGGTTCGGCATGAGCAATGTTAACAAGATGAGAAAGATGTATATCGAATATCCAATTTTGCAGACAGTGTCTGCAAAATTGACGTGGAGTCACTATGTTGAACTTTTGAAAATAGAAGATCCTTTGGAAAGATCCTTCTACGAGAAGCAGGCCGAAATTGAGAACTGGGGCGTTCGTGAACTCAAGAGGCAAAGGTCCAGCTTGCTTTTTCAGCGATTGGCTCTCAGCACGGACAAAAACTCCGTTATGAAGCTGGCGCAGAAAGGACAGATCATCGAGAAGCCGGAAGATATCCTTAAGGAACCATTTGTCTTTGAATTCACTGGCCTGCCACAACAGCCTTTATATAAAGAAGGAGATCTGGAATCCTCTTTGATAAACAACTTAAGCATGTTTTTCCTGGAACTCGGCAAGGGATTCACCTTTGTTGGGAATCAATACCGGATAAACATCGCCGGTAGAACGTACAAGATTGATCTGGTGCTATATAACAGGATCCTGAAGTGTTTTGTATTGATTGATCTGAAGAGAGGCGAGGTGCTACATGAGGACATAGGGCAGATGAATTTCTATCTGAACTA
>JAFRKO010000063.1 GCA_017431685.1 Mogibacterium sp.
CATAGCGGGCGCTTCGACGCCCGAGTGGATTATCAAGGAGGTTATTTCCCACATGAGCGAAAATGTCAACAAAAGTATGGAACAGAATCCAATGATGGATTTCATGGATGACATTGAGAAATCTTTACGTTTACCAAAGCCAGGCGATATTATTGACGGCAAGGTTGATCAGGTAATGAGCGATGCTGTTATCGTCAATATGGGCTGCAAGAAGGATGGTATCTTAAGGTCAGACGAGGTTGCAATGGAAGAGGGCCAGACCCTCGCAGACCTGTACAAGGTAGGGGACGAGATCAAGGCGAAGGTCATTAAGTCCGATGATGGTGAAGGCGGAATCATGCTTTCAACAAAGAGACTTGTGGCTGTAGAGAACTATGCAGAGCTTGAAGCAGCGATGGAAAACAGAGAGAATATCACAGTCACACTCACAAGAGCAGTGAACGGTGGTGTCATCGCAGCTTACAAGGAGATCACAGGCTTCATTCCTATGTCGCAGCTTTCCGACAGGTACGTCGAAAACGCAGAAGAGTTCCTCGGTCAGACTTTCGATGTCAGAGTAATCAGAGTAGATACCAAGCGTAACAGAGCAGTATTCTCAAGAAAGGCCATATTGGTTGATGAGAAGCGCAAAGCTGTAGCTGAGATCTGGGAGAACCTGAACGTCGGCGACATCGTCGAGGGCAAGGTAATGAGATTTACTGACTATGGCGCATTCGTAGATATAGGCGGAGTTGACGGACTTCTCCACATCTCTGAGATTTCCTGGGGCAAGCTCAAGCACCCTGAAGAAGTTCTCAAGATCGGCGACATCATCAATGTAAAGATTCTCTCCCTCAACGAAGAGAAGGGCAAGATCAGCCTCGGTCTCAAGCAGACCCAGCCTGAGCCATGGACACTCGTTGGCGAGAAGTATCAGGTAGGCGATGTACTCGAGGGTAAGGTCGTACAGATCAAGGATTACGGTGCATTCGTAGAACTCGAAGCAGGTCTGGATGGACTCGTACACATCTCCGAGATCGCTAACAAGAGAGTCGAGAACGTATTCGACGAGCTCAAGGTTGGCGAGACTGTCAATGTGAAGATCATGGAGATCGATCCTGACAAGAGAAGGATCAGCCTGAGCATCAAGGCTACACTCCCTGCAGAAGAAGCACCAGCTGAGGAAGCTCCTGCAGAAGAAGCTGAAGAAGCAAAGGAAGAAGAATAGTCACTATTCCATAAAAAAAGCTAAACAGCCGCATCCTTTTGGGTGCGGCTATTTACTGATTGTAGATTATGCAGAACGAAACAGAACTTTTAAAAAAGAATATAAAGATGGTCGCACTCGACCTTGACGGAACCACTTTTGACAGCGCCGGAGGCATATCTGAGAGAACCGTAAGGACTCTGGAAGAAGCTGCAGCTTTGGGTACGCATATCATAGTGTCTACGGGCCGTTCCTACGCATCGCTGCCTCAGCACATAAAGGATGTTGAAGGAATAGAGTATGCCATCACGTCAAACGGAGCGCATGTAAACCGTCTGCACAGCGGAGAGCAGATTTACAGCGATTTCCTTGATCCGCATGCTGTTGAAAGGGTGGCAGAACTCAAAGCTGAAACCGGAGCAGACATAGAGGTCTTCGTTGACGGCAAGGCATACGTGGATGCTGCGTACTATGAAGACGTAAAGGAGAACGGCTGTGAATTCAGAAATGCGGATTATGTCTTGTGGAGCAGAAGACCTGTGCCTGATGTTACAGCCCTGATGCTGGAGCATAAGGATGAGATCGAAAACGTCAATTTTGTTTTCCGGACGCTGGAGCTGCTTGAGGAGGCAAAACCGAAAGTCTGCGCTATAGAGAATGCAAGTGTTACATCATCATTTCTGAGCAACCTTGAGGTCGGCGGTCCTAACACGAGCAAAAGGACAGCGCTTCTGTGGCTTACAGATTATCTGGAGATCGGCACTGATGAACTGATGTGCTGCGGTGATGCGCCTAATGACATGGCGATGCTGGAACTGGCCGGTATCGGTGTTGCAGTTGCAAATGCATGGGGAGGCCTGAAAGAACACGCTGATTACATCACTGCCAGCAATGATGATGATGGAGTCGCGCTGGCAATAGAAAAGTTCGTTTTGAAACGTTAGTTATAAATCAAATACAAAAAACCGTGAAAATGACCTGAAAAAGGTCATTTTTTGTTGGATTAAGTGCTTTTTGCGTTCGACAGGTCCGTAACATGTTGCTACCATTATCCCACATTGAAAAAAGGAGGTCTTTTGGATGAGATACAGGAAGAATGTAGGCGATATAGGTGAAAATTTTGCGGCAGATCTTCTTACTAATGCGGGATATAAGATTATAGAAAGGAATTACAGAACAAAAGCAGGAGAAATCGACATTATTGCGATAAAAGACGGAGTTATTCATTTTGTGGAAGTAAAGACAAGAAACGGGAATCAGTACGGGTATCCGTCTGAAGCTGTTACTGCAACAAAGCAGACGCATATCAGAAGAGCGGCAGAACAGTACCTGCAGGGGCGCAGGATGCAGTGGAACAAAACCTCAATTGATGTTTACGAGATAATGACAGAACTGATAGAAGACTGCATGTGAGGTGCGCAATGTACAGCAGAACAAGATCAGCAGTATGTCTGGGAATGGACGGAAGAGATGTTTTTGTCGAAACCGATATAACGAGAGGACTCCCGGGTATCGGCATGTCGGGACTGGCGTCAACTATGGTGATGGAGTCGCGCGAAAGAATAAAAAACGCAATAATCAATTCAGGGTATGAATTCCCCAAAGGCCGTATTACAGTCAATCTGACCCCGGCAAGCCTGCGCAAGAACTCCAGCTGTCTGGATCTTCCTATAGCAGCGGGAATACTTGCGAGTGAGGGCTGCATAAGATCGCGTATGCTTGATAAATGGGGAATCATAGGCGAACTTGCGCTTGACGGCAGAGTTCTTGGCGTTGAAGGCGCTCTTCCAATGATGCTTCACATGAATGACATAGGGTTGAAAGGCATTATTGTGCCGGAAGCCAACAGAGCTGAGGCATCTCTTGCCGGCGGGAATATTTATGCTGTGACCAGCCTCAGAGAATGTGCGACTCTTATATCAATTGATCCGGCGGAAGCAGCAGAATCCGTATCAGAAGGCCTTATAAGCAAGGTCAGGCCGGGAGATGCCCGGTATATTTTAAGGAGCAAAAACTCTGCGGAAGAAGAAAGTGAAGATGAACCGGATTTTGCAGACCTTGCAGGGCAGGAGAATGCAAAAAGGGCTGTTGTGATTGCGGCAGCCGGAAGACACGGCCTGCTCATGATCGGCAGCCCAGGGTGCGGAAAGACCATGATCGCGGGCAGGATGGCCGGTGTAATGCCCGCTATGACCGATCGCGAACTTCTGGAAACCGCTATAGTGCGCTCGGTCGCAGGCCGTGGATCCGACAGTATACGCCTAAGATATAAAAGGCCTTTCAGAGCGCCGCATCATACTATAGGACGCGCAGGTCTGGTCGGAGGGGGAGCGAATCCTGTACCGGGAGAGATTACTCTTGCGCATAACGGAGTGCTGTTTCTGGATGAAATCTGTGAATTCAAAAAGGAAGTGATCGAATCGCTCAGGATACCGCTCGAAGAAAAGAAGATAACGCATTTCAGAAAAGGCGAAGCATATACATTTCCGTGCAATTTTCAGGTAGTAATGGCAGCGAATCCATGTCCCTGCGGATTTCTGGGTGATCCGGACAGGGAATGCACCTGCACGCAGGCAGATATTGACAGATACAGGCGCAAGCTAAGCGGGCCGATAATGGATCGCATAGACATGAAAATAACAATGGAGAGAGTCGGCTATGAAGAGCTCACAGGCGGAAGCAAAGGTCTTACGACAGGAGAAATGAGAGCTCAGGTTGAGAAATCTCTGAAGTTTGCAGCAGCAAGAGGGCAATCGTTCTTCAATTCGGAAATACCGGACCATGATCTGGAAAAGTACTGCAGTCTGGGTAAAGAAGAAGCAAAATTCATGAAAAGAGCATATGAAGCTTTTGCCATGTCTCCAAGAGGCTGCAACAGAACGTTAAGGGTTGCGAGAACAATTGCCGACTTTGATGCAAGCGAAAAAATAAAAACCGGGCACATAGCAGAAGCTCTCGGATACAGACTGCAGGAGTGATCAACATGATAGAAACAGTAAAAATAGATATTGATTCGATTGAATACCCGGCAAGACTCAGAGAAATACCCAATCCGCCGGAAAAGCTTTACTGCACGGGAAACACAGAGCTGCTGAAAACGAGATCGGTAGGAGTTGTAGGTGCAAGAAAGAATACCGTTTATGGTAAGAATGTGGCGCTGATGATAGGCAGAAGACTTGCCGAAAGCGGTCTGACCGTAACATCGGGGCTTGCTCTTGGTATAGACGGATATTCACACGAAGGAGCTCTTGAAGCTGACGGGAAAGTCATTGGTGTGCTTGGAAGCGGGATCGATCATATGACACCTCAGCGCAATCGCAGCCTTATGAGGAAAGGTCTTGAATGCGGAGGCCTGGTTGTAAGCGAGTATTCTCCTGAAACTGAGGGGTTCAAAGGCAATTTCCCTGCAAGGAACAGAATAATAAGCGGTCTTTCCGAAGCTTTGGTAGTAGTAGAGGCAGGCCTGAACAGCGGTTCTCTCATAACCGCAAAATGCGCTTCAGATCAGGGGCGAACTGTTTATGCAGTTCCGGGTAATATAAACAGTCAGACGAGCATAGGATGCAATCTGCTGATAAGGGACGGAGCGGTTCCTCTTATTATAATTGATGACCTGATAAGAGACATTGGTGCTGTGCCTAAGCAGACAGATATTGCAGATAACAATCTGGATACAGATGAGCGCCGTATATTTGATGTTATAAGGCAGATGAGCGGTGCCACAATGGAAGAAATCATCAGCGGCACAGGCCTGAGTCCGGGACTTGCCAACTCGCTCGTGACGGTCATGGAGATCAAAGGCGTGGTTGAATCCTATGCGGGGAGAATATACCTCAGCAGATAGTGTAAGAATATATGTGAAGAAAAAACCACTTGACACATCGGCAATATGTGCTAAAGTTTCAAATTGTAAAAAATCTACATTATATATAAAAGGAGAAGTTAATGGCAGCTGCAAAAAAAGCGACAAAGGCACCTGCAAAAGCCAATAAAACACTGCTGGTGGTAGAGTCGCCGTCAAAGGCAAAGATAATAAGTAAATATCTGGGATCAAGGTATAAAGTCATCGCGTCAGTCGGACATGTAAGGGATCTGCCTAAGAGCAGACTTGGAGTAGACGTAGCTGATAATTTTGAACCGGAATACATAAACATCAGGGGTAAAGGCGATACCATCAAGGAGATCAAAAAGGAGGCAGCGGCAGCATCCAAAGTGCTTCTCGCAACGGACCCTGACCGCGAGGGAGAGGCCATCTCGTGGCATCTTGCACATCTCCTGGATATAGATCCGGATACAAAATGCCGTGTCATGTTCAATGAGATCAACAAGCAGACCGTGCAGGAAGCCATTAAGGAGCCGCGCGCGATCGATACAGACCTGGTAGACGCGCAGCAGGCAAGGAGGGTTCTTGACAGGCTGGTAGGATATCAGATAAGCCCTTTGCTCTGGAAGAAAGTCGCATGGGGTCTTTCTGCAGGAAGGGTACAGTCTGCAGCTCTTAAGCTGATCTGCGACAGAGAGCGCGAGATCCTCGATTTCATACCGGAAGAATACTGGCGGATAGCTGCTGACTTTGGTGACGGCTTTGTAGCTGAACTAAGTAAAATAGGCGGAAGAAAAGCGTCAGTAAAGAATCAGGAGACTGCTGATGCCATAGAAGCAGAGCTTGGCAAGGGCGAGTACATCGTAAGCTCCATAAAAGAGGGCAAGAGGAAGACCAAGCCTTATGCACCGTTCACAACATCCAGCATGCAGCAGGATGCATCCATAAAGCTTGGGTTCCAGACCAGCAAGACAATGCAGATTGCCCAGCAGCTATATGAAGGAGTAAACCTTAAGGGAATCGGAGCCCGCGGTCTGGTCACATATATCAGGACAGATTCTGTAAGAGTATCTTCACAGGCAATTGCTGCGGCTTCCTCATATATAACGGATAAATACGGAGCGGAATACGTCGGCAACAATGTATTCTCAAATAAGAATAAGGCAATGCAGGATGCCCATGAGGCCATCAGACCGTCAGATGTGAACCTGGAGCCTTCTATGATAAAGGATTCTCTCACACAGGATCAGTACAAGCTATACGATCTGATATGGAAGAGATTCGTTGCATCTCGCATGGCAGCCGCAGAATTTGACACCATGCAGGTGCTCATCGATAATGGCAGATATCAGTTCAAAGCAAACGGAGCACGCATGTCGTTTGACGGCTGGAAGAAAGTCTATAAAACGACAAATCCTGAAGGCGAAGTCAATGTTCCGAAGCTGACTGAGGGACAGGTGCTCGATCTTGAAAAGCTCATAAAGGAGCAGAAGTTCACCCAGCCGCCGGCAAGGTATACAGAAGCCAGCCTTGTAAAAGAGATGGAGGAGAAGAACATTGGAAGACCGAGTACATATGCTTCCATAATCTCCGTGCTGGTGAACAGAAAGTACATCAAGCGCGTTAAAAAGGCTCTGGAGCCTACAAAACTCGGATTTGATGTCATAGGTATACTGCAGGTTTATTTCTCGGATATCGTGGATGTCAAGTTCACAGGCGAGATGGAAGACAACCTCGACAGCGTAGAACTCGGCGAAAAGGAATGGAAGAAAGTAATAGCAGATTTCTACAAGGGCTTCAGTGAAGAGCTGAAAGTGGCTGACAGAGAAGTGGAACGCATCGAAAAGGAAGTTGTCCTTTCTGATGAAGTCTGCGAGCTCTGCGGCAAGCCTATGGCCATAAAGGAAGGCAGATTCGGAAGATTCCTCGCATGTACGGGGTATCCTGAATGTAAAAATACAAAGCCTATCGTTAAATCGACAGGTGTAAAGTGTCCGAAGTGCGGCAAGGACATAATAGAAAAGAAAGGCCGCAAGTCCGGCAAGCTGTTCTACGGCTGCAGCGGATATCCGGAATGCGATGTGGTATTCTGGGATAAGCCGACAGGGGAAATATGCCCGGACTGCGGATCTATGCTGGTAAAAACCAAAGGTAAAAGCGGCACTGTAAAGTGCTCAAACCCTGAGTGTAAATACAAGGAGAAGAAGAAATGATCCAGTTTCACGCAACAACGATCTGCGCTGTCAGAAGACCTGACGGGGACATCGCTATTGGCGGTGACGGACAGGTAACGATGGGTGAGACCACCATCATGAAGAACGGCGCAAAGAAGGTAAAGAAAATCTACAAGGACAGAGTTCTCACCGGATTTGCGGGCTCTGTTGCTGATGCTTTTTCACTGACTGAGAAGTTTGAGAATAAGCTCGGAGAGCACGCAGGAAATCTCAAGAGAGCTGCTGTTGATCTGGCACAGTACTGGAGATCTGATAAGGCGATGAGGAGTCTTGAGGCTCTCATGATAGTCGCGGATGAAAACGACCTGCTCGTTATATCCGGCAACGGCGAAGTTATTTCACCGGATAAGGATGTAGTAGCTATAGGTTCAGGCGGAAATTATGCATATTCTGCAGCTGTAGCACTTTTTGAGAATACGGATCTGGATGCAGAGACAATAGTCAGAAAATCGCTCGAGATCGCTTCCAATATCTGTGTATATACAAACAATAACATCACAGTTGAAAAGCTTTAGGAGGAGACCATGGCAGACAATATCAAAAACATGACTCCGAAACAGATAGTAGCGGAGCTCGATAAATATATCATCGGCCAGGACGAAGCAAAGAAATATGTAGCGATAGCGCTGAGAAACCGCTACAGAAGAAGCCTTCTCTCCGAGGAGATGAGAGAGGAGATCTCGCCTAAAAACATCCTCATGATGGGACCTACAGGAGTAGGAAAGACCGAGATCGCCCGCAGGCTTGCAAAGCTCATGGATGCTCCTTTCGTTAAGGTTGAAGCTACAAAATTTACTGAGGTAGGTTACGTCGGCCGCGATGTGGATTCAATGATCAGAGACCTCGTTGAGGCGTCTATGAGGCTGAGCAAACAGAAGAGAATGGATGAAAACGCTGAGATGGCTGATGTCATCGCAGAAGACATTATTGTCAAATCCATCATTCCAAGCCCAAAGAATGAAAACAGCAGCGGTGTACAGCTTGGCAACATCTTCGGAAATCTCGGTTATAAGACCCAGAGACAGGAGTACGAGGAAAACAAGCAGAGAGAATATGAATCCAGCAGGGAATACGCTGATATCAAGATGGCCAGAGATCAGGTGAGAGAGCAGCTGCGCGCAGGCCTTCTCGAAGATCAGATCATTGAGATAGAAGTTGATGACGTACCGAAGACGAATCAGCTTGACAATCAGAATGAAGGCATGATCGCCATAGGCAACATCTTTGACAGTATGATGCCTAAGAAGACCAAGAAAAAGAAATGCAAGGTCAGTGATGCAAGACGCATACTCAGAGAGCAGGAAGCACAGAAACTGATCGATATGGATCAGGTTACGGATGAAGCTCTTCAGAACGCTGAGCAGAACGGTATCATTTTCATCGATGAGATAGACAAGATCGCTTCCGGAAACGGCATGAGATCGGGTGTTGATGTATCCAGAGAGGGCGTTCAGAGAGATATTCTGCCTATAGTTGAAGGCAGTGTTGTCAACACAAAGTACGGTCCGGTAAAGACAGATCATATGCTGTTTATTGGAGCAGGCGCTTTTCATGTGTCTAAACCGAGCGACCTTATACCGGAGCTTCAGGGAAGATTCCCGATAAACGTTGAACTCAGCAACCTCGACAAGGAGGATTTCAAGAAGATTCTCACAGTTCCTGAAAATGCTGTCACAAAGCAGCAGAAGGCTCTGCTCGAAACAGAGGGCGTCAGTGTTGAGTTCACGGATGATGCAATTGATGAAATCGCAAATCTGGCATATCTTATGAACGAAGAGACCGAGAACATCGGTGCCAGAAGACTGCACACGATTCTTGAGATACTTCTTGAGGACGTATCTTACAATCTGCCTGATCCTGAGATGACTGAAGTTCTGATCAACAGAGAATACGTGCTCGATAAGCTTGGCGCAAAGATCAAGGAAGTCGACGTAGACAAGTACATACTGTAAAGAAGAGGCCTGATGTTTTTATACAAATCTGTATATCAATACGGCGAGGCTGAATACATTGTTGAGAAGTCGCGCTTCATAGCTCACGTCTCCCCGGCGGAAACGCCGGAGGAGGCGAGGCTTTTCATTGCCGGTATAAAAGAGAAGTACAGGGACGCGACTCACAATGTGCCGGCTTTTGTGTGCGGAGCAGGGAGCGAACATCAGTGGGCAAGCGATGACGGAGAGCCGCAGGGCACGTCAGGTATGCCCGTTCTGAAGCTTATAACGGCCGAGGAGCTCACAAATGTGGCAATTGTGATTACCAGGTACTTTGGCGGAATAAAACTCGGCACAGGCGGATTAGCGAGGGCATACACGCATGCTGCGAAGCTGGGAATAGAAGCTGCGGGTATATGTGATGTAAAAGAAAGCTCTCTTCTAAAGTATTCTTTTGATTATACTTTTCTCAGTAAAATAACAAATTATGCTTCAGACAGAGGCTTTGATCTGGGTGATGTAGAGTATACTGAGATGGTTACTGCTGTGATAAGCTGCCCTAAAGAAGAGACGGAACGCTTGAAATCAGCGGTTTCTGACATGACTTCAGGAAGAGCGGTGCTCCTAAGTGAGAACGTCACATTGGGCAGATATATTGTACTTTAAAAAAGAATTAAAAAAATGACAAAATAGTATTTGACACAATTATACAATCGTGCTAATATAATCAAGCGTCTTGAAATATACAAAGACGCAGTACCATTACATAATACTATTGGGCCGGGTAGTTCAGCTGGTTAGAATGCCAGCCTGTCACGCTGGAGGTCGACGGTTCGAGCCCGTTCCCGGTCGCCAATGCGCTGATGTGGCTCAACGGTAGAGCAGCTGATTTGTAATCAGCAGGTTGGGGG
>JAFRKO010000064.1 GCA_017431685.1 Mogibacterium sp.
AATCGGACTCATTGATAATCTGACATCGGGAGAATATCTGGTAGAAGGGATTAATGCAGAAATACTTAGCAGAAAAGAAGCTGCCAAGTATAGAAATGCATTATTCGGTTATATCTTTCAATCGTTCTACCTTCTTCCTGATCTTAGTGCAGGCGAAAACCGCTCGTTGTCAAGGTAGTTGTCAGTAAAAATAGCATTTATGTTTTTAGGGATAACGGACTTGTTTGTTACTCCTGCGAGGCTTCGCTTCTGGCTATGTCCTCGCGGATCAGTCGCTTGATCGAACCCTGCATCGAACGCTGACCCCATAGCCAGCGAATGATGTCTTTGTCAGTTCGTATGTTAAGTTTTAGCGACACGCGTTTTGTATATTGGGCATCATATTTTGCCTGTGCCCTGATCTGGGATTCAGACGAGATGCCGCCGCCCATACTGTACGACATGGCATGCACTCCTTTCTCCCTGTGTGGCCGTTTGGCAATATAGGTGATCACCTATATAGGTATGCACCTATACGCAGGTTGATCAAATTGTATATTGGGTGGTGTCCGGAAAGTAATGGGCTGATCATTACTGCCCGGTCGTCCACTGCTCGGGGGACCAGTCCCCCGAACCCCCTGGGGTTTATCGCTTTGGTTTCCAAGAGGCAAATGAAAAAGGCAGCACCATTGTCTGCACTGCCTCTCGCAAACCCGGTATGGCGCTCGTGTCGCTCCCCAGCGTTGCACTGTCCTCCATATCGGTAAAGCAGTCACAGTATAGCATATTATGTTATCTAAGGTCATCTGTCTATTCAGGATGCGATGCTATGCGGCATTTTCATCCTGGCTGGCCTTACCGGTCTTTGAACTCAATGTTTCAGATTCATTGACCGGATTCAGATATACCACTTCCGGCAGCGTCCAGTTGCGGGTGGCTCTGCCATTCCAACGCTCCGGATGAAGCTCTTTGGCAAGTTCATACAAATCATGGCGCTTTTTCAGCATTTTCTGTCCGCGACCTTCGTGAAGGTCTGCCGGACAGAGGAAGTTGATCCCGGAGTGGTGGTGCTCACAGCGGTACCACTGCACGAACTCTGCACACCATGCTCTCGCCTCTTCGATCGATGCGAAGCCGTTTGGCTGGTAGTTCGGCCTGTACTTAAGTGTCCTGAAGATGCTCTCAGAGTAGGCGTTGTCATTGCTGACCCGAGGTCTTGAGTTCGATGGAGTTATCCCGAGTTTGTACAGTGTCTCCAGCATTGTGGCACCCTTCATTGGTGTTCCGTTGTCGGAGTGAAGTACGAGCGGCGCAGTCGTCAGTCTTTTCTGCTTCAGACAGGCTCTTCGGATCAGCTCACTTGCATGCTCACTGTCTTCGGTCTCCCAGACCTCCCAGCCGACTATGTCGCGGCTGAAGAGATCGATGATCATATACAGATAGTAGAACAGTCCCTTGATCGGACCTCTGAGATATGTGATGTCCCACATCCACACCTGGTTCGGTGCCGTAGCTTCGTGTGATGAGATTGGTCTGTGCTGCGGCTCTTCGGCCCGGCCTCTGTGGTTCTGCATCTTTTCTTCTCTGAGGATGCGGTAGAATGTGGACTCTGAACCGATGTATATGCCTTCATCTGCAAGGGCAGGAACGATCTCGCACGGCGGCATGCTTGCATACTTCGGATCATTCACCGTATCCAGTATCTGCTGACGCTCTTCCGGACTCAGCTTATTGGCTGGTTCCGGGTGCTCAGCGTGTGGGCGGCGGTCTTCATAAGAGCCGTGCTCCTTATGCAGGCCGACCCATCTGTAGTATGTGCGCTCAGTTATCCCGAGTTCCTTGCAGGCTTTTCTAAGCCTTGCACCGGAGACAACAGCCTCCTCGATCAGCTCTATTGCTTCCATGCGATCCGGCTCGCTGATCATTCGTCCTCGGGATCCCCCCAGATCGCATCTGCTTTTTTTCGCAGTACCAGCAGCGCTGCTGTCTCTGCGAGAGCCTTCTCCTTGCGGTCGAGTTCTTTCTGGAGCTGTTTGTTTGCTCGCTCTGCGGCCTTCAGCTCCCTGGTAAGGCGGGCAGCTTCCTGAGCGACTCCGCCGTTGGCGTTCATGCAGGCGTCCTTCCACGCCTTGATCTGTTCGACATAGAGGCCTTTCTTCCTGGCATACTCTGCCAGTTCGGTCTCGGTCATGCTTGCTGTTTCAACTACGATCAGGAATTTATCCTGTGTGCTCCATTTGTCGGCTGTGGCATCGATACCTGGAGCAGCGATACCGTCGGCTCTGGCCTTGTCTCTCCAGTTACGGAGAGTCTGCTCGGCGATACCTTCCTCACGCGCGATCTTGGTGATCGACTCGTTGTTTGGAGGAAGCATCCTGCGGAGCAGTGAGTTCTTCAGTTCGTCACTGTATTGCATGTGTCAGCTCCTTTCTTCTGGTGATTATTCTACCACCAGAGGTCGGACTATTCACTGACAACTATTCTGCCACACAGGGGTATCAAAAAGCAACATATACTCGTACCTCCTTATTTTATGGTAGTTGTATATATTGCTCTTAAACTGTGTATTAGCAAGTGTTATATGTGATACTAAAAGTCCCGGGACTTCTTCCGGCTTCTGCTTTCAATAAGCCTCTGGACTTCTTCGAATTTGTCCTTAGGGATGATCGCTTCATGGTGATCTCCTGCTCTGTACTGGGTATGATCGCCTATGTTTCTGTGGCGCTTTCCCTCAGGGAAATCTCCTATATACGTTTTATAGAGAAGCGCCTCACCACAGTATTATCTGATTGTATACGCATAGATATTCCCGCTATATGACCAGCCGCCATATCCATACATCTTCTTATATTCCGACAGAGACATAATAAATTCCGGCTGTGAGCCCGC
>JAFRKO010000037.1 GCA_017431685.1 Mogibacterium sp.
GTCCCGTGTCTACCCATAGGTAGTAGCCTCCTTATTTCATTGATTGATCTTTATGCCTTTATTATACGCTCAGGCCTTTTCATCTTCAAGGTTCTTGAATGCTGTTGACATCATGAGCTTTATACGGTTGAGCTGATTTACAGTTGAAGCTCCGGGATCATAGTCGATCGCAACGATATTAGCTTTCTCATCATACTGCCTGAGAGCCTTCAGCATTCCTTTGCCCGCAACGTGATTAGGCAGACATGCGAACGGCTGCAGGCAGAGGATGTTCTTTACTCCGCTGTCAATAAGATCGACCATTTCTCCTGTAAGAAGCCAGCCTTCACCGCACTGATTTCCGATTGATATGAATCTTTCCGCATTTTTTGCGGTCTCTTCGATACGGCAGTCAGGCTCAAAGCGCTTGCTCTTTCTGCACGCTTCCCTTGAGTACTTTCTGTACGATTCGATGAAGCTGAGAAGCGCTTTATTGATGGCCATGTCTCTCCATGTACCCGAAAGGTTGTTGTAGTTGAACACCTTGTTGATGAAGCCGTATTCAAAGAAGTCGATGAACGACGGCACGACTGCCTCGCCTCCTTCTGCTTCGATGGTCTCAACAAGATTGTTGTTTGCGTTCGGATGGTACTTTACAAGGATTTCCCCTACTATGCCGACCTTCGGTTTTACCATATCTTCATGAATAGGAATGCTGTCAAAATCTTTAACGATAAGTTCAAGATTTCTCCTGAGGGTCTTTTTATTGAGATCCATGCAGTTTTTAGTGATCTTATCGAACCAGGAATCCATAACTGCCTGTGCAGACCCCTTCTCGATCTCATACGGCCTGATTCTGTAAACGCATTTCATCATGAGATCCCCGTAGAGTGCTCCGTAAACAAGCGAAAGTGCAAGTCTTGGTGTTATCGAGAATCCCGGATTTCTTTCCAGGCCGACCATATTGAACGAGATGACCGGAATCTGCTCCATTCCGAGATCTTTAAGCGCCTTTCTGAGCAGTGCTACGTAATTGCTTGCCCTGCATCCTCCGCCGGTCTGTGACATGAACACTCCGGTTTTGCTTAAATCGTATTCACCTGATTTAAGCGCGTATATGATCTGACCAAGAGTTACAATCGTAGGATAGCATGCATCATTATTGACATATCTGAGGCCTTCCTCTTCGGATTCCTTCGTTACTGCAGGCAAAAGTACAGCATTATATCCCGCAGCCTTTAATACAGGTTCGAAATACTGGAAGTGCATCGGTGACATCTGCGGCACAAGAAGAGTGTATCCGTCATTTCTCATCTCTTTTGTGAAGAGTTTGCGCTTGTACGGTTTGTTTACTTTGCGCGCTTTTGTACCAAGCTTCTGGCGTTCATCGAGAGCAGCCTTTAAAGATCTTATTCTTATTCTGGCAGCTCCGAGATTAGCACCTTCATCAATCTTAAGAACTGTATAAAGCTTATTGTTCTGCTGCAGCAGCTCATCGACCTCATCAGTGGTAACAGCGTCAAGTCCGCAGCCGAATGAATTAAGCTGTATAACTTCAATATCATCATGCTGACCGGCAAATATTGCAGCCTTGTAAAGTCTTGAATGATATACCCACTGGTCGAGTATCCGGACAGGTCTGGCAGCTTTTACCTTCCAGCTGACAGAGTCTTCAGACAGAACTACCATATCCTGCTGCGTGATGAGTTCGTCAATACCATGATTGATCTCAGGATCTATATGATATGGCCTTCCGGAAAGAACGATTCCTTTCTTGCCATGTTCTCTCATGTATTCGATAGCTTTGGTTCCTGCTTCAGCTACCCTTCTCTTATATGCTCTTTGTGCTGTCCTTCCTGCATTCAGAGCATGCTCTATTTCGAGCAGATCAGTATTGATTCCATAAAGAGAATATTCACGTCCGTCTTCCCCCAGGCCGTAGCTCTTTACGATATTTTCAGTTGCTTCAGTATCAACGCTTCTGCTTCCTGAGAAGAAGCCTGTCATCTGACGGATGAATCGCTGATCGTCATCATATGGGACAAACGGATGATAAAATTCAACTTCATTATCATAGAAGTAATCGGCCATATTTTTGTCGATAACTTCCGGATATGTAGCAACTACAGGGCAGTTGTAATGATTCGGCGCGGTCCTGTCTTCAACAGCCTCATAGTTGATTGACGGATAGAATATACGCTTCACACCGTTTTCTACAAGCCATTTGATGTGACCATGTACAACCTTTGCCGGATAACACGCAGTATCTGACGATATAGTGTCCATACCGCTCTGATACATTTCCTTGCTTGTCGGAGGACTCAGTATCACCCTGAAACCCAGTTTCGTGAAAAAGGCATGCCAGAACGGGTAGTTCTCGTACATATTAAGCACTCTCGGAATACCGATCGTTCCTCTCTTTGCGTCTTTTTCATCAAGAACAGGTCTGTCGAAGAGAAGTTTATTCTTTATTTTATAGAGATTAGGAAGCTCTGACTTACTGTTTCCGCCTCCTGCACCTTTTTCACAGCGGTTGCCCGTTATATATCTTCCACCGTCAGCAAATTTTGAAATAGTAAGAAGACAGTTGTTGCCGCAGCCTCCGCATCTTGCATTGGATGTCTTTACACTGAAACTGTCAACGTCTTCAAGAGGAAGGACTCCTGACCGCTCGCCTTCAACATATTCGTCACCGGCGATGATCGCGCATCCGTATGCTCCCATAAGTCCGGATATGTCAGGCCTCACCACATCTTTTTCAAGTATGAGTTCAAGGCTCCTGAGAACAGCTTCATTCAGGAATGTGCCTCCCTGTACAACTACATGATCTCCGGTATCCGAATTGTTTCTGAGTTTTATGACCTTATAAAGAGCATTCTTTATTACTGAATATGAAAGGCCTGCAGATATATCAGCTATCGACGAGCCTTCCTTCTGAGCCTGTTTCACTTTTGAATTCATGAACACGGTGCATCTTGTTCCGAGATCTACCGGTCTGCGGCTCTTAAGCGCTTCTGCTGCGAATTCAGGAACACTCATGCTGACTGACTTAGCGTAAGTTTCGATAAATGATCCGCATCCCGATGAGCAGGCCTCATTGAGCATGATACTGCTTATCGCTCCATCATGGATCTGCATGCATTTCATGTCCTGACCGCCGATATCCAGAATGAAGCTCACTTCAGGAAGGAACTGCTTTGCAGCCTTATAGTGAGCCATTGTCTCTATCTCTCCGGCATCTATCTTATACGCAGCCTGTATGAGGCCTTCGCCGTAGCCCGTTACTACCGATCTGCCGATGAACGCCTTCTCAGGAAGTAAAGCGTAAACCTCCTTAAGCACCTGTTTTACGACTGAGAGAGGGTCTCCCTCATTATTGCTGTAATGTTCATAAAGAAGTTCCCTGTCCCTGTTGATGACTGCGGCTTTCGTAGTGGTGGATCCGGCATCTATACCAAGGAAAACAGGACCATCAGCTTTTGAGAGATCTCCTCTTGTAATGGTATCTTTTGCATGACGTGTCCTGAACTCAGTCAGCTCTCCTTCGTTTTCGAACAGCGGCCTCAGGTATTTAGTATCGGAAATATCATCAGGAGAAGCATTCTCCAGTTTGGAAATCAGGTAATCGAGTTCTACAGGCTCTTCATTGTCAGCAAGATATGCCGCTCCAATAGCTACAAAGAACTTGGCATTCTGAGGGAATACCACATCCTCATCCTTGAGATTGAGCGTCTTGATAAACCTTTTTCTGAGTTCTGAAAGATATTCCAGAGGGCCGCCAAGAAATGCTACTTTTCCTTTTATAGGATGGCCGCATGCAAGTCCGGAAATCATCTGGTTGACTACAGCCTGGAAAATTGAAGCTGCTATATCAGCAGTCTTTGCTCCGTCATTTATAAGAGGCTGTATATCGGTTTTTGCGAAAACACCGCATCTTGAAGCTATAGGATAAATGATCTTATGATCTTTAGCCGCTTCATTGAGACCTGAAGCATCCGTATTCAGAAGAACAGCCATCTGGTCGATAAAAGCTCCGGTTCCTCCTGCACAGGTGCCGTTCATTCTCTGCTCAACAGTTGATCCATAGAAAGTAATTTTTGCGTCCTCACCGCCAAGTTCGATTGCTACATCGGTCTCAGGTATGAGTTCCTCGACAGCTTTGCTGCAAGCAATGACTTCCTGCTCAAATCTTATTCCGAAAAGATCCGCAAGTGAAAGACCGCCGGAACCGGTAATTATTGGCCTGACGGAAATATTGCCTTTGAGTTCTCTGAGCTCTTTTATTAACTCACCGGCTTTCTCAAAGACATTTGACATATGACGCTCATACTTCGAATAAACGATGTTATTATCGTCATCCAGCAATACAAGCTTTACAGTTGTAGATCCTACATCGATTCCAAGTCTAACCATTTTTTCCTTTTTTCCGTGATTCACGGAGTTACCCTTTTTATTATTGTCCCGTAAAAAATTTTATAACAATCTGGGCAGACCGTAAGCCGGGTTCTGTATCTGACGATCATCCATCTAGGACTGCAGTTGCCTGCAGCCTCATGCGACATACCTCTGGGCGGGTACGGGCCGCACCACATAATGCCCATTTTGTCTTGCTCCGGATGGGGTTTACACGGCAGCTGCGTCTCCACAGCCCCGGTGAGCTCTTACCTCACCATTTCAACCTTACCACGGCATTACCCGTTTCGGCGGAATGTTTCTGTTGCACTTTCCCTACAGTTACCTGCGGCGGACGTTATCCGTCATCCTTGCCCTGCGGAGCCCGGACTTTCCTCATGCGTAAGCACGCGATCGTCTGGTCTGCCCAAAATCTTGCTATATTATAATCATGTTCAGAAAGTTTTCAACGCGTTGACAGCTTTTTCTTCCAGTTTTAACAGATAAGCATGATCTCCCCTGATTTTTTCAAGAATGGTTTCATGCTGTGCTTCTCCGGACAGCAGGTTTGCCTGCTGCTCTTCAAGACTGCTTAGCTTCCATCGTATCCTGTTCAATGCCAGTTCTGGATTTGCTGTCACTATACCCTCAGGATATTTCCAGCGTATATCATCTTCCGGATATAAAGCTTCCCTGCCTGATTCTTCAGATGGAATGGCTGTAATGATCTCACATGCAAACTTGCCCTCTTCGGCAAGTTTCTCAGACTCAATGTCCCACCCATGGGTATACAGATAGTATCTCAGAGTGCCGGAATGTTTTCTTGGCTGAAGGATCAATCGTTTGAAACTTTTACTCTTGCCTTCATCATCAGCAAGGATGTTTTTTATCGTGTGGCCTCCGAGTCCGGCTATTATCAGTTCGTCTACCTCTCCGGCTTCAACAGTCCGCAAACCGTCACCTATGCGGAAATCGGATTCACTGACCCTGTCACCGAGTCTGCAGGCTGAAAACGTCTCTTTTGCTTTTGCAAGCGATCCTTCACTTATATCTGACATGATGACCCGCGGCGAAACGCCATGTTTCATTAAAAGCATAGGGACGTATCCATGATCCGTCCCTATATCAGCAATGCTGTCACCGTTTATCACATTATCCGCAAGTGCATAAATCCTTTTGCTGAGTCTCATTACTCCAGATAATCACGCAGTTTTTTGCTGCGGCTTGGGTGTCTGAGTTTGCGGAGAGCCTTTGCTTCGATCTGACGTATTCTTTCACGTGTTACGTTGAACTCTCTGCCTACCTCTTCCAGTGTACGCGGACGTCCGTCATCGAGTCCGAATCTCAGTATCAGCACCTTCTTTTCTCTCTCACTCAGTGTGTCGAGAACTTCACGAAGCTGCTTCTGAAGCATCGAATAAGCTGCTGCATCAACCGGTGAAGGAATGTCCTCGTCAGGTATAAAGTCGCCAAGATGGCTGTCTTCCTCTTCACCGATTGGTGTCTCAAGGGATACCGGGTCCTGACTGATTTTTTTGATCTCCCTTACTTTCTCTACAGAGATTCCCATTTCTTTAGCTATTTCTTCGCTGGTCGGTTCGCGCCCGTACTCCTGCAGAAGCTGTCTGGAAATCCTGATTAGTTTGTTAATGGTCTCAACCATGTGCACCGGGATACGAATGGTACGGGCCTGATCAGCGATGGATCTGGTTATGGCCTGTCTGATCCACCATGTTGCGTAGGTGGAGAACTTGTATCCCTTGGTGTAGTCGAACTTTTCAACAGCCTTTATGAGGCCGAGATTTCCTTCCTGAATAAGATCCAGGAACGAAAGACCTCTGTTAAGATATCTGCGGGCAATACTTACCACCAGTCTAAGATTTGATTCACAAAGCTTCTTTTTAGCTTCTTCATCACCCTGCTCGATCCTTATAGCGAGATCTCTCTCCTCATCTGCAGTGAGAAGAGGAACCTTGCCGATCTCTTTGAAGTACATCCTGACCGGATCATCCGTAGGGATATTCTTCGCCGAATCACTGACTTCGATTTCTCCTGATGATTTGATGATTACGCCACTCTTTTTTTCGTCTTCTTCGTCGTTGAGCAGATCATCTTCTTCCAGTTCAAGTTCCAGGATCTCGTCGTCATCGACATCATCGTCTTCAAGCTCGCTTGCATTCGGTTCTCTTGTTTCGATAATGCTTACATTCTTGCTCTCAACGAGATCATATATCTCTTCAAGTGCATCCTTATCAAAATTCGAGTCTGCTATCAGAGCATTAATTTCATTGTAAGTGATTTCATTGCCAGACATTTTTGCGGACTCTACTATCAGATTAGCCGCTTCTTCTGTCTTTGTCATTTCAAAAGCTTCATCATTACCGTCATAAATGTCATCAAACCCATTGATTTTGTTTTTGATTTTCTCAGGCATTACTATCCTCCATTTGTTTTTTTGCAAGTCTCAAGTCCCGTAATTTAAGGTTCTCCCTTTTGCATCAAAGCCGTTTCATTCATTGAGAACCTCACTGATGAGTGAATCGAGCTCCATTAACCTTATCACAAGCCTTTCAATTTCATCGGTTCTTCCCATCTTTTCTGCAACCGCTATGCTGTTTGTGACCTCGGTTTTTTCGTCCCGGTATTTACCGGCCAGGTACCCTGCCTTCGTTTCTTTGTAGAAGACCTCATCATCGGGCCCCGTTTGTATTGATTCAAGCTGTTTTGTGAATTCAGCTTCTTCATCCGGATCAAGTGCTTCGAATATTTTTTCTTTACTTATCCCGTGTACCGCTACCTGTGCATCATTGCAGAGCGATTCTTCTACGAGCAATATCTTATTCGCAAGCGCATTTCCGAAAACTATGCCGTCATCCCTGAAACGCTTGATATATCTTGGATCGTGCATCGCCAGTATGACGAATGCCATCTCAAAACGGTCGTAAAAACCTTTGTTGCCGGCTCTTCTGACCGAGTCTCTGACGGCCCGTTCACTTCCGGCTCTGTTTATGTTATTGTTGACGCTTTTGTTATTATCGCCACTTGCTTTCACAGCCATGTTTATGGCGCTTTCGGATATTCCGAACTCTGAGGAGAGCTTTCTTACGTATATATCCTGTTCTACAGGTCCTAAATCTTTAAGTACAGGCACCACTTTATCAATATATTCAAGTATGTCCCTGTCGTTTCTTAAATCGAATCCTCTTCTTGCAAGCCTCAGCTTATACTCAGTCGCAGGCACAGCATTGTCTGCAAGCCTGAGGAACGCTTCTTTACCATGTGCTCTTACAAAATCGTCAGGATCCTTACCGTCGGTAACGTTCATTACTCTCGGCTTGCCGCCTGCTGCATTTATAACATCGATTCCCCGCAGTGCTGCATTGATACCGGCAGAATCCGAGTCGTATGAAAGGATTATGTTTTTTGAATATCTGCACAGAAGTCTCGCCTGATTGAGCGTCAGTGCCGTACCAAGTGATGCTGCTACGTTGCGTATTCCGTTCTGATACAGGGATATCATATCCATATATCCCTCGACGATTATTGCACGCTGCTCCTTGTCAATTTCTTTCTTTGTGAGATTTAGGCCGAAGAGGTTGTTCTTCTTAAGAAAGATCTCACTCTCCGGAGAATTGAGGTATTTAGGTTTATAATCACCTATCGCGCGTCCGCCGAAGCCTATCACCTTATCCTGGGTGCTTATGATCGGGAACATCACCCTGTCGCGGAACTTGTCATAAATACCATCTTTGCCTTTATTTGCCAGTCCCAATTTGAGCATATCCTCATCGGATACGCCCTCGTTTCTCAGGTGATCAACAAGCGCATGACCTGATGCCGGAGCATAACCGAGGCCGAAAGATGTAATAGTCTCTTTGCTGAGGCCTCTCTTTTTCAGGTATGCAATTCCCTTATTACCCTTTATACCCAGGGAATTATAGAAAAATCTTGCTGCTTTCGCATTTATTCCGTGATATTTGTCGTAGTCGATCTTTGGTCCGCTGCTCCTTCTTTCGGGAATCTTTATGCCATTTTCCGCAGCAAGCTTCTCGACTGCCTCCACGAACGGCAACTTGTAATACTCCTGCACAAAGCCGATCACATCACCTGACTTGCCGCAGCCGAAACAGTGGTAAAACTGTTTGCTTTCGTTAACACTGAATGACGGTGTTTTTTCGGAGTGAAACGGACAGAGCCCCATGTAGTTGGATCCCGACTTTTTCAGCGCGACTTCACGGCCTATTATGTCAACTATATTAAGCTGAGCTTTCAGTTCATCTGTAAAGTTGTCATAAGCCATGGATCACAATTGCCTCCAGCCCTGCGGAACGAACAGTTTGTCGTAAAGATTAAGCGCGTATCTGTCTGTCATGCCCGAAATAAGGTCTTTTACAGCGACTTCCGTGCCCTCTTCTTTTTCGATCTGTTTATATATACCCGGTATCTCGTCGGAATGATCGAGATAGTATTTGTATAAAGAACTGATTATCCTTTCAACCTTGTCCAGATCTGATACACCTCTGACCTCGGTTGAATTATAAACGTTCCGGAACATAAATTCTCTGAGCCTTCCGAGCGAATCGGCATATTCCGGTGATAAAGATACTTTTTCTTTACCTTCACTGTTCTTGCAAAGATCAATTATAAGATTATTGATACGATCGGAATGTGTGCTTCCGAGTATTTCTATCTCATGCTCCGGGAGCTGCCCGAAAGTTATGACACCGCTCCTTAATGCATCATCTATATCATGATTTACATATGCTATACGGTCACAGATTTTCACGACCTGACCTTCAAGGGTCATAGGTGTAACGCTGCCCCTGTGGTTGAGAATGCCATCCCTCACCTCATATGTGAGATTCAGACCTCTTCTTCTTGAGGTATCCTCAATAAGATCGACCGTCCTGAGACTTTGTTCGTTGTGAATAAATCCACCGGGATGGATCTTGTTGAGAACTTTTTCGCCTACATGACCGAAAGGTGTATGACCCAGATCATGTCCGAGAGCGATGGCTTCTGTAAGATCTTCATTGTAGGCAAGGATTCTCGCAACAGTACGTGAAATCTGAGAAACTTCAAGAGTATGGGTCAGGCGGGTTCTGTAATGATCACCTTCAGGTGCTAAAAATACCTGTGTTTTATGTATAAGTCTTCTGAACGCTTTTGAATGTACTATGCGGTCTCTGTCCCTCTGAAAGTCCGTTCTGTATTCGCATTGCTCTTCTTCGAACCGTCTGCCCTTTGACTCGGCAGCCTTACATGCGAGCGGGGAGAGAAGCTCGTATTCCCTTTTTTCGATTGCTTCTCTGTTATTCATTGTCTGATTCGTTCTCCGCAGTGTATGCTGTACCGATCATATCTGCTATTCTTACATCAAATCCATCAATGTCGTAATCGAGAGCAAGTCTGAAATCATAGTCGGCTTCTTCCCCAAGAAGCTTTGCCGCAGCTATATCGAACCTTGCGTCTCTTACGCTTGCCTCCTCACCGGTCAGCCTGTTGAACGTGTTAAGATCGTGCACATACCACTTGCGGAACTTGGATATTTCAGAAGCAAGCGCATCTATATCTGCATCAGTCATATCATCTCTGATGAGGCCATCGAATACCCGCCCCATAGATTCGATCATCACATACAGATCTGTCTCATTGTCAGGCAGATGGTCGAGAAATCCATCGAAATAGGAGCTCATATGTTCAGCAAGCTTTTCCCTGTCTACATTGCGAATGAGGTCTTTTATTAGATTTTCCTCAATATATTCATCTTCTTCGAGAAGAGCTGCAAGATTTTCAAAATACTTAAACTCATCAGCAGAGTCTATGTCAAGTACACGGTAAAATCTGATCTTATCCATTAATATTTTAAATACGCTGTTTGTAGTGTTATAATATTTATATTGACAGAGCAATATTGCTCAAATTCCATATTCTGACAGATTATTATAGCATACGGAGAGTGCAAAATGAAGATATACGTGTTCTGTAATCAAAAGGACCGATCAAGAGCAGCCTACAATGAATTACTCCCTCTGGTCAGGGAATTTGGCTATGAAGTAGTCGAAGAATTCAACGGTGACGAAGATCTCCTCGCCTGCATCGGAGGCGATGGTACATTCCTCAGCTTTGTTCACAAATGCGGTTTCCCTAAAATTCCTATCATCGGTATCAATACAGGACATCTCGGTTTCTTTCAGGAAGCACTTCCTACTAATCTCAGGGAGACTATGGAGTATATCTCAAAGGGAGATTACCAGCTTCAGGACATCAGTCCTGTTCAGGCAAGAATCATCACACGCAGAGGAGAATTTCTGCGAACAGGGCTCAACGAAATAGTCATAAGAGGTCCCTATTCTCACGCTTCACATTACGAGATATCTATTGACAATACCAAAATACAGGACTTCTCAGGAGACGGCATCATAATATCCACTCCTGTAGGATCAACTGCATACAACTACTCACTCGGCGGATCACTGATCTCTCCTGAAATCGATGTACTGCAGCTTACACCTATTGCGCCGATGAACACAAGCGCTTACAGATGCTTCAAATCCAGTCTCATACTCCCTTCGTGTGAAACCATCAAAATAGCAGGTATCGGCAGATGCGAAGGCGGAACAGTACTTGTATCATTTGATGGCCGCACACATGAATTCGGAGGTGTGCTGAGAATTGAGATCACGCGCTCAGAAAAAGAGATACATCTCATACGTACTAAAGCTTACGATCACTGGGGCAAGCTCTCTAACAAGCTGCTGTAGTGCATGCATATAAAAAAATTAATTCAAAACAGCGCTTATTCAGCGCTGTTTTTCAATTTGTTTATTGCGTTCGCGATGTCATCCGGAAGACCTGTTCTGAAGCTTACTCTTTTTTTTGTGATAGGATGGTCAAATTCAATATAGTAAGCATGCAGAGCCTGACGCTGCAGAAGCTGCGTACCTCCTCCATACAGAATATCACCGGTGATAATATGCCCTATATGTGACAGGTGTACTCGTATCTGGTGTGTGCGGCCCGTGTGGAGTATCACTTCAACCAGTGTATATGGCCCGTACTCCTTCGAGTAAAAACGCTCAAGAACATTAACTTCACTAAGAGCGTTTTTTCCGCCTTCATACATTACCTCGCGGCGTATAGAAATCTGATCAGGTCTTCCGACCGGAAGATCAATCTCAAAATGGTCTTCATCTATGATGCCTTCTACCAGTGCGCAGTACTTTTTTACGACAGTATTTCGCCTCATTTGTGACGAAAGATCGTTTTGAGCATTTGCATTCTTCGCCACTATGATTATACCGGTAGTATCCATGTCGATGCGATTAGCGAATCTTATTTTGAATGACTGACCGCTGTCGATCATATATTTCATAACTGCGTTAGCGACAGTATGATGCGGGTGGCCTTTTGTAGGATGAACTATTACACCCGGCTGTTTATTGACAAGGATAAGATCATCATCTTCATAAATGATATCGAGCGGAATATCTTCGGGCTCAAAATCACTCGTTTCAGCAGGAAGCCTTACGCCAATCACATCACCGACCCCGGGCTTTATATAACCCGGAGTCGGTGTTCCGTTCAGATCTACCAGCGACTGATACTTCATCTTGGTTCTGAACCTGGCGGAGAATTTATAATTCATCCGCAGTATCTGATTGATGGTCAGCCCTGATTCTTCAGTTGTAACAATATGTTCGTACTTTGCCATTATTTAACGGAGCTGGGCGCCGCACTTCTTGCCGAGCACCTTGATTATTCCGTTCATCTTCTTCTCTATCTGCTTGGAGGTCATTGTTGAGTCATCATTTCCGATCTTGATGCTCAGCATGATCGACTTCTTTCCGGCAGGAATCTGCTTTCCGCGGTATTCTTCAACAAATTTCAGATCCTTGACCATGTACTTTATGGCTTCCTGAATCTCTCCCCATGTCATAGATTCATCGACGAGCAGCGAGAGATCCTGCTCAACGAGCGGATACTGAGGCAGATGCCTGAATTCATTGGTCCTTGACGGATATGGATCAAGCATTGCGGTATCAAGCTCAAAGGCTGCAGCGCTGATGAGCTTGACTCCTGATTCTGTGAGAGCCTGTACCGAGATAAGACCGATGGATCCGACGATTTTTCCGTCTTCTATCACATTGAGCCATACTTTTTCATCTGCCCATGACGGCTTGTTCTTCTGCTTGAAAGTGAAAGGCTTGAAATGGCAGTATCCCGGCATTCCTTCGATAACACCCTTCACCTTGAAGAACAGTGTTCTGGCATCTTTACCTGCATATGCTCCGCTCAGCATATTCTTGTGTACAGGGAGAACTTCGTCAGCGCTTGACGGGCAGTATTCACCCTTCTCAAATACCTGTGCAGCTTCGAAAACTGCGAATTCATCGAAGAACCGGTGGTTCTTCTCAACAGTCTCAAGCATTCCCGGTATCAGTGATGATCTGAGGAATCCGAGCTCAGGAGCCGGAGGTGTGGCAAGTCTTACCGAATTTTCAAGATCAATTCCGGCTGCGCGGATGTATTTTTCGTCTATCCAAGGATATGTGAAAATCTCGTTCATACCGCATCTGAAAGCAAGATACTCTCTGAGTCTTCTTGCGAGATCAACTTCCACCTGATGAATCGCATGCTCGAAATTGACCGGAAGAGGCTGCTTCTTGAAGTATTCATATCCGATAAGTCTGGCGATATCTCCGAGAATGTCATCGTGTATCGAAACATCACCTGTAGATCTCCATGTAGGAACGATGCAGTGATATGTTCCGTCTTCAAATTCCACTTTGTAACCGAGTCTTCCGAGTATATCTTCGATCTCAGCTTTTTCGATCACTTCTCCGAGCCTTCTGTCGAGGAAGTCCTGTGTAATGTCAATAACTGCGTTATCAGTCTTCACAGGATAATTGTCCATAAATGCTGAGATGACACATTCCGGATATATCTCTTTGAACAGAGAGAGAGCCATTGTTACACCGAGGCCTGCCCTCTGAGTGTCTATACCTTTCTCATATCTGAGAGCAGCATCTGTTTTCTCATTGAAATAAGCTGTGGTGCGTCTGATACCCGGTGCCGGGAATACCGCACATTCCAGGATCACAGATGTTGTGGTATCCAGTACGGAATCATCTTTTCCGCCCTTTATTCCGGCAAGGTTAAGCGGTTTTTCAGTATCACAGATGACCAGATGATCGTGTGTGAGTTCAAGATCCTTCTCATCGAGAAGCACCAGTTTTTCACCGTCTTCCGCCAGTCTTACAACGATCTTATCACCTTTAACATGTGTGCTGTCATAGGCGTGCTGAGGTGATCCTATCGCAAGCATTACAAAGTTAGTGATATCAACAAGAGCGTTTATCGGTCTCATTCCGGCATTGGTAATGAGAGTCTTCATCCATGCAGGTGATTCCTTAACGCAGACATTATCTATCTTAGTCGCGATGAATCTGTTGCATCTGTCAGGCTCCTCAATGACCACCGGGTATTCAGGAAGCCCTTCAGGCAGCTCTTCACTGAGCTCATTGAAAGGCACTTTGTAAATTGCCGCAAGCTCTCTTGCAACACCAAAGTGTCCCCAGAGATCAGGTCTGTTGGAAAGTGACTTGTTGTCTACTACGAGAACCACATCATCAAGTCCTGCTGCAGCAGCAACGTTCTGCCCTGCTTCACAATCCACTCCCAAATCTGTGAAATCAACGATTTCTCTCTCGTCAGCAGGTGGATATAAATCAGCAAGATATACTTCTGTAGATCCGCAGATCATTCCATATGAAGAAACGCCTCTGAGCTTTGTCTCTTTGAGCTTTACAGGCTCACCTTCTCCGTGCCATACGACTTCCGATCCAGGCTTGGCAACGCAGACCTTGTGGCCTGCTGTAAGGTTGCTGCCCCCGCACACAATCTGCTTGAGCTCATCTTCACCTACATCTACAATGCACACTTTCAGCGCATCAGCGTTAGGATGAGCCTTTACTTCTTTGATCTCACCGACAACGATGTCGTGGAATCTGGCAGCAGTATATATAACATCTTCGACCTCGACAGTTCTCATTGTGAGGTCGTACGCTATCTGATCGTATGTGAGATCTGCAGGCAGATCTACATATCTGCTGATGAATTTCATCGAAATATTCATAGCTTACCTCCTTTTCTACTTGAACTGCTTGAGGAATCTCAGGTCAGCGCTGTGGAAGAGTCTTACATCATCTACTCCGTAGCGCATCATTACCATTCTGTCGAGACCGATATTTGTATAAAAACCTGTCCAGACATCCGGATCAAGATTCGCTGCTCTGAGAACATTAGGGTGTATTACTCCGCCCGGCATAACTTCGATCCAGCCGGCGTGGTTGCATGCCTTGCAGCCCTTTCCTCCGCAGAGCAGGCATTCCATATCGATCTCATAACCAGGCTCTGTAAAAGGAAAGAATCCTTCTCTCATTCTTACATTCACCTTGCGGCCGAATACCTTCTCAAGTATAGCTTCTATCATTACACGGCCTGAGCTGAAAGAAATATCCTTATCAACGATAAGAGCTTCATACTGGAAAAATGCTCTCTCATGGCGCGCATCAGTCGTTTCGTTTCTGTACACTCTGCCCGGATATACAAACCTTGCAGGCGCACCATGCTCAAGAAGATATCTTACCGATCCGCCTGTCAGATGAGGACGGAGACAGAGTCTGTCGCTTCCCCTTTTGTCTTCAGTTCCTTCCAGCCAGTAAGTATCCATTGAGGCTCTGGCCGGATGATCGGCAGCAAAATTAAGATTATCAAAAGCATATTTCTCGCTTGAGATGTCGTCTTCGCTGTATATTTCAAAGCCAAGTGATCTAAAGGCGTCATTGAGGTCGTAGCACATCTGAGTTATAGGATGAAGCGCGCCTCCGCTGACTTCGATTCCCGGAAGAGTCAGATCGATATCACCTTCTACTGCTGATGCTCCCGCTATCAGTTCTTCCTGACGGGTCTGGATCTTTTCTGCAAACAGGCTCTTTACCTCATTAGCCTTCATGCCGACGGATCTGCGCATATCAGGATCGAGTCCGCCCAGACTTTTGAGGACTTCCTGCAATGAGCTCTTTTTACCTGTAAGCTCTTTGCGGACAGCCTCAAGCATGGCCGGATCCGTCGACTCGGCTATACGCCTGAATCCTTCCTCACGGATCTTCTCCAGCTTTTCCAACATTTTTTTACCCTCCTTAGCTTTGTATCTGTAAATTTAGAAATTTATTTTTACCATATCCTTGCCTGTATATACCTTTGCTTTCTCTTCGCCTCTGAGGACTCTGAGAGCTCCGGCACACATGGCTTCCTGCTCCACTTCATTCTCATATATGTAAATAGGAGCTATCCAGTCTGTATATTCCCTTATGTAATCTATAAGCCCGCGGAAGCGGGTATAACGGCCGGTGATCAGAATACCGTCAACCTTGCCTTTAAGGACGGTAGCCATGGAGCCGATATATTTTACTATGTTATAGCAGAGTGCTTCCCAGACCAGTCTTGCATTTTCGTCTCCGTCCAGTACTCTCATGTACACTTCATCTGCGTCTGATGTGCCGAAGTGAGAGACAAATCCTCCTGTACCTGTGCAGAGATGACGCATCTCATCAACAGTATGATCCTTGAAATAGTCGAGCACTTCCATTAGAGGGAGAGAACCCGTGCGTGTTGCAGTGAAAGGTCCTTCTCCTCCTGCACCCTGATTGCAGTCGATCTGTTTTCCGTTCTTCTGCGCTGCTATGGTGATGCCTCCGTCAATATGCGCTACGACAAGACTTGATTTTTTATAATCCATACCGTGGATCTTGCAGTGCTTCATCGCTGTGCCTCTAAGGTTAAGCGCGTGCGATTCTGCTCTGCGATGTAATTCCTTGACTCCGGTAACTCTTGCCACATCCGTGTATTCATCGACACAAATAGGATCTACCATAAACAGTCTTCCGCCGTATTTCTGCTGCATCTCGTAGGCAAGCTGAACACCGAGTATAGACGGATGAATAGTCCTTCCTACATTGTTTCTGATGTCGTTCAGCAGAATATCATTTACTTCAAATGTACCGCTTGGCACAGGATAGCAGCCACCGCCTCTTCCGACGAACGCATCGATATTATCAAGTTCTATGTCGTTCTTTTCCACAAAGTCTTTGATCACTTCCATCCTGTAATCCAGCTGGTCATTTGGCATTGGAAACGAATTGAGGACTTCTGCGTCGTGCGTAACTGATGTTTCCAGTATTTTGATATTGTTTTCAAACAGCGCGAGCTTCGTCGAAGTTGAACCCGGATTTATCACGAATATGCGGAATCTGTTGTTTTTCATAATATTCCTCTTCTGTCTGTCCTTTAATAAATAACGGCGGCCTTTCTGCAGAGCCGCCGTGCTTCTTTCGGATACAGCCTTGCTCTGCGATCAGGCACTAAAAGAGTCCCCCGAACTTCATAAAGAGCGGAGCAAAAACAAGAGTTACAGCCAGCATCAGTTTAATTATAGTTCCGAGTGTCTCGGTCGCCATTCTGTCAAAGTATTTGCCGGCATTATTGAATGCAAATATTACACACATGCCCGTAACTGATGCGGCGCATGAAAATGCTATAAGTCCGTTGACTCCACCTGCTGCACCTGCAGCAAGCGGAACAATTATTGATATTATAAAGAGCGGAGATAATCCTCTGAGTGAAGTTATCCGCTTCTCCGGGTCACGTGAATCCCCCAGTCTGACTCCAAGCACCTGGCTTGTAAGTCTTATGGATCTTATTATGAAACCGGCACAGACAAATACACTGACAGCACCGATTGTAATTCCTGTGAATACAGGTGTGCTCAGCAGGTTAATAGCCGGATTGTTTGCAACTACGGAGAGTGCCGTGTACATTGCCACCAGAGTTATATACGCCGCTACTCCGGAATAGGTCTTTCCTATGGAATCTGAAGTAACAGAAGCTGTCAGCAGTACATCAGCAGGGTTAGGGCTTTCAGCATCCGGATCGCTTACAGAAGCTATTTCCGAAGCACTTGCTGTATTTATCGAAAACCCTCTGACTGCAGAGTTGACTGCAGCCATGGAATTGATACCGACTGCAGCAAGAGCTATACCATAGAAGTTTGCATAGTAATAAGCAAGCACCATGGCAGTTGTCGTAAGCACTGCCGGTATCATTACCGAGATCATGCCTATCGACAGACTGTAGATCATGGACTGGCTTACACCTGTCTTTTTTACATCAGGCAGGAAGCGCTTGAATATCGCTCCGTCTATTGAGTATGCCTTTGATGCTTCGCCTGAAATAAGGGCGGCAAGTATGCCTAACGTTGCGCAGATTCCGTAAACATATGACTGCAGCAGGTCATTGCTGAAGTAAACCGCTGCTGCAGCAATGAATACCGCAGCAACAAAGTTGCCTATCGTAATGCCGGCAGCCGGTCTTTTAATGACATAGCCCCGGTATGTCATAATGCCTATGATCGAAGCAATTATACCGGCCGCAAAAATGATCAGCGGGTATCTTGCTGCAGATGTGGCTGTAAACGTAGACATTAAACCTGATGTATCCACTGCAACTTCTGACAGCAGTGCTGCGGAACAGGCGGACAGTATGTAGGTCTCCACAAGATCTGCCCCGCTTCCGATAAACATTCCGGTATAGTCAGTAAAATCATCGCCCTTTACTGTGAGAGAATACGCTCCTGAGAATGCGGTTCCTGAGAGACCTATAATCAGCGATACAATTGAAGCTCCGAGAGCGAAACTTGCAACAAGATCGACCAGCTGGCCCCGTTTCAGAAAGAAAAACAGCACGCCCAGTCCGACAAGAGCTATCGAAGAAACGCTTAGCCCCATTACCGAGGCAGATCTGTAAGCTGTCTTTAATGCGTTTCTTATATCTCCGGAAACTGCTGTGGAAGAAGATGAAATACTCCCGGTAACGACAGTACTTGCCCCGGTAAAGATAGAAACAAAGCAAAGAGCCGCTCCCCCTAAGAAGACAGCGGCATTCAAGTGCCCGACAAATACAAACAGAATTGCAGCAAGCAACGCAAGCACAAGTAAAAGCGGCACGTATTGAATTGACCAGAATTCTGAATTTCTGCTTTTAACTTCAGCATATGCTTCAGCTGAAGTCTCATTTCTGATTATACGGCTCCTGAGCCAGGTCTCTAGAGAGATCGCGGCCAGAAGTCCTATCAAAGCACAAATCAGCGTAATAATTTTGAGCATTTAATTTTCTCCGGCTGTGTCTGAAAACGCACTTTTCGGTTAATCAGTTGAAAATAGCAACTATCGCCAGTGATACGACGATATAGATAATTGCACAGACTGTTGTTATCTTTGCAAGAAGTGCGTCATAGCCTCTGCTTTTTTTCTTTCCGAAGAGCTGTTCTGCTCCGCCTGCGATCGAACCCGAGAGTCCGTCGCTCTTACTTGTCTGAAGAAGGATGCTCACGATGAGCACCAGGCTTGAAATCAAAAGGATTACCATTAAAGCAGTATGCATTGTGTCCTCCAAAAAACTTAATTGAAATATAAGACGCTCGGATAAATATCCGAACGTCTAAAAATAACATAATCAATGACTTAATGTCAATTGGAACAGTTTTTTTTACAGTGAAGCAGCAGCTTCTGCGATAGCTGCGAAGTCATCAGCCTTGAGGCTTGCTCCGCCGATAAGTCCGCCGTTGATGTCAGGCTTCTCAAGGAGTTCCTTTGCGTTTGATGGCTTCATGGATCCTCCGTAAAGGATGAGCATGCCGTCTCCGGTTGCGTTGTCATAGATACCTGAAACTACTCCTCTTATGAAAGCACACATGTCTTCAGCCTGCTCAGGAGTTGCGGTCTTTCCTGTACCGATAGCCCAGATAGGCTCATAAGCGATGACGATCTTAGCAGCGTCAGCAGCCGGAATATCTGCGAAATCTGCAATTACCTGGCCTGCAACGAATGTCTGCTCTCCGCCCTGCTCTCTTACTTCGAGAGATTCACCAACGCAGAGGATAGGAGTGATGCCTGCTTCGATAAGAACCTTGAGCTTCTTGTTGACTGTCTCGTCAGTCTCGGCAAAGTATTCTCTTCTCTCGGAATGTCCGATCACGCAGTATTCTACTCCAAACTCCTGGAGCATAGCTACCGAAACCTCGCCTGTGAAAGCGCCCTTCGGCTCAAAATGAACGTTCTGAGCACCGAATCCGATGCCGGATCCCTCAAAAGCCTTACCGAGTTTCTCAAGTGCGGTAAATGGTGCGAGTACGCATACATCCTTAGCATTCGGAAGGTTCTTTGCCTTGAGTTCTTCAGCAAAAGCAACTGCTTCAGCTGAAGTCTTGTTCATTTTCCAGTTTCCTGCGATCAAAAATTTCTTCATGATGTTATTCCCCTCTCTTATTTATCATCAATTACTGCGATTCCCGGGAGCTCTTTTCCTTCAAGGAACTCAAGACTTGCGCCGCCGCCGGTACTGATATGTGTCATTTTATCTGCCACTCCGAATTTAGCTACTGCTGCAGCGCTGTCTCCGCCGCCGATAACAGTTGTGGCATCAATTTCAGCAAGGCAATCAGCTATTGCTTTTGTACCTACTGCGAAGTTATCCATTTCGAATACACCCATAGGACCGTTCCAAACAACAGTCTTTACCGTTTTGAGAGTATCTGTATAAAGCTTGATTGTTTCAGGTCCGATATCAAGGCCCATTCTGTCATCAGGGATCTCATCCACATCGTATACTCCATATGGCGAGTCATTTGAGAACTCATCAGCAGCTACAACATCTACAGGAAGCATGAAATTAACGCCCTTTTCTGCTGCTTTCCTGAGGATCTCTCCTGCAAGATCAAGTCCTTCTTCATCAAGAAGTGATTTTCCGATGGAGTAGCCCTGTGACTTGAAGAATGTATATGCCATTCCTCCTCCGATAATGAGAATGTCTACTTTGTCGAGCAGGTTGGTGATTACCGGGATCTTATCCTTGACCTTTGCACCGCCCATGATAGCAGCAAATGGTCTCTTCGGATTGTTTACTGCTTCTCCGAGGAATTTGAGTTCCTTCTCAATAAGGAATCCGGATACTGCAGGAATGTAATCTGCTATGCCTGCTGTTGAAGAGTGTGCTCTGTGTGCGGATCCGAAAGCATCCTGAACAAAGATGTCACCGAGTTCAGAAAGTTCCTTTGCGAATTCAGGATCGTTCTTTGTCTCTCCTGCTTTGTATCTTACGTTCTCGATGAGAAGCATTTCGCCGGCTTTGAGATCTTTAGCAGCAGCTTTTACGTTATCGTCCACAACTACATCAGAAGGAACGAACTTGACTTCCTTACCGGTCAGCTCAGCAAGTCTCTTGGCAACAGGTGCAAGGCTGAACTCTGGCTTTGGCTCACCCTTTGGTCTGCCCAGATGCGACATGAGTACTACAGCAGCTCCGTTCTCGAGAAGATACTCGATGCTCGGAAGAGCCGCTCTGATGCGGATATCATCGGTAATAGTATCGCCGTCGAGCGGTACATTGAAATCGCATCTAACAACTGCCTTTTTGCCGGCCCAGTCAATGTCTCTAATGGTCTTTTTCATATATGACTCTCCTTTTTTTGTTACAGGAAACACTGTCTTGATCTGTGACATTTAATATGCCTTTAAAAAACCTTATCTATCTTTTTAATTTTATCAAAATGCTGTGCGCGTTTAAAGAGTTAAATAATAATGGCTGAACAGTAAAACGTTTCCCTGATCACACACCCAAGTCTATATCTATAACGCTGCCTTCTCTTGTTTTTGTCACCTTTATTTGCTGAGGAATGTTTTCCTTAAGCTCTTCTCTATGGCTTATGATACCAACGATCTTGTTGGTACTTGAAAGATTCAGCAATATGTCCATTGCATTTTCAATAGATTTCCGGTCAAGTGTGCCAAAGCCCTCATCAATGAAAAGTGCATCCATCTGGATCCCTCCGGCATTTGTCGAGACGGTATCCGAGAGCCCTAAAGCAAGGCTCAGTGATGCTTTGAAACTTTCTCCTCCGGAAAGATTTCCAACCGGTCTCCGATGTCCTGTGTGGTTGTCCAGTACTTCAAGATCAAGAAATGTGTTGCTTCTTTTTCCCAGGGAATCTTCCTGTCTGAACAGCTCAAATTGTCCGTCGCTCATAGGAAGCAGCCTTTTGTTTGCAGCGTGTATGATTCCATCAAAGCCAGTTGCCTGTATGTATTGTTCAAGAGTGATCTTCCCATTCCTTGTCTGTCCCCTTACAAGGTCATACAGCGTCTTCATTATGGTGTAGTTCTTTCTGGCAGATTCCAGCTTCTCAATCTGATTCTCTATATTTGTCTTCTTATCAGAATTCGTTGTTATCCTGAGATCTATTTCTGTCTTCCTGCTTCTTGATGCATTTACTATATCCCGTTGCCTATCTACCTCATTATTTAACACATCAATATCTGTAAGAATCTTCCCTTCTGCATCTTTCTCCGCCTGAATCAGCTGCGTTTTAATTAGTTCAGCAGAGGTCTCATAACACTTTATTTCCTCATCAGTTTCCTTGATTACTTCATCAGTAACTATAAACTGCTTCATCGTCTCAATATCATTAAACTCATATTCCTTCAGTTTTTTATTAAGGTTGTCCTCAAGCTCATTTTCATCTTTCTTTAAACGCTCCAGGCTATCCTCAAGGGTTGCGATTGAAGCCTTCTTTTCTGCAACTGCAGTCTCTGCGGCATTTTTCTTTTCGTCTGCTGTTTTTATAGTATTTATCAGTTCTTTTGCTTTTTCTTCTGCTTCCTTTTTTCTTTCCTCTGCCTTTTCCCAGGAATCGAAAGCAAGTTCTCCTATGCTTTTAAGAGAAGTGTTCGCTTCTGTCAGTTTCAACGATACATCATGCAAGTCCGCTGTAATCAACTTTTTTTGTTCATTGACTGAATCGGTGTCCTCTCCCTGAGCTTTCTTCAGCAGTGTTCGGGTCTCCTCCAAAGTCGTGCAGTCTTTCTCAACCTGAGATTTTTTCTCCTCATTATCAGTGATGAGCTGTTCAACACCAGCTTTTGTATTTTTTACGACTTCTAAAATTTCATCAATATTGTCTGAATCCGCACTTGCTGTAATTAATTCATTATTGAAGCACTTGGATGCGGCTTCTCTGATATTATCTTCTGCACCTTTCAATGCGGTTCTTTCTACTGTTACATTCTGTAGTGCGGTATTTTTTGATTCCAGAGCATCATTCTCTTTTTTCTTAAGCTGATTTAGTTTCTCCTCAGTAACACTGTTTTCCGGCAGAATTGCCGGTTCCGGGTGATGTGCTGATCCGCAGACAGGACATTTTTTTCCCTCCTCGAGGCCTTTTGCCAGGATCCCGGCCTGATTCTGCTCATATAATCTTTCAGCATCACGTCTTGCATCCAGAGCCACATCATAATCGTTTTCTGCCTGTTTAAATGTTTCCTGTTCTTTCCTCAGATTTTCTGAGTGAAGCCTGCGGTTCTCCATTTTTTCTCCGAGTATATTCTGAAGATCTTTTCTCAGCGCTTTAAGTGAACTATCCAGACTATTAAGCGAGTTAAGTTCATTCGGCTTATCACTAAGTGACTCGATCGTTTTCTTATAGCTTGCAATGCATTCCTTCAGCTTTTTCTCGTTTTCTTCTGTTTCTTTTTCTCTTATTTTTAAAGCTTCTTGCCTTTCTTCAAGTTTATCGATTTCCGTCCTGAGCTCATCGCGCCTTATGTAATCCTGCTTCTGTCTTGCAATAGCTTCGGCTTCTCTGGTGAGACCATCAGCCTGAGGGCGCTTTTCTTCTGAAGCATTAAAATTTTCCTCTGCCTTTTTTGCTTCTTCTGTAAGCTTGTTTAATTGTTCATTACTGTCACTGATATCTTTTTCTGCATCCGTTTTTTCTTTGCATTTTGCAGTCCAGCTGTTGAAAGCCGGTGCTACATTATATGAAGCTGTTTTCTGTCTTTCGAGCTTCCGGCTGAGCTTATCCATCTCCGGCTTCTTCTCATCCAGCTTCTCCTTCTCTTCTTTCAGATTATTAAGCCTGTTTATGAAGCTATTATTGATTTCTGCCGTAGCAAGATTTTCCTTGAGCCTATCGAGCACTTTTTCTTCAGCTTTGATCTGCTCTGCGATCATTTCTGAAGACTCTTTATCATTTGTGATAATCCTTCCAATCACATCAACAAACTCATCTGCATTCCATGCACTTCCGCTTGACGATGCTTTGCTCTGAAGCTCAATCAGTTCAGTCTCAAGTTCAGAACCCTCCGGGGTAGCAGCATCGCAGAAATACTGTATAATACTGTTTTCTGTCCGCACCTTCTCCTTGCTGCCAGCATCCAGCCGATCCTTCAGTCTGTACTCTATGTTCTTGTAGTTTTCCGTCATGAAGATAGTTCGCAGTATCTCCGTCCTTTGCTCCGTCCTGGCAAACAGCAGATCCCGAAACTCTCCCTGTGCTATCATGGCAATCTGCTTAAACTGCTTTTCATCAACATGCAGCAGATCTTTTACTGCATTTTCGACCGGTTTAAGACCTTCGACCGGAGCCTTGCCCTCCTCATGGAACTCGGCTGTTTCCTGCTGCTGAACGGTGCCTTCGCCGCGCAGCTTCTTTCTTTCATAGGAAGGTCTTCTGAGCACATGGTAGTTCTTACCCTGATGAGAAAAATAGAAATCTACATAGCTTTCGCAGTCCGGAGCAGCATACTCGCTTCTCAGGTTTTTAGTGTCACGATAGCGGCCGCTTGTAGACCCATAAAGAGCATAGCAGATGGCATCGAAAATAGTTGTTTTACCGGCTCCGGTATCTCCTGCTATAAGGAACAGCCCTCTCTCCTCAAACTGATCGAATCTTATTTCAGGTATTTTACCTGCGTATGGACCGAAAGCACTGATTTTAAGCTTAATCGGCTTCATTGATCACACCTGCCTCTCTTGCGACTGACATCATTACATCAAGTTCCTCATCGCTGATATCCACTCCGTACATCTTCAGATAGAAGTCTGAAATAATCTCTTCAAAGGATTTGTCGCTTACTATATCTCCTATATCAAAATTCTCTATTTCCTTTGTGTGAGAGTTTTGATAATCGATTTTTACTGTATTTAGATAATACTGCTGCACTATCCCCATAACATCGTTGATGATCTCTTCATCCGTTAGAGTTACGTATATATAATCATCAGGATCAACGATATTTTCTTCTTTCAGGATCTGATTGAGTTTTCCTGTGATATGTCTGAGATCCCTGAACGGGCTCAGCCGGAGCAGCTCAATTTCTACTGATCCTTTTTCTCCGATATTTATCAGAGGAACTGATTTGCTGCTGAAAGCCTCATTTAATGAGTATTTAAGAACAGAACCTGAGTATCTTATATGATCATAGCCTACACTCTGCGGAGAATGCAGATGCCCTAAAGCTACATAGTCAAAGTCTTTAAATATCTCACTGCTTATCTGTTCAACAAGCCCCACATTCTGAACAGAGGCACCTTCAGAACCGGCAATCTGAGGCGATGAATCGCCCGTAACAAACTGATGCGCGATCAGAATATTCCTTTCCGACCAATCGACGTCTGCCTGCTCTATTACTGTTCTCACTGCATCTTCATATGTCTCAATTGAGTTATCATTACAATAATATCTTACCCGTGAAGCTTTGATGAATGGCAGCATATAAATATTCAATTCGCCGAATTCATCTTCTGTCGTTGCTTTTACCAGCTCACCATTGAATTTTGAAGTGATATGGATACCCCTGCTTGAAAAAAGTCTGCTGCCGTACTCAAGTCTGTCTTCTGAGTCATGATTACCGCTGATAATATATGTTTTGATACACATTGCTGCAAGTTTGCTGAGAAAGCTGTCTAACAGATTTACTGCAGCTTCCGAAGGCAGGCTCCGGTCATAAACATCACCCGCTATCAGGACAGCGTTTACATCTTTTTCTTTAACAATGTCCAGTATCTGATTCAGTATATATTCCTGATCCCTGATAAGACTGTACTCACCCAGAGTCTTTCCAAGATGCAGATCACCTAAATGTATTATCCTCATGTCTGTACTTCCTCACTGAAAATCGTTCCTAAATAAAAAGGGCATACTACATCAGCCTGCCCTTCAGTTTAACAGGCAGAATGGCCTGTTTTGTATGACGGCTTAAAATGGATTTCATTCCAGGCCTTCCGTTTTATTATACAGGCACAGATCTGCAAGAAGGCAATTGCCGCAGTCCGGTCTGCGTGCATGACATACTTTTCTGCCATGGAATATCAGCAGGTGGTGTGATCTCGACCACTGATCCTCCGGCAGCCTGTCCATTAGCATCTTCTCCACGCCTTCAGGATCCTTCGCGCAGGTCAGACCTATTCGGTTAGAAACTCTGAAGACATGCGTATCGACTGCTATACGGGCTTCTCCGAAGCCCTCTGCAAGTACAACGTTTGCCGTCTTTCTGCCTACTCCCGGAAGTCTGACAAGTTCTTCGTAGCATCCCGGTACTTCGCCGCCGTAATCAGAGACAAGCATTTTTGACATGGCCACAAGATTCTTCGATTTGTTTTTATAGAGTCCTATGGTCTTTATGATCTCCTGCACCTCGATCGGGTCGGCTTCCGCCATGGCTTCTGCCGTAGGATACTTCGCAAAAAGAACAGGTGTCACTTTGTTGACTGATACGTCTGTTGTCTGCGCAGACAGCATAACAGCCGCAAGCAGCTGGAAATGCGTTCCGAAATCAAGCGCGCATGCTGCTTCAGGATGCATGATCTCTAGTCTGTCCATTATTACAGGTATGTGTTTATCAGGAATAAGTTCTTTCATTTTAAACTTCCTTTAATATCAGAGAAGCAGCAGCCTGAAGCTGCTGCCGTATAAAAAGCTTTATAACAGAACCCCGAGTATCATTGATACAAGCGGAGTTATTATACGATCAGTCACATTGAACACGATCAGCGCGAGCAGTATCCATGTACCGTATTGATACACTTTATACCACCAGCTGTATCTGTCCAGCCTGAATATCTGAGTCAGTATCCCCCATCCGTCGAGCGGAGGGCACGGTATCAGATTGAATATCATGAGAACTATATTTATGCTGACGATATAAAACAGCATGAGGTAAATATTGTATATTAGATCAGATGCGGCAACTCCGCTGAATGCCTTCACCATTGCTCTTGCCGGAATCGAGAAGATTACTGCGAGAAGCAGGTTCATAGTAACCCCTGCAATGCCGACCAGAAATTCATCTCTCCTCCTGTGTTTGTAATAGCCCGGATCGATCTGTACTGGTTTCCCCCAGCCGAATCCTACCAGAAGAAGCGCCAGGAATCCTATAGGATCTATGTGAGCAAGCGGATTTACGGTTACTCTGCCCTGTCTGCGTGGTGTAGGGTCGCCAAGCCTGTCGGACATCCAGGCGTGTGCGAACTCGTGAAAACTCAGTCCGATTATGATGCCGGGAAGCATCAGTAATTTTGTAAGGATAATGTCTGCGTTCAATTGAGCGCTCCTTTCTTTTATTAAATTCTAAAGGATCTCTGTAAGCAGCCTTGAAATCGATTCAGCTGCTCTTTCTGCATTTGAGATCCTGTCTCTGTCATCCTGTGTATACGGTCTTGAAAGATTGATGTCTGTCATGAATCTTTCATCAAGTTCCTCTGTGACATCCCTGTCATAAATAAATGCGTTCGACTCAAAGTTGAGTCTGAAGCTTCTGTTATCGAAATTAGCGGATCCGACCGTACATACCTCTCCGTCTATACTAAGGGTTTTGGCATGCATAAATCCGTTTTCATAAATATAAATTCTTGCGCCGTCATTTATCAGTCTTCCTGCATTGTACAGCGTTGTCCTGTAAACAAACGGGTGGTCGGGCATGCATGGAATCATTATTCTGACGTCTATGCCTGATCTTGCCGCCATGCGTAGCGATTCCATCATCGGCTCATCAGGCACAAGATAAGGTGTCTGAATATATATATTCTTTCTGGCATTCGTAATCATTTTCATGAATGCCATCTTGATTTCTTCCTTCTCGGATTCCGGCCCGCATGAGACTATCTGGATCGGTATATCACCTGTTTCTGTCCTGAGAGCATATCTGACTGACTGATCGATCAGGTCGATATTTTCTTTAGAGGCATATCGCCAGTCCATGTAAAACCGCTCGTTCAGTGTTGTAAGAGCGTTGCCTCTTATTATGAGCTGCGTGTCTCTCCAGTACCCGAACTTTTTCTTATATCCGAGATATTCTTTGGCAATATTGAATCCGCCGATATAACCTATCTCATTATCAATGATCGCAAGCTTACGGTGATTGCGGTAGTTGATCCGTAAGTACAGATGCCTTATTAAAGGCTTGAAGAAGAAGGCATATGTTCCGCCTGCTTTTTTAAACGCCCTTAATTCTGAATAGCCTATGCTGCGGCTGCCCAATGCGTCCATCAGGAGCCTTACTTTTACACCTTCACTTGCTTTCTTTGTAAGAAGTTCGATGAGCCTCTTTCCGACAAAATCATCTTTGACTATGTAATAGCATAGCTTGATGGTATATTTGGCGTTCTCGATATCGCTGCACAGTCTCTCGAACATTTCCTTCCCATCAGTAATGATTTCTACACTGTCATTTGCAGTGAGAAGTGAATCAGCATACTCAATGTTCATGCGAATCATTTCTTTCCAACGGCTGGTAACATCGTCGTCATCGACCGGTATGCTCTGCTGTACCGCTTCCTTTTGCCATCCCAGCAGTGTTTTCTTGCCTTCTTTCTCGTCTTCGGTCATTTTGAATATCTGCTGTCTGGCAATATTCTGAGAAAAGATCAGATAGAGCAGCAGTCCTGCTGCAGGTACCATGAACAGCACCATTATCCAGGCCATGGTCGCCGAAGGTGATTTTGAATCGTCAAAGAATATAAGTCCCAGCGCAATAAGAGCGTTCAGGACATAAATAATGACCATGATGTGTGACAATGTGAAAAACTGCAGGAATTGCTCCAGTATGCCTGTCATTCCACTTCTCTTCCTTCAAGACTGAACGTCTTGCTTTCCGTTATCTCTACCAATACCTTGCGCCCCATGAGCAGCTCGGGGCTTCTTTTCGATGTGAAGTTCACGAGCTTGAAACCATCAGTCCTTCCTGCAAGCACGTTATCGTCGCTTCGGCTCACACCTTCAGCTATGACCTCGCAGATACGGCCTTTGTACGCCTGATTTTTCTTAAGGCTGATCTCATTCATTACATCGACGAGCCTGTCAAATCTCTCATGGCATACTTCATCAGGAATCTGGTCTGTGAACTTTGCTGCCGGGGTCCCCTCTCTCGGCGAATAAATGAAAGTGAATGCCGAATCATACCCGACTCTCCTGGCTATATCGAGAGTTTCTTCAAAATCCTTCTCAGTCTCGCCCGGGAAGCCGACAATTATGTCGGTGGATATTGTTATGTCAGGAGCTGTCTTTCTGAGCTTATCCACGGTTTCGAGATATGACGCCTTATCATAGTGGCGGTTCATGCGCTTCAGTATCCTGTCGCTTCCGGACTGCACCGGAAGATGGATATTATGGCAAAGCTTATCGCATGTTCTGAAGCAGTCGATCATCTCATCAGATATGTCCTTAGGATGTGAAGTCATGAACCTGATGCGTTCGATTCCCTCTATTTCATTTACAGCTTTTATAAGATCGGCAAAGCTGTGGCCTTCAGCATCCCTGTATGAATCTACATTCTGGCCAAGAAGCATCACTTCTATTACACCGTCAGCAGAAAGCCTTCTTATCTCATCGCATACATCGCTGAGCATGCGGCTTTTTTCTCGCCCTCTCGTGTAAGGAACAATGCAGTATGTGCAGAAGTTGTTGCATCCGTATGTGATGTTGACGAGAGCTTTGTGACGGTGCATCCTGACCGGTTTCATGCCCTCTTCGCTTATATCAGGATTGTTTGCAATAATGGCACGCATGCGTCTGCCCGTTTTAAGCCTCTCATCAAGGAGTTCCGGGAACTGCGCTATATTCTGAGTGCCAAAGACTATATCGACCCAGGAAAACCGCTTGTTGATCTCAGCCACCACTCTCGGCTGCTGTGGCATGCATCCGCAGACTGCAAGGACGAAATCCGGGTTGTTCTTTCTGACCTTTTTAAACTGACCGAGTGTTCCGAAAAACCTCTTGTCAGCGTTTTCACGCACGCTGCATGTATTTATTACCGTTACGTCTGCCTTATACGGATCATCGATGTGCTCGTAGCCCATGGCCTCGAGAAGGCCGGCGATGTTCTCCGAGTCATGCTCGTTCATCTGGCATCCGTATGTGATTATGTGATATTTCTTCATTGAACCTCGTCTTTCTTGCTTCTTGACATCAGCATTCTGACGGCCTTCTCAGGAGCGAGTTCTCCCTTAAGAACAGCTCGTGTAGCTATGCATACCGGCATCTCGACACCGAGTTTTCCGGCGAGGTCATAAACTGCATCAGCTGTATAGTAACCCTCTACTACCGATCCGACTTTTTCTACTGCCTCTTCAGCTTTGAGACCGTCTCCTATCAGGAGTCCGCAGCGTCTGTTTCGCGAAAGATCAGTAGCGCATGTAACGATCAGGTCACCTATACCGGCAAGTCCCGAAAAGGTCTCAGCATTAGCACCGAGCTCCAGACCGAGTCTTTTTATCTCATGAACAGAGCGTGTCATAAGCGCCGCTCTTGCGTTGCTTCCCAGTTTCATGCCATCAGAAATACCGGTGGCTATAGCGATAACATTCTTAACAGCTCCTGCGATCTCCACACCTACCATGTCATCTTGCGTATATATGCGCAGCTGTTCAGACATGAAAGCATCCTGAATCATTTTCGCTGCCCCGGCATCAACCGATGCGGCCACGATGCCTGCAGGAGCGTTCATTACGATTTCTTCTGCATGTGTAGGACCCGACAGTGCTACGTATCTGGCCTGAGGTATGGTTTCCGCAGCTACCTCGCTCATTCTCCTGAGGGTATTCTTTTCGATACCTTTTGCGAGGTTTACGACAATTACGCCTTCTTCAATATACTTTGAAGCATCAGCTGATACCTGACGGAAAGTCTGAGCCGGAACTGCAAACACAACTATGTCTCTGCCGCTTACAGCTTTACCCAGATCATTTGTATATTCCAGTCTGTCACTGAGAAGCGCTCCAGGCAGATACCTGCTGTTGACGCGTGTTTCCTTCATCGAATCAAGAGCAGCTTTATTGCGTACGTATATCGTTACCTTATGGCCGTTATGAACTATCAGGTTAGCCATGGCCGTACCGAAAGAACCGCTTCCAATGACTGCTACATTAAGCGTTTTGTCACCCAGATCAGGTATACTGACTCCTGCATAGTAGTCTATTGCTTTCATTTTGACTGCTCCTTTTCTTCTGATTTGCTGCTGCCTCCGATCGTAAGAGGTTTTTCTTCGCCTTTAGCTATCCTCTTTATGTTGGCCATGTGCATTACCATAAGGAACGCTGCAGCTCCTATTGCGAAAAACACGAAATCCGGCGCGAAGTGCCATATAAGCAGCGGGTACGCCATCGCGGCAACAAGAGATGCGATCGACATTCTGCGTGTAATACCAAAAAGCACTCCGGCGATAAGAATGGCTATAAGAGCGCTTGGCCAGTTGAGCGCAAGTGCTGCGCCAAAGGCCGAAGCCACACCCTTGCCCCCCTTGAATCCAAAAGCTGCAGGGAAACAGTGACCGAGAATTACGCATGCAAAAGCCACCATTGCTCCGTACTTTCCGCCAAAACTGATTCCTATCTTTACCGCAATGAACGCTTTAAGAACATCAACAACAAAAACCGTGATGCCTGCACCAATGCCCATCACTCTGATAGTGTTGGTCATACCGGCGTTTCCGCTGCCCTCTTTGCGGATATCTATCCCCCTGAGTTTTCCTATGATGATCGAAGGGTTGATGTTTCCCAGGGCGTAGGCGGCAAGGCCTATTAAGACAAGCCTTAATACTGAGCTGCTCACTTTCTTTCACCTCTCCTTTCACTCCAGACGAATTTTATCGAAGTTCCTTCGAAGTCAAAGGCTTCTCTTATCTTGTTCTCAAGATATCTCGCGTATGAAAAGTGCATAAGCTCTCTGTCATTGATACTGAAAGAGAACAAAGGCGGCTTAGTGCCTATCTGTGTTGCATAATATATCTTGAGTCTGCGGCCTTTGTCCGAAGGCGGCTGTCTCATCATTACCGCATCCTCTATAATGCTGTTGAGCTTGCCTGTTGTAATGCGGACGCTTCTGGCATCGGCAATACGTGAGCATCTGTCGATAATTTCGAATATCCTCTGCTTATTGAGAACAGAAGTGAACACGACAGGTGCATACGAGGCAAATAACAGCTCGGCTTTTATCTTTCTCTCAAAGTCGCGCATGGTGTTGGTCTCTTTTTCAATAAGATCCCACTTGTTCACTACTATAAGCAGGCCCTTGCCTGCCTCATGCGCGTATCCGGCTATCTTTTTATCCTGTTCCGTAAGGCCTTCCACAGCATCCAGCATCAGAACACATATATCGCAGCGCTCAATAGCAGCTATAGCTCTTACTACACTGAACCTCTCAATAGAGTCATTAACCTTGCTCTTTTTGCGGAGGCCTGCTGTATCGATCAGAGTATACTCCCTGTCCTTATATGTGAATGGAGTGTCTATGGTGTCACGGGTAGTTCCTGCGATAGGTGAAACTATGACTCTTTTCTGCTGTGTCAGCGCATTGACCAGCGACGACTTCCCGACGTTTGGTTTTCCGATTATTGCAATATGAACACTCTCATCGACTCTGCCAAATGAGTCTTCAGGAAAGCCCTCGACAATTCTGTCCAGAAGGTCTCCAATATTTGTCATGTTAGCTGCACTGATCGGTACAGGCTCTCCAAATCCGAGTTCATAAAAGTCAAGTATGATCTCATATGCCTTCGATGGCGAGTCCACCTTGTTTACAACAAGGATGACTTCTTTGCCGGTACGGCGAAGCAGATCTGCTACCTCCCTGTCAGCTGTCGTAAGACCTTCTTTTCCGTCCACCATAAAGCAGATGACGTCTGCCATATCCATAGCCATGATGGCCTGGTCCCTCATCTGTGAACGGATGGTGTCATCAGTACGCACTTCGATCCCGCCTGTATCGATGACAGCGAATTCCTTGCCGTTCCATTCAGTCTCGGCGTAGATTCTGTCACGAGTGACTCCCGGTACATCTTCTACTATTGCGCGTCTTTCACCTATAAGTCTGTTGAAAAATGTCGATTTACCGACATTAGGTCTTCCTACTATAGCGAGAATGGGTTTACTCATCGAATATGCCCTCCACGAAATCATGAGCATTGAACGGCTGGAGATCAGTCATTTTTTCACCAACGCCGATAAACTTTATAGGCATGTCGAACTCATCAGTGATGGTGACTGTTATACCGCCTCTTGCTGTTCCATCCATCTTTGTAAGAACTATTCCGGTAATATCAGCTATATTATTGAATTCTTCAGCCTGGTTCACGGCATTCTTTCCTGAAGTAGCATCCACTACGAGAAGATTCTCTCTTGTTGCTTCAGGCCATTCTCTTGAAATTACCCTGCTCATCTTTTCGAGCTCTTTCATGAGGTTTGTCTTGTTCTGAAGTCTGCCGGCTGTATCGCAGATAAGCACGTCAACATTATTGGCTTTTGCGGACTGTATCGCATCATATATGACTGCTGTCGGATCTGCGCCTTCTTCTCTTCTGATAACTTTTTCTACTCCTACTCTCTGTCCCCAGAGCTCGAGCTGCTCTGCCGCTGCTGCACGGAAAGTGTCGGCAGCTGCCAGCATTACTGTTTTACCCTGCTGTATGTACATGTTGGCGAGCTTCGCGATAGTAGTAGTCTTTCCGCCGCCGTTGATGCCTATCATGAGGATGACGAGCGGAAACTCGTTCTTCATGAGGTTGCGCTCTCCTTTGTCCATGAGCTCTTCCAGTATACGTGAAAGCTCTTTCTTTATCTCACGTTCTCTGGTGATGTACTTATAGTTTATAGCCTTATTCAGCTCCTCTATAATCTTGGCTGAAGTGTCTATGCCGACATCAGCCATAACAAGTGACTCCTCGAGCTGATCGAGGAATTCCGGTCCGAGTTCAGGGTTATCATAGACCGCCATCGTTATGGAGTCGATGAATTTTCGGAATACGGATTTCTTTTCAAATAATGCCATTTATTGGTCTCCTTCTAAATTATTCAAGTCCTTCCGGGTCAAATTCGTCTCCCAGTTTGAGCGACAGCATGCGTGAGATTCCCTGCTCAGGCATTGTTACTCCGTAAAGCACATCCGCGTGCTCCATTGTCGCCTTCTGGTGTGTTATGAGTGCAAACTGTATGTTTTCAAAATTTTTGAGATAATCAGAGAACCTCTCGATATTCACTTCATCGAGTGCCGCCTCAACTTCATCCAGTATGACGAACGGAGTCGGTTTGGCCTTAAGTACAGCAAACATAAGAGCTATAGCGGTAAGTGTCTTTTCTCCGCCGGAAAGAAGATTTATGTTTTTCAGCTTCTTTCCAGGAGGCTGGGCAGTTATCTCGATTCCTGATTCAAGAGGTTTAGTCTCATCTTCAAGTCTGAGCTCCGAATATCCGCCTCCGAAGAGTTCCCTGAATGACTGTTCAAAGTTGACAACGACACGGTCGAAGTTCTCCTTGAACTTTGTTCTTATGGTTTTGTCCATGTTGGAAATGATCTCATTCAGCTCATTCATAGCCTTTGTAAGATCTGCTTCCTGAGCTGTCATAAACTCATATCTCTTGCTGACAGCCTTATATTCTTCTATAGCGCCGACATTTACATCCCCGAGCTCCGCCAGGCGCAGTCTTATTTCTCTTGACTCGCGGTTTCCGGCAGTGATGGCGAAGTTTTCATCTTTCATATCGAGAGCTTCAGCATATGAGACTTCGAAATCATCCCAGAGTTTATCTTTCTGCGTATCAAGCAGGGTCTCATTTCTGGCTGTCCTTACCTCAAGCCTGTAACGCTCGTCACGTACATTCTCTATTTCTTCTCTGTCTTTCTTCTGAGATGCCATGAGTGCATCGCTTCTGCTTCGACCATCCTCGAGTCTGGAGGTGATGTCAGCGATCTTTTTCTCAAGTTCAGCTTTTTCCAGGCTTAGCGCGCGTTCAAGATCTCCGGATTCCTCGTTTGAAGTAGTGAGTCTCTCCTTGTCTTCATTGAGTTCTTTCTGCAGCGTGAGGTTATCCTCAACTGTTGCTTCAAGTTCGGTGACATCGTCCCTGACTCGCTCTATCATCTCGTTATCGGCAAGCATTCTCGATTCACGCTCTCCTATCTTTACCTTGAGAGCAACGATGGCTTCATTGTCATGCTCGATCACAGGCTTGATATCTTCCGCCTCTTTCATCAGTGCCTCAGCTTTCGCCTCAGCCTCGCCGTATTCCTTTTCTGCCTCTTCGATGCTCTTTTTGTGACCGGATATCATGGCCTCTGCTCTTTCGATATCTGAGTCGAGAGTTTCCATATTGGATCTGAATCTCTCTGCTGCACCTTCGTCCTCTTTTACAAGAGATTCCGCATGCTCTCTGTCGGCTTTGAGAACGTTGCCGGCGATATCCAGCTCTGTGATTACAGAACGAAGAATGTCTCTCTCAGCCCTGAGCTTAATTCTTTCCTCATCGAGTTTCGCTCTTGAGGCGCTGAGTTCAGCAGTCATAGCATTGTAATCTGCAATTTTGTCCTTAAGTGTGCTTATTTCTTTTTTACGGTCAAGAAGGTTCGCAGTTCTGTTTTTGTACCTTCCTCCGGTGATTGCTCCGAATGCATTTATGACCTCGCCATCCTTAGTGACTATCCTGAATCCTCCTATCTCCATTTTGGAGATACGGATGGCTCTCTCCATATCTTCTGCGATGATCACCCTGCACAGCAGATAATCAACGATTTCTCTGTAACGCTCATCGCAGCCTACCATTTCTGAAGCTATTCCTATATAACCGGCAGCAGAACTTACACTCCGGCTGACCCTCAGTCTGTCAGCTCTTACCGACTTAACCGGAAGAAATGTCGCTCTGCCCAGACCAGTCTGTTTGAGCCATTCGATAGTACCTTTGGCAGAAGCATCATCTTCACATACGATATTCTGCAGTGAATTCCCAAGAGCTGTTTCTACAGCTGTTTCATATCCGCGCGGAACCTCGATTATATCGGAAACAGTGCCGATAATGCCCTGACGGCCGGCGTTCATGACAGATCTGACCGCATTGTTGTAACCTTCGTAGTTGGATTCCATCTCTTCGATGGTGCTTCGGCGGGCAATAGCCTGGTTGCATCTGACAGAGATCTCATCAATGGCCTTGATATTTTTCTCAATCTTTGTTGCTACAGTAATTATCTTATCGTTAACCGAATCCAGTTCCTCTTTTTTTGCTTTCAGAGCAGTCTCATTTTCATCGATTTTCTGCTCTATTTGCTTAAGATTCTCTTTGTTCTCAGCATCTGTTCTGTCTCTTGTCTCAAATTCCTCTTTCAGAGTCTCTTTGCGCTCTTCAAGTGTCGTTTTATAATTGCTCAGAGTCTTTATCTCGGCATTTCTGGTGACGTTTCGATGGTTGATGTCTATCAGCCTGTTTTTTATCTCCTCCGTCTGCATGGCAATCGATGAAGATCTGCGGGAGTCCTCATTGAACTTCACCACCGCATCTTCAAGCTCTGTTCTGAGCTTGTCCATGTCACGGTTCATCGCTTTTTCGCCTTCTTCAAGTCTGGACAGTTCGGCTCTTTCTGTGACAAGCCTCTCGTTTGCCGAGTTCAGCTCCTCTTCGAGCCTGCTGAGCTCTTTTTCAATATTTGCAAGGCGTTCCTTATTGAGCTTTCCGCCGCTGGTAATATCCGCAAGTTCATCGATCGCTTCAAGGAGTCTTGCATTAGTACTTCCGAATTCCTCATTGAGATCCGACTCGCTGTCTCTGATTACTTCGAGTTTTTCCTCTGTATCTGCCAGTCTTGCTGATGTGAGATCGAGCTTTGACTGAAGGGCTTCGAGTTCCTCCTTGCCTTCACGCACGCTGATCTCAAGATTTTCGAGGTTGTGAAGGATTATATTGATCCCGAGAGTTTTATATCTGTCTCTCAGTCCTATATACTCTGCAGCCTTCTCAGAATCTTCTTTAAGTCCGTCAATACGTCCTTCAATCTCCGCAATTATGTCCCTTACCCTGTCCAGATCAACAGTCGCCGCTTTGAGTTTGTTCTCAGCTTCGTTCTTCCTGCTTTTATAAAGCACTACTCCTGCGGCTTCTTCGAATATCTGTCTTCTGTTTTCAGGTCTTGTGCTGACTATGTCAGCTATCTTTCCCTGGCCTATGATCGAATATCCTTCGACACCAATGCCTGTATCCATGAAAAGTTCACGTATATCCCTAAGTCTGCATTGATTGCCGTTTATGAGATATTCGCTCTCCCCTGAACGGAACATACGCCTGGTGACTGCAACTTCATTGTATTCAAGCGGCAATATACCGTTTGAATTGTCAATAACAAGCGTAACCTCGGCCATACCCTTTGGTTTTCTTGTTGCCGTTCCTGCGAAAATGACATCCTGCATTTTCGAGCCGCGCAGCTGCTTGGAACTCTGCTCGCCGAGCACCCATCTGAGGGCATCGGAGATGTTGCTCTTGCCGCTTCCATTCGGGCCAATTATGCAGGTAACGCCTTCATTAAGTTCTATGTTTACAGGGTCTGCAAATGATTTGAAGCCCTGCATCTCTATCCTTTTAAAATACAACTGCTATACTCCCTTCGAAAGTGCATCTTCAGCTGCTGCCTGCTCGGCTTTTGCTTTGCTCTGACCAGTGCCCCTGCCTGCTGTCTTTCCGTTTATCTCTACTTCTATTGTGAATGTCTTGTTGTGATCAGGACCTGACTCCGCAACTTTGCGGTATTCTATCCTTACGTTGTGATCTGCTTCCTGCAGCTTCTCCTGGAGTTTTGTCTTGAAGTCCTTGTTCAGCTTTCCCTGTGCTCCGAGAACGATGCGTTTCTCCAGCAGTCTGAGTATGGTTTCACGGCCCGCTTCGTAACCTCCATCTAGTATTATTGCCCCGACAAGAGCCTCAAATGCGTCAGCAAGTATAGATGATTTGTTTCTTCCGCCGCTTGCTTCCTCACCTTTTCCGAGATAGAGAAACTCTCCGAGTCCCATTTCGGATGCTGTACCGGCCAGCGAATCTTCGCATACAACATCTGCTCTGCATCTCGACAGAATGCCTTCATGGGCTGATCCCATAATCTCAAAAAGTCTCGCTCCTACAACCGCATCAACATAAGCGTCTCCGATGAACTCAAGCCGCTCATTATTACGCTCATATCCGAGTTTATGTTCTGATGCATAAGAGCTGTGAGTAAGCGCGGTTTTCACCAGCTTTTCATTTTTGAACCGGTATCCGATCAATTTGTATAGTTTTTCAAAATCAACGGCCTGCGCCATTATCATTCTCCTTAATCAGCAAACTCCTCGCTGCTTGCAATCGCTTCAGCGATCATTCCCGTTATATCATTGTCCACATAGTCGACAGCTCTGTGGATAGCATAATAAACCTCAGTTGCTTTTGAATTTCCGTGTATCTTGAGTACTGCGCCCTTAAGGCCGAGTATCGGTGCTCCGCCTGCGTCAGAATAGTCAAAGACCTCTTTGATTTCTTTTATCTTGCTGTATGCCAGCATAGCTCCGGCCTTTGCAATGAATCCTTCTGTAAGTTTACGCTTGAACTCTCCCATGATGGCAAGGCTCATGCCTTCACTGCTCTTCAGATAGATGTTTCCGCTGAATCCGTCGGTAACCACTACATCAGTTTCTCCGAAGATAACATCACGCGCCTCAATGTTTCCCTTGAAGTTCAGCCCGCTGTCCTTGAGCATATTGAACGCAGTCTTGTGCAGGTCATCACCCTTTCCTTCTTCTGCGCCGACATTCAGCAACCTTACAACAGGTGCTTCATTTCCGGTGATTCCCTTCACGAAAATGCTGCCCATAATTCCGTACTGGTAAATGTATTCAGGCTTTGCTTCTACACTTGCTCCACAGTCGAGAAGCAGTGTAACGCCCTCTCTGCCGGCACGCGGGAACCATGCGGCTATAGCAGGTCTTTTAATTCCTTTAATGCGGCCGAGTATAAGAAGGCCTCCTGCAAGAAGAGCGCCTGTGCTTCCGCCCGAAATAAAGATATCCGCTTCACCTGTTTTCAGCATGTTCATACCTTTAACAATGGTCGAATCCTTCTTCTTTCTGACAGCCATAGCCGGCGTTTCTTCATTCGTTATGACTTCCGTGGCATCGATGACCTCAATATTGTCACCTTTCCACCTGTTCTCTCTGAGCTGCTCACTAATGACATCTTCCGGTCCGATAATAGCAACTGTCTCGCTTATTTCTGACGCTGCCCTGATCGCTCCTTTAACTATCTCTTCAGGAGCAAAATCGCCGCCCATTCCATCTATCAAGATCTTCATAAGTTACCTCCGAAAACCCATTCTTCAGTGCAAATGCACATAGTTATCTATCAAATCATATTCATTACATAAATAATCAATGTATTATATCATAAAATAGCTTTACAGGCTTCTGATTTTGTCGTTGTACACAATATAAAACGGAGCATTTATGCTCCGTATACTGTATATAGATTTTTACAAATTATCTGTTTCTTCTTAGCTGGCCGCAGGCAGCATCTATGTCGCTTCCGAGAGTTCTTCTTACGGTAACGGCCACGCCGTTGTTCTCCAGTATCCTTTTGAAAGCAGCAACACTCTTTCCATTGGCTGTTTTGTACTCTCTGCCTCTGACTTCATTCAGCGGTATGAGATTAACATGTGACAGCCACCCTTTCATTTCTGATGCCAGTTCTTTTGCGCATGCAGCGCTGTCATTCACACCATTAATAACCGCATATTCAAAGGTTATACGCCGACCCGTAAGCTCCGTATACTCCCTGCATGCTTTCATAAGCTCATAATAGTCATATCTTCTGGCTACAGGCATAGTCAGCTCTCTGAGTTTCTGATTGGAAGCATGAAGCGATACTGCAAGATTAACCTGCGGAAAGTCAATTGCGAATTGTCTTATCTTAGGAATAATTCCGCATGTCGATACAGTTATATTGCGCAGTCCCAGATTATATCCTTTTTTATCGTGTATGAGTCGGATAAAGCGCGACAGCCCGTCATAATTGTCAAAAGGCTCACCCATTCCCATAACAACAACGTGTCCGATATCTTCTCCTGTGAGATTTCTCATTGCGAGCACCTGGGCAAGCATCTCGCCTCCTGTAAGACTTCTGTCCAGGCCGTCCATAGTAGAGGCACAGAAGGTGCACCCCATACGGCACCCTGACTGTGACGATATGCAAATTGAATTTCCATATTCATACTTCATAAAAACAGACTCCACCTGGGTGCCGTCAGCGAACTCAAAAAGACACTTTACAGTACCGTCCCTTGATTCCTGTCTTCGCACCGCTTCAGGTAAACCTATGTAGAAGGTTTCTGCAAGTCCCGTCCTCAATGCTGCGGGTACGTTTTTCATTTCATCGAAGCCTGCAGCGCCTTTTGCAAGCCAGCCGAATATCTGCGCCGCTCTGAACTTCTTTTCACCCAGTTCTGCAGCAACGGTCTCAAGCTCTTCAGGCATGTAATCCAGAATATTGTTTTTGTGTTCTTCTGTCCTCATATTTTCCAAAAAACAGTTGCCTGCGTCCGTATATCGTCCACAGGCAACAATCAGATTTTTATTTTATTCTCTCTACAGCGAGACCGGTCTTGTGGCCATTGATATCAAATGCAGGGAGATCTTCCTTTTCTTCGATGCTGACTGCGATAGTCTCATCCATGATGAAATCCCTGGCTCCCTCTACAGCAGCTTTGATCTCATCATCTGCAGCCATATAGATCTTTATCTCATCCATCATCTCGAAGTCAGCCTGCTTACGTAGCTGCTGGATCTTTGAGATTACCTCGCGTACGTAACCCTGTTCAATAAGCTCAGGTGTAAGTGTCGTGTCGAGAATCGTGAACACGTTGTTGTCCATACCTACAACGAATCCTTCCTTGGAGGAGATTCTTACATCTACGAGGTCTTCTGTGATCTCGTAATCCTGTCCGCCAAGTGTCATTGTCACAGGGCCTGCGTTGAGCGCAGCGATCATTTCCTTGGCATCTGCCTGTGCGAGCTTGCCTCCGAATTCCTTGACATTCCTGCCAAGAACAGGACCTGCGGCTCTGAAGTTAGGCTTGATACTGAAATCCATGTACTTGTCGAGCTCATCCTCGAACTGTACCTCGTGAACGTTGAGCTCTTCCTTGATAAGATCTGTGAGGTCGCTGATCACATCTCTGTAGCTTCCATCTACGATGACCTTGCTTAGAGGCTGACGAACTTTGAGCTTCTCCTGCTCTCTGGTGCTGCGTCCGAGATTGACCAGGATCTTTACGAGATCCATTCTTTCCTCAGTGCGGTCATCAATGAGGCTGTCGTCTGCTTCAGGATAATAAGCGACGTGTACTGTAGTCTCGCCGGTAAGCTTTGTGTAGATCTCGTCTGAAATGAATGGCGCGATCGGAGCCATCATTTTGGCAACGCCTGTCAGCACTTCGTAAGTCGTTGCGTATGCAGATCTCTTGTCGACTGTCATGCTGTCTCCTTCACCTTCAGCGAAAAATCTTCTTCTGGCTCTTCTGATGTACCAGTTGGAGAGGTCGCCGTCAATGAATTCGCCGATAGCCCTCACAGTCCTCATGTGATCGTATTCGTCCATAGCTTCTATGGTTGTTTTGATGAGTCTGTTGTATTTGGAGATTATCCATCTGTCCAGCTCAGGTCTCTCATCATAAGGCACGTTGAGATGCTTCTTCTCTACCTTGTCAATGTTTGCATAGAGGCAGAAGAAATTGTATGTGTTTCTGAGAGTGCTGAACACCTTGCTGATAACTTCCCTTATACCATCCTCGTCAAATTTGGTCGGAGTCCATGCAGGTGATCCGTAGAGCAGATACCATCTGACTGCATCTGTGCCGTACTTGTCCATCATCTCGAACGGATTTACGGTGTTGCCGACGTGCTTCGACATCTTTTTGCCGTTCTTGTCGAGAATGAGGTCGTTTACGAGTACGTTTTTGTATGGAGCACAGCCCTTTACGATGGTCGATATGGCCATAAGTGAATAGAACCATCCTCTGGTCTGGTCAATGCCTTCGCAGATGAAGTCTGCAGGGAACAGTTCTTCATCGAATCTGTCGCTGTTCTCAAACGGATAGTGCCACTGTGCAAACGGCATTGCTCCTGAGTCGAACCAGCAGTCCATAACTTCAGGGATCCTGTGCATGCTCTTTCCGCACTCAGGACACTTGATGGTTACATCATCAACGTACGGTCTGTGGAGCTCTATGCCCATGTCAATGCTCTGCTCAGCATCGGCTATAAGCTGCTCTCTTGAGCCTACGCAGTGCAGATGTCCGCACTCACATTTCCAGATAGGTATCGGTGTTCCCCAGTATCTCGATCTGGAAATTGCCCAGTCTTTAACGTCTTCGAGCCAGTTTCCGAATCTCTTCTCGCCTACATATGGCGGATACCAGTTGACTGTATTGTTGTTTGCTACAAGCTCGTCTCTGAGCTTTGTCATCTCGATGTACCACGACTTGTTTGCATAGTATACGAGAGGAGTTCCGCATCTCCAGCAGTGCGGATACGCGTGCTCAAGCTTCTGCTTAGCGTAGATCTTATCGTCCTGTGCGAGGTACTTGATGATATCTACATCGAGGCCGTCTTCCATGACGAACCTGCCTGCCCATGGTGTCTCTGTGTAGCAGCCTCTCTCGTCTACCGGCTGCATTACTGCAAGGTTATACCTGCGTCCGCAGTTGTAGTCGTCTTCACCGAATGCAGGTGCTGTATGAACGATTCCGGTACCGTCCTCTGTCGATACGTAGTCCATGCATGTAACGATAAATGCATTCTTGCCCTTTTCAGGAACGACGAATGGTTCAAGCTGTTCGTAAGTCCAGTACTCCATATCGGAGCCTTTTACCTTTTCAACCACCTCATACTCATCCTTGCCGAAGGTCTTGTCTGCAAGAGCCTCAGCGACCCAAAGGAGGTTGCCTTCGTTTTCTCCGGACTTCATGAGACACTTGACGTAATCTACATCAGGGCCTACAGTCAGAGCGATGTTGGAGGCAAGTGTCCAAGGTGTTGTTGTCCATGCAAGGAAGTACTCGTTGTCATGATCGACACCGGTTCTTCTGAACTTGCATGTGAGTGTGTTTACCTTAACGTCCTTGTATCCCTGAGCTACCTCATGTGAAGCAAGGCCGGTTCCACAGCGCGGGCAGTATGGAAGGATCTTATATCCCTCATAAACAAGTCCCTTGTCGAAAGCGTTCTTGATGATCCACCAGCCTGTTTCGATGTAATCGTTCTTATATGTTATATACGGATCTTCCATGTCGGCGAGATAAGCCATTTTCTCGGACATGTCAGTCCACATCTGTGTATACTTGAATACTGATTCGCGGCACTTCTCGTTGAACTCTTTGATACCGTACTTTTCTATATTCTGCTTGCCGCTGAAACCGAGCTGCTTTTCTACCTCGATCTCTACAGGCAATCCGTGAGTGTCCCAGCCGCCTTTACGCTTTACCTGGAACCCCCTCATAGTTTTGTATCTGTTAACGGAGTCCTTGAGAGTCCTTGCCATCATATGATGGATGCCCGGCTTGCCGTTCGCAGTCGGAGGTCCTTCATAGAAAATGAATGATGGAGCGCCCTCTCTGGCCTTGACACAAAGGTTGAGCATGTCGAGCTCGTTCCATTTTTTTACCTGTTCCTCCTGATATACGGCAACAGGCTTATCCGAAAGGTTTTCAAACATGTTTTAATTCTCCTGTTTCTTGATTTCACAACCTAATTATTTTAACACACCGAAGCTTTGATTTTAAACTCTTTTAATCAAATAAATGCTTGTTTTTACACACTTTTGACCACTTTTACAACCAAGATGCCATTGACCGCCCGCTTATCGGAGTATAGAATAATTTCATCGAAAAAGGAGATGCATATGCCGCTTATTATTCTTGGCCTTCTGGTTGTAATTGGAATAGTGATTTACGCTCTGCTCAGATACGGACAGAGTGAAGAAAAAGACACTCGCACTGTTCGCGAGCGGTATCCTCATGTCTTCGAAAAGGTCAACCAGACGATCGACAATATGAAGAAGGGTGCAAATTACACCATTATTGACGATGATGACGAAGAAGCCGTTGATGACAACGCTGATAACAGTGATGAAGACGGACACACCCTGCACTTTCCCGATGATGCAGAAGTAGAAAAGAGAAAAAGAAATATACATTGAAAAATGCCGGTCAGTTAAATCACTGACCGGCATTTTTTACATCTTAGGTTTTAAAGCATATGTGCCGTCAGGCAGCATAACACGACCTTTTTCCATGTCACAGTAAACATCGTACATGATCGAACGGATGCGGTCTCTTATTTTGCCGTTTTTAACAGGACATGCCACCTCCACCCTTCTGTCGAGATTCCGTTTCATGAGATCCGCAGACGAGATATACATGACCTCGTCAATTCCTGAACCGAATATATATACTCTTGAATGCTCAAGAAATCTGCCGACTTTATTGACAATACATACGTTTTCAGTACAGCCTTCTATACCCGGCAGAAGACAGCAGATGCCGCGGACGATCATTCGCACCTGACAGCCTGCGCATGAGGCTTCCATCAGTGCCTCGATCATCTCCTCGTCAGTTAGAGAGTTTATCTTAAAAAATATCTTTCCTGCCTTTCCTTTTTTTATCTCACGCCGGATGAGCTTCATAAGCTCGCTTCGCATGTTCAGAGGTGATACGGCAAGAGGCGGATAGCTGCGGTCTTTGTCCAGCACACGTCCCTTGCAGATATCCCTGAACAGTCTTGACACGGCTTTCCCTATCTCCTGATCATATGTGATAAGTGACAGATCGGTATACTGCCGTGCAGTCTTTTCATTGTAATTCCCTGAAGAGATCTGCGTTATGTAATTTTTTGTACCCGTACCGTCCCCGGACTTGCCTTTAAGCACTATCTGACACATTTTGGAATGGACTTTGTACTTATCTGTGCCGTAATACACTTTGCATCCGGCAGCGGAGAGCTTATCTGCCCATGCGAGATTTCGTTCTTCATCGAATCTTGCACGCAGTTCCATCACAACTCTCACTTTTTTACCGGTCCTTGCGGCATATATGAGATAATCAGCAATTTTTGGATTCGATGCCAGACGGTATATTGTTATGCGTATTTCAGTCACATCTGGTGAGAATGAAGCTTCACGGAGAAGCCCCAGAAACAGATCCATTGAGTCATGCGGATATGATGAAAGAAGATCTCTCTTCTTTATCAAATCAATGACAGTTCCCCGTATGCTTTTAGTCTGATCTGAAGGAACATGCTGTGCATACGTTATGTCAGGCTTAATTTCCGGAGGAAGTATCTTTTCAAGTTCTTCGACGTATGAAAAGTCAATTCTGGTCGTTGTGAACATCTGACGTTCATCCAGATCAAGGGACCTTATCAGGTAAGCTCTGAGCGCTTTTCCCGGACGTCCGTCCGAGATCAGTTTATCAGCCGGGCCGTTTTTTCTGCGCTCCAGTACATCAAGCATCTCAGCTGCAATATTGGCAGAAGCGGTCCCGCCCGAAACCTCTGCGCTGCGTGCGATATCGATCACATGCAGATCAAGCGGTACAAACGGCACAAACAGAGTGTCTGCGAACATCTTTATGATGTCTTCCGTCAGCACATATCTCAGCTCCTCTCCCGGCAGGACCTTTATAAGCGGCAGTGAGCGAGGGATGTCAATAAAACCGAACTTGTCTTCGAGCTCAGCATCAAGGGCAGCTATAATATATGGCTTTTCCTCATCAATAGCCGGAAGCGCCTCGTCTGCATCAAGTATCCTTACTATCAGATGGTCTTTTATGTCGTCCCTGAAAAAATCGAAGCATCTGCCTCGTTCTTCTTCATTCAGCTGCCAGGATTCAAGTCTGACGACTCCCGCCTCAGCCAGTTTGCTTTCAACCAGCCCGTAAGCCATATCCTTTTTCATAAGGAGTCCCGGCACCAGATCGAGTATGCGCCTTAGCTGATCAGCAGCTGTCATACCGGACTTTTCATCAACAAGATCATCTCCTTCATCGTATTCGCCAAGCAGACTTCCTACTCTGACCTTAAAAAACTCTTCAAGATTTGAAACGAACACAGCGATGAAACGAAGGCGTTCAAAAAGAGGCACTGTTTCATCCAGTGCCTCTTCGAGCACACGCTCATTGTATCTCAGCCATGAGATCTCTCTGTTTTGCGTGAAGCCTTCTTCGTAAAGCATTTATTTTCTCTTAGCGTCAGTACGTTTAACGTCAGGGCGTTCAAGATTGATGCGGTTCTGGCTGTCGATCTCTGTGACCTTGACCTTTACCACGTCGCCGATGTTCATGACATCTTCGACCTTTGCTACTCTGTGATCAGCCATCTTGGAGATGTGCAGCAGGCCTTCCTTGCCCGGAAGAATCTCGATGAAGGCTCCGAAGTTCATGATCCTTGTGACCTTGCCTTCGTAAGTCTCGCCTACTTCCACTTCCTTTGTGATGAGCTCGATCTCTCTGCGTGCAGCCTCAGCGCTTTCCTGATCAACTGCATAAATAGCGATGAATCCGACATCATCATCCGAGATATCGATCTTAGCGCCTGTTTCATCAACGATTCTGTTGACAGTCTTACCGCCAGGTCCGATGACCAGTCTGATCTTATCAGGGTCGATTCTCATACTGATGAATCTAGGCGCATACTTGCTGAGCTCCGCTCTTGGTTCAGGGATCTCTTCAAGCATGTTTTCGAGGATCTTGGCTCTGCCGATCTTGGCCTGCTCAAGTGCCTGCTCGAGGATCTCTCTGTTGAGTCCGTGGACCTTGATATCCATCTGAAGAGCTGTTACGCCGTCAGGAGTACCGGTGACTTTGAAGTCCATGTCGCCCAGGAAGTCTTCCATTCCCTGGATGTCGGAGAGGATGGCGAACTTGCTCGATCCGTCCTCGTTGAATCCTTCGATGAGTCCCATCGCGATACCGGAAACCGGCTTCTTGATAGGAACACCTGCGTCCATCAGAGCGAGTGTGGATCCGCATGTCGAAGCCATTGATGATGAACCGTTCGAAGACATAACTTCGGAGACGACTCTGATAGCATATGGGAATTCCTCTTCGCTAGGGAGTACAGGGAGAAGAGCTCTCTCAGCGAGTGCTCCGTGTCCGATCTCTCTTCTTCCAGGTGATCTGCTCGGCTTAGCCTCGCCTGTGCAGTAACCAGGGAAGTTGTACTGATGCATATATCTCTTGCGTGTCACGTCATCATCGATACCGTCAAGGAACTGAGCCTCTGAAAGCGGTGCGAGTGTGGCGATTGAAAGAACCTGAGTCTGTCCTCTCTTGAAGAGTCCGGATCCGTGTGTTCTCGGAAGATAGCCGGTCTCGCTCCAGAGCGGTCTGATCTCGTCAGGTCTTCTGTTGTCAGGACGTACGCCTTCTTCAAGGATGCGGCGTCTGACTTCTTCTTTCTTGATATTGTAGAGTACCTCGTCTACTTCAGCCATCCTGTCTTCAAACTCTTCAGCAAAGTGCTCCTTTGCGTCGACTGCGACAGCATCCATGTTTGCGAGTCTCTCCTGCTTGTCGAATGTATAAATGGCGTCTACCATCTTCTGAGTAGCATATTCTCTGACAGCTGCATCAACATCTTCACCTGCCTTGAATACAACGTACTCCTGCTTTTCCTTACCTACTTCTGCAACGATCTCCTTGATGAATCTGCAGATGTTCTTGATCTCTTCGTGACCTGTAAGGATAGCTTCGAGCATCTGGTCTTCAGGAAGCTCGTTAGCTCCGGCTTCAACCATCATGATTGCTTCTTCAGTACCGCATACTGTAAGGTTGAGGTCTGATATCTGTCTCTGCTCGAATGTAGGGTTGATGACGAACTCTCCGTCAACTCTGCCTACGACTACGCCAGCAGTCGGGCCGTCCCATGGAACGTCAGAGATAGCGATCGCTGTAGAAGTACCGATGAGGGATGCAACCTCAGGCGAGCAGTCGTGATCCACCGACAGAGCGGTAGCAGCTACTACTACGTCATTTCTATAGCCCTTAGGGAAAAGCGGTCTGAGCGGTCTGTCGATGAGTCTCGAAATGAGAGTTGCTTTCTCACTAGGGCGTCCTTCTCTCTTAATGTATCCACCAGGGATCTTACCGACAGCGTAAAGCTTTTCTTCAAAATTGCATGTAAGCGGGAAGAAATCTACATCCTGCTTTGGTTCCTTGCTTGCGCAGACTGTGCAGCTCACGACCGTATCTCCGTATCTGACCGTGGCCTGTCCGTTTGCCTGTTCAGCCAGCTTGCCGATCTCGACTTCGAGAAGTCTGCCGCCAAGTGCTGTTCTGAATGTTCTGTAATCTTCGAATCTACCCATTTATTAACAACTCCTTCCTGTTAATTCTTCTTTCTGTATGGGCATTAACTAAATACATACAAAGCGGGAGGCGTGCTCCCGCTTCACTGTCTGATTATTTTCTCAGTCCGAGACGTGCGATAAGGCTTCTGTATCTGTCGATATCTGTCTCTCTGAGGTACTTGAGAAGGTTTCTTCTCTGTCCGACCATCTTCAGAAGACCTCTTCTGGAGTGGTGGTCTTTATGATGTTCTTTGAGATGCTCGTTGAGGTCGTTGATTCTGTAAGTAAGAATAGCTACCTGAACTTCAGGGGAACCTGTGTCGCCTTCTTTTGTTGCATACTCTTTGATGATTTCCTGTTTTTTCTCTTTTGTAAGCATAAAAATAAACTCCTTTTCTTTTAGTTCGCCCGCTCTGCGTAACCGTCGGAGATACAAATCACTGCGGCGCGGGTATATTGAATTGATTTACAACGCTGGTATATTAACACGAAAGAAACGTGTTGTCTATCATTTTTTTTCGATAATTCAGGGCATTCTCACAGTCACGTGCGATCTGAGCGAAGAGTTCCTCTTTGTCCCTGAACTTTCTTTCACCGCGGGAGAAATGATCGAAGCAAACAGTTACTTCCTTCCCGTAAGCATCATCTTCATAATCGAATATATTGGTCTCTATGGTCTTTTGACTGCTTCCTTCATTTACGGTCGGATTCAGTCCGATATTGGACACACTGTTGTATTCGTTTCCGTCAATATGTATGCGGCTGAAATACACACCGTTCGGAGGCAGCATCTGTCTGGCAGGCGCAGGTATGTTTATAGTCGGGATACCCATGCGGCTTCCGAGTTTCTTGCCGTGCCTGACCGTACCTGTGAACGAATACGGTCTGCCGAGCAGTTTTGCAGTCATTTCCATATTGCCAGTGGCTATCATCTCACGTATAAGAGTTGAGCTGACAACCTCACCGTCTACAATTACGGCATCATGTATGCTCAGACCTATACCTGCGGCTTCACACTCCGCCCTGAGAGTATCGGGTTTTCCCATAGCTCTTGCACCATATGTGTAATTGAATCCAACTGATACATATCCGGCATTCAGCTTGTCTCTCACGATAGTATCGAAGAAATCGTGAGCATGCATCGTCATTATATACTCGTCGAAAGGTACATTAACAAGGATATCAAAGCCCATATCCTCAATGAGCGAGATCTTTTCATCCTCTGTGCAGATGAGTTTCACCGCATCCGGATCGCCGTCATCACGCCTGAGAATAAAATTGAACGGGTGGTTCGAAAATGTGAAGCAGAGAGATTTAAGCTCCTGCTCCTCAGAAGCTTCAAGCGCAGCGCGGAAAACCTCGCGATGGCCGATATGGATGCCGTCAAAATTTCCAAGCGCTACTGAAGTCTTTTTTTCAAAATTAAGATTATCAAGACTGTTTATTATTTCCATTATTATTCAAATAATCACTTTTTTTGGCACTAAAGAGCCGTTTTCAACTGCTGCCACTCCCAGGAATTCTCCGTTTCCATATACCCGGTATATGTTATCAAAGGATGAAGGCGCCGTTACGCGGAATCCGTTGCTCCAGGAGCTGTTGCCATTTATAAAGGCAGTAATTCTATTATTGTTAAGTGCTATCTTTCCAAGCTTTTCCAGCGTTATATCCGCCGGAATGATCATTTTCTGAATAAGGTCGCCGGCCTCGATGATTTCATCGATCGTATAGGACTCCTCTATTCTGAAGAATCCCGATGCAGTTCGTGTCAGTGCTGTCATCACAGCTCCGCAGCCAAGCTCACGGCCTATATCATCGCATATGGTACGTATGTAAGTGCCTTTTGAGCAGGTAACATCGAATTCAATCTCTCCGTTTTCGAGATCGAGCCTGCTGACTGAGTTATCGAGTATTATGATTTCACGCGGTTTTATCTCAAAAGTCTTACCTTCACGCGCGAGATCATATGCTCTTCTGCCTCCTATTTTCAGCGCCGAATACTTCGGAGGTATCTGCATTACATGGCCTTTATAAGCCTTAAATGCCTCTGTCACGGCCTTTTCGTCAACTTCTGTGTAATCTGCTGTTTCGAGGACTTCGCCAGTTATATCAAGAGTATCGGTCGTTGTGCCCAGCTTCATCGCAGCATGATACGATTTTGTATCCCTGTCATAATATTCGATGATCCTGGTGGCTTTTCCCACACATACAGGCAAAACGCCCGTAGCCATCGGGTCGAGCGTTCCTGTGTGTCCTATTTTTTTGATATGAAGCACGTGCCTGAGTTTTGCACATACATCCTGCGATGTCCACCCGGCAGGCTTATTTACGTTTATGATTCCGTCTCTCATTTCGGTCAGTGAGTATTTACGGTTTCTATAAGAACCGGGATAAACAGCTTTTCTGCTTCTTCAAGAGGCATGAAGAATGTACAGCCTGCTGCAAGAACATGTCCGCCTCCGCCGAATTTCGCAGCTGCTGCAGCCATATTTGCATATGTTCTTCCCCTGAGACTTGCTCTCACATTGGTCTCAGTCTCCTTGAACAGGCAGGCTCCTTCAACTCCGTCAATACTCATCATCTTCTGGATAATACCGTCTGCCTCATCAAGTGTGCAGCCGTTTTCCTTAAGCAGCTTCTGTGTGACCTTTCCGACCGCAAGCCTGCCGTCCGCATAGAACTTCAGATCAGCGATAACTTCACTTTCCATTCTGAGCGCTTCCTTTGATCTGCGGTCATAAATGAGAGCAGAGATCACCTTGGAATTGAAGCCTTCTATCTTGTACAGGTGTCCGGCTATCTCGTGCGAGCGGCTTGTCGTATTGCTGTGCTGGAAATTTCCTGTATCAGTCGTGATCGCAGTAAATATGCAATTGGCAATATCGAGAGATATCTCAACACCAAGTGCTCTTATAACGTTATATACTATTTCCCCGACTGCAGCTGCCTTTGGCTCGATCCTCGCAAAATCATATCTGATTTCCTTTGCCTTTGTGGCGTGGTGATCAAAGCAGCCTTTGAGGCGGCCTCTCTCCCAGGCTTTCTCTCTGCCGGTGATGCGGTTCATGCCGTTGCAGTCGATCATGAGAGAAAGCTGAACATCATCAAGTACGCTGTCATCAGATGTCGTGCATCCGCACTCAAGAAAATCGAGGTTTTTAGGCACCGGCTCGTTGATCATGACGTAAGCTTTTTTGCCGAGGCTTCTCAGAGCAAGACAAAGCGCCGTGCATGAGCCCAGCGCATCCCCGTCCATATTGGTGTGAGGGAACAGCAGTATGCCGTCAAGATCCTTCATTATTGTTGCGATGCTTTTTATAGTGTCGTTCATTCCTCGTTGTTGTAAGTAAGGGTGCTTATTATCGAATCGATGTGTCTGCCGTAATCCTGTGATGAATCAAGCTTGAAGATGAGATCCGGCGTATGCCTCAGCTTGATATCTCTTGATATCTGACCTCTGATAGCACCTTTTGCGCGCTCAAATCCGGCGAGAACACCTGAGTAGACCATCTCTTTGTCTTCATCTGAAAGGCATACAGGCGAAACATAGATAGTGGCATAGCTTAAATCGCGTGTCACATCGACGCCTGTTATGCTTATTATTCTTGAAGTAAGTGCCGGATCCTTTGCTCCGTTGATAAGAAAACCGCTTACGCTCTTCTTGATCTCTTCGCTTAATCTTCCCTGTCTGTATTTAGCCATTTTGTCTCCGCTGTTAACGTGCTACTTCAACCATGTTAAAGCACTCGATCACGTCGTCAGGCTTGATGTCGTTGTACTTTTCAATACCGAGTCCGCATTCGTATCCGGCAGCGACTTCCCTGACGTCGTCCTTGAATCTTCTGAGAGAGCTGATCACGCCCTCGTGAATGACAATGCCGTCTCTTACCAATCTGATCTGGGCATTTCTCTTTACGATACCCTCGTTGACATAGCAGCCGGCGATGATCCCGACTCCCGGTACCTTGAAAGTATCTCTGACAACAGCTTTGCCGAGCACTTCCTCTTTGTACTCAGGATCGAGCATGCCCTTCATAGCATCCTGGATCTCGTCGATGATGTCGTAAATAACTCTGTAGAGTCTGATCTCGACATCAGCAGCCTGAGCCTGGTTGGTAACGGCAGTTGTAGGTCTGACATTGAATCCGATTATGATCGCGTTCGATGTTTCAGCAAGCATTACGTCGGATTCATTGATAGTACCAACTCCGCTGTGGATGACGTTGATCTTGACCTCCGGAGTTTCGAGCTTTTCGAGCGAAGTGATGATCGCTCCGACAGAACCCTGTACGTCGGCCTTGACGATAAGATTGAGTTCCTTAGCCTCACCCTCCTGGATCTGGCTGAAGAGTTTTTCGAGAGTCATGCTGGCATTCTTTGCCAGGACTTCTTCTCTCATCTTTTCCTTACGGTTTGCGGCTATCTCACGCGCAGTCTTGTCATCTCTTACCGCGTTGAACGCATCGCCTGCGTCAGGTACGTCTGAAAGGCCGAGAATCTCTACTGCTGTAGCAGGACCTGCCTTGCGGATCGTCTTGCCCTTATCGTCCGTCATTACACGGATCTTTCCGGATGTGGTTCCTGCAACTACGCTCTGTCCGGTCTTCAGAGTACCATTCGATACCAGCAGCGTTGCGACAGGACCTTTTGCCTTGTCGAGTCTTGCTTCGATGACTGTTCCGAGAGCAAGTCTGTCAGGATTTGCTCTCAGTTCGAGCATATCTGCCTGCAGGAGAATCATCTCGAGCAGGTCAGTGATGCCCTGTCCCTTCTTTGCAGATACCGGAACGGAGATGACTTCACCGCCCCAGTCCTCAACGAGCACTCCGTGCTCCATGAGTTCCTGCTTTACTCTGTCAGGATTTGCACCTGGCTTGTCCATCTTATTGATTGCAACAATGATAGGAACGTTTGCAGCCTTTGCATGGCTTATAGATTCTATAGTCTGCGGCATTACGCCGTCATCAGCAGCTACTACCAGTACGGCGATATCCGTTACCTGTGCTCCTCTTGCACGCATAGTTGTGAACGCTTCGTGTCCCGGAGTATCAAGGAATACGATCTTTCTGCCATTGATCGTGACTTCCGATGCACCAATGTGCTGTGTGATACCGCCCGACTCTCCTGCTGTAACGTTTGTGTTTCTGATTGCGTCGAGCAGCGATGTTTTACCGTGGTCGACGTGTCCCATAACCGTTATGATAGGCGGGCGAGGCTTGAGTTCGCTTTCAGCATCCTCATGCATATCGATTCCCGGTTCCTCGATCTCAGGTTCTTCTTCAGTTACAGCTATCTGCAGTCCAAGATCTTCAGCAAGCATCTCGACCGCATCTTTATCAAGAGTCTGGTTGATCGTTGCCATAACGCCCATCTGCATCATCGCCATGATGATCTTGCTGACGCTGATCTCAGCCTGCTCGGAAAGACCGGCAACTGTGATCGGAACTGTTACGGCTATTGTGCCCTCAGGAAGAAGTTCCTCTGCTGTAGGCTCCTCAACCACTTTCGTCTTGTATTTTCTCTTATGACGTTCCTGCTTCTCAAGAGCAGCCTCATCATAGATATTGTTACTGTTGCTTCTGCGTCCTGACGGACCGTCTTCACGCCTGTCGAATCTTGACTGTTTATCTTTGTCACGGTTATCGAAGAACTTCTTGCTCTTGCCTTTCGATGCCTTGCCTCCGCCTGATGCCGGTGCAGGAGCAGGTCTGTCACCCTGAGGTTTTCTAGGACGTTCCTGGCGGTCCTGACGATCCTGACGATCTTTGCGCTCAGGACGATCCTGGCGATCCTTACGTTCAGAACGATCCTGGCGGTCCTTGCCCTCACCCTTATTCCTCGGGGACTTCTTCCTGTCACCTTCAGAATTCTTGCTCTGGGTTCTCTTCTCACGCATCTGCTTCTTCTGCTCTTCTGCCTTTTTCTTTTCTGTCTCGGCATCTGAAATCTTCTTGAAGCGCATAGGTTTTCCCGGAGCATTATGATACTCTTCTTCTTTTTTGACCGGTTCAGGTTTTATATCTTCAGGTTTTACAGGTTCTGAAACTTCAGGCGCTTTTGCTTCAGCAGGCACCTCAGCCGGCTTTTCTTCAGGTTTTTCTGCGACAGGCTCAGGAGCAGCTTCTGTTTTTTCTGCAGCAGGCTCTTTCTTTTCAGGCTCTTCAGGCTTTTCAGCGGCCAACGGTTCAGCTGCAGGAGCTTTTGGTGTTTCAGCTTCTTTTACGGCATCAGAAACCTCAGGAGCCTTGACCTCCGCCTTTTCAACTGCCGGCTCAGCTGCAGGAGCTTTTTCTTCTGCAGGCTTCTCTTCAGCAGGCTCTTCTTTTTTCGGTACTGCAGGCTTTTTAGGGATCACCGGCTTACCTACAGGCGGCTTCGGCCTTGCTCCGTCCTTAGGCACAACCGGAACTGCTTTTATCTTCGGCTTGTTTCCACCCATCCTGTCTCCGGATGAGGTTCCTCTCATCATGTTGATGGACCTTGTAAGTCTTTCTGCTGCCTGATCTTCTATTGTTGATCTTGCAGAGCTGATGGCGATACCCAGCTTATCAGCGTAGCCCTTTAATTCCTGTATACCTATGTCAAGTTCTTTGATAAGATCGCTAACCTTCTTTGACATCCATACCTCCTTGGTAGCTATCGAGCACCTGCCCGATCAGTCTACTGATTTCATTTTCCTCTAAATTACGCTTGCAAACGCGGTTGAAAGCCTTGCGCTTTACTGCGGTCTTTATGCATTCCTCACTTCTGCAGAGGTAGAAGCCCCTTCCTTCTGCCCTGCCGCTTATATCTACAACAGGATTCTGCCCGATGAGCACAAATCTTATCAGCTCATCCTGAGGTTTCGACTCTCTGCATGCAATGCATCTTCGCATCGGCTTAGTTGTTTTGTGTCTCCTCACCTTCAGTGACCTCTCCGGTTCCTTTTACCTCGGAATCCTCATATTCATCGAATGCGAAGCCCATTTCTCTGAGCTGATCATTGCTCTTTATGTCGATCTTCCATCCGCTGACTCTTGCTGCAAGTCTTACATTCTGACCTTCACGTCCGATGGCAAGCGACAGCTGCTGTTCCGGTACGACTGCCGTTGCGGATTTTTCATCTTCGTTGACATAAACACCTTCAACGATCGCAGGTCTGAGCACGTTGCTGATAAGCACTGCCGGATCCTCATCCCAGACGATTATGTCGATCTTTTCACCAAAGAGCTCGTCCGCAATGTTCTGTACCCTTGCTCCTCTGTTGCCTACACAAGCTCCGACAGGATCAACGTTAGGGTCATGCGAGTAAACAGCGATCTTCGTGCGTGAGCCGGCTTCACGCGCGGTACCTTTGATTTCTACCGTTCCATCCGCGATTTCAGGAATCTCGAGTTCAAACAGGCCTCTTACAAGCCCCGGATGCGATCTGGAGAGCAGTACCTGAGGTCCCTTGTTTTCCTTCTTGACATCCATTACATAAACCTTGATGCGGTCTCCCGGTTTGAAATTCTCCGTCCTGACCTGTTCAGAAGCAGGTACGCGGCCTTCAGTACGGCCAAGCGAGATGAGCATTGTGCCGTTCGAGATTCTCTCGACCTTGCCCGTAACGATTGTTCCCTTCTTTTCGATGAATTCGTTATAGGAATTTGTGCGTTCAGCTTCTCTGTTCTTCTGTACGAAGACCTGCTTAGCGCCCTGCGCAGCGATCCTGTTGAAATCCCTCGGATCGATCTCATATTCAACTACGTCGCCGATCTCGTAACCGTCATATATCTCTTTCGCATCCTCGACAGAGATCTGAGTCAGATAGTCTTCGACCTCCTCAACTACCTCCATACCCATGTAAACAGTGACATTTCCCTCAGTCATGTCAACGTCGACCCTTACATTGGATGCTCCGTAATTCTTCCTGTATGCATTCTCGATAGAGTCTTTGATAGCTCCGATGATCTCTTCCTCTGAAAGATTCTTCTCTTTTTTGAGATCTGCAAATGCATCTAGAAATTCCTTGCTCATTGTCTCCTCCTGATTTGCTGTATATTTTAGAAAACTACTGCTAAATTGATTTTTGCTATTTTATCGGCAGGAATCGCAAGTTCTCCTGCTCCTGTATCTATCCTAACGATGCCGTTCTCCTTGCCCATGAGAACTCCTTCGTGTGACTTGCTGCCGTCGATCTGCTCATAAGTCTTTAATTCTACTTCTCTTCCGGCAAAGCGTATGTAGTCGGAATCCTTCAGAAGTTCTCTGTCAAGGCCTGCAGAGCTGACCTCAAGATTGTAGCTGCGGTCAATTATGTCTTTTTTATCGAGTGCCTCGCTCAGCCATACATTGACCTTCTCACAGTCATCTATGCTCACATACTCCGACTCTGCACCAGCCGGCTTATCGAGACACACTCTCAGCACCCATGCCGGTCCTTCTTTCTTATATTCGACTTTATAGATGTCCAGTCCGTTCTCTTCAAGAAACGGCATCAGCATCTCAGTCACTTTAGCACTGATATCTTCTTTTGCCATGTTTTCACCGCAGAAAAATCCCTACATAAGTGAAAGAGTGGGAGTCCCCACTCTTTCGAAACGTTAGCTTACTTTGCACTTATACCACCAAAGTTCTGTAATTGCAAGGTTTTTTTGTTCAGGACGTACCATGACTAGTTGTTTTTATCCTTTTTTCCCTTGCTGTCTGAACCGGAATCCTTCTTGCCGTCGTCATCCTTGTCCTTCTTATCTTTCTTTTCCTGTGGAGGTGGATCAGGCGGCTGTGTACCTGTTGTATAGTATTCACCGTTTTTTATTATGACATTGTCAGGCTGCGATTTGTAAGTTCCTCCATGAGCCCTCTTCACCTGACTCATTACAGTGCCCCAGAGAGATGCTGCTGTAGCAGAGGTCGTATTCAGCTCTACATTGTTGTCTGTGCCGATCCAGAGCGCTGCCGCATAATTCGGTGTGAAACCATCGAACCAGATATCCCATGTCTCATCAGTAGTTCCGGTTTTGCCGCCGACCTGTTCTCCTGCAATCGCAGCATTGAATGCAATTCCGTCAGATACTACTGATTTGAGCACATCCGTCATGATAAACGCTACACCCTCGTTGAGAACTCTGGTCTCTTTTGACTTACCCTCGAGCAGTACCTTTCCGTCGCTGTCTGTGACCTTTGTATAGCAGATGCCTGAGTTGTGAACTCCTCCGTTCGGGAAAGTGGCATATGCGAGTGCCATGTCAAGAGGAGTGGCTCCCTCTGTCATAGCTCCGAGTCCCAGCGCGGCGAGATTGACATCGTTGTAAGCTTCACTCGTATCATCGACTGCAGTGCTGACTCCGAATTTCTTTACCATATCCATCGAGTAGTCAGTACCGACCTGCGCAAGTATTTTTACAGCACAGGTATTGATCGACAGCTGTATCGCCTGTCTGAAGGTTTTGTATCCCGTATATGTTCTTCCGAAGTTCTGAGGCCATGTCTTTCCGTTGACCGTCATTTTCTCGTCAGTTACGCCGGAGCTTACGGTTATATAGTTGCCCCAGTATCTTGTACCCTGGTTATCGTAGCCGGTATCTTTGTATTCGAAGAGCTTGCCATCCTTCTGATACTCATAGCTCTTTTGAAGAGCCGGAGCGTAAACCGCAAGAGGCTTGATGGATGATCCCGGCTGACGCGGACTTACGGCTCTGTTGAAGAGCTTATCTCCTTTAGCGCGTCTTGTGCCGGCCATCGCCTTGATTTCACCGGTTCCTACTTCAACTATTACCATTGCGCCTTCGACCTTTGCATCATCGCTTACGGCACTAGGAAAATTGTCTTTATTCTTGAATTCCCTGGTGACTACCTTCTGAGCCTGGGAATCAAGTGTCGAATAGATGTTGAGGCCTTTAGTATAAATCAGTTTTTCTGCCTGCTCCTCGCTCAGATCGTACTGATCCATAAGGTCGTGTTTTACAGTATCAAGCAGATAATCCTTGAAAGACGAGCTTGCGGTCATGCTTGCGCCCCCAGGTTCGATGAACTTTTTAAGAGGCTTCTTTGCCTTATCCGCCTTTTTCTGAGATATATATCCCTGTTCTGCCATAAGATCCAGAACAAGATAACGTCTTTCCTGCGATATGTCATTCGCGTAGAGACCTTTCTCGATCTTGGTTGTTGTCTCAGCTCCGTCATCCTCTGTCATGAGGAGCGCATAAACTCCGGGTGCCTGAGGCAGTGCGGCAAGCGCGGCACATTCCTTAAGAGTCAGATCTTCTACATCCTTACTGAAATACTTCTTTGCAGCCGTATCAACGCCGTAACATCCATAGCCAAGATAAATAGTGTTGAGATAAGCAGTCAGTATTTCCTCTTTGCTGAGCTCTTCTTCTATCTCATAAGCGTAGTACATCTCGATTATCTTACGCTTTATCGATCTCACGCTCTTTTCTTCAGGCAGGAATATGTTTCTGGCGAGCTGCTGTGTGATAGTGCTTGTACCGCTTATCTCACCGCCTCCGGAGACGGAGTTCCAGATGGCTCCGAATATTCTCCTGAAATTGAATCCTTTATGCGTCCAGAAGGTCTTGTCTTCTATAGCGATAAACGCGTTCTTAAGGTTTTTTGGAAGCTCATCGTATTTTACGATGTCGCGGTTTTCTGACAGGTAGATATCGTTTGTCAGGTTTCCTTTATCATCATAAATATGAGTGCTTACCTCAAGAGTATTGTATATCTGCTCAGGATGAATCGTATCTGCGTGCGCAATGGTGATCGCAGCATATGCGCCTCCGGCAATGCCACACACTATGCCAAGAGCAATAATTATTTCAAAGAAAGCCAGAACCCATCCGAAGAAGCCCTTTTTCTTTCTGACTTTTACTTTTTTCTTTTTACTCTTGTCCTTTTTCTTTCCGCCCTGATTATTTTCTGCAGGCGCGTTGGTATATGATGCTGTCTTTGCTTTATTCGTTTTCTTGGCCTCAGCTGCTTTTTTTGCTGAGGCGGTTTTATTTGCAACAGCTTTTTTATCCTTAAGCGTCTTACCTGATGGTACGGCTTTTACGGAAACTCCTTTTTTCACAGTTTTTTCAGGTTTCACAGCCTTCTTGTTCTTTGCTGCCTCCATCTCTGCAAAAATCGCAGCTTCAAGCTTAGCCTCATATTCAGCCTTCTGTTTCGCCTCTTCTGCCCGTTTTGCAACTTCTTCAGCTTTTCTGGCCTCTTCAGCTTTACGGATTTCCTCTTCCCTGGCAAGCATTCTCTGTCGCTCTGCTTCAGCAGCTTTGGAAGCCCTGCGGGCATCCTGCTGCGCAGCGATTTTTTTCTTCAAAGCAATTCTGGCAGACACGATTTTCTTTGAGAATTCAGATTGCCCCTGTGAAGAAGTCTTCTGCGGTGATGCTTTGACCGGTTTCACATCTCCGGTCAAACTGTAATTTTCAGGCAGACCGTACTCCTTTTTTGGCTCTTCAGCAGCAGGTGCTTCTGCAGCAGGTGTTTCTGTGACCGGCGCAGCCGGAGCTGATTCCGGCGCTTTATCAGGTGCCGGTTCTGCCGGCTTGTTTTCGAAATCAAATGAAAGGCCGTCAGGTTCTCCCGGCTTATTGTCAAATTCAAATGAAAGACTCGCCGGTTCCTGCCGTCTGCCCATATTTGCTGATGCATTCCGGCGGTCCTGCGTGATTTCTCTGACCTTATCGTTGTTATTGTTGTTGTCGAACTGATCCGATGTCATCTTTTTCTCCAACAGTCATATATAGTTTTCACTTCAAATACAAAAGTGCGGAATTCCTAGTTCCGCACCATTTTAGCACAAAATGTTGTCTTTATATCTATTTTTGACGCTATATTTAGATTAAGATGTATTAAGGTAACAATTTCGCAGCACATCCTTAATGCACCTGCTTTACAGATTTATCTGTTGAGCATACGCATGGAATTCAGTATGCAGATAACTGCAACACCCACATCTGCAAATACGGCTATCCACATGTTGGCTATACCCAGTGCGCCGAGAACAAGACAGCCGAACTTTACAAAAAGAGCAAACGCTATGTTCTGCCTCGAAATTCCAAGAGTCTTACGGGCAATTCTCATCACAGCCGGAATCTTTCCGAGGTCATCATCCATTATAACGACATCCGCAGCCTCTATTGCCGCGTCGGACCCGAGAGAGCCCATCGCTATGCCTGCATCAGCTACTGACAGAACCGGAGCGTCATTTATGCCATCACCTACGAAAGCAAGTCTGCCGCGATTTTTATCAGCCTTATCGCCTGATCCTGCTCTGTTTCTGAGCTCATCCAGGAGGTCCTCTACGACACTTACCTTATCCTGCGGCAGGAGTTCCGCTCTGTATTCCGTGATTCCCAGTTCGGAAGCCACAGATGAAGCGACCTTCTCAGAGTCACCTGTAAGCATAATTACGGACTTCACACCTGCGTTCATCATTTCGCGTATTGCTTCTTTTGAGCCGTCTTTAGGCATGTCCGCTACAATGATCGTCCCTATATACTTTCCGTTTTTCGCAACATAGCAGTTTGTCCCGCTGACGTCTGCAGTCAGCTCTGTAATATCGATACCCTCTTCATCAAAGAAGCCTTTGTTGCCTACAGTGATTGTATCGCGTCCTGCCTTTGCAGTTATTCCCTTGCCGGCAACATTCCTTACATTTTTTATTTTAGACTGTGCAATAGGGTTTTCGCAGGCTTCGATTATTGCTGCCGCAATAGGATGCGTCGATCCTGCTTCCGCTGCGGCTGCATATCTTATGATCTGGTCGGTGTCATATCCTTCTGCGGCTTCTACCATTGCCACTTTGAATTTACCCTCTGTAAGTGTGCCGGTCTTGTCAGATACCACGGTGTCGAGGTCAGCCAGGGTTTCAAGATAGTTTGATCCTTTGACAAGAACACCTTTTGATGACGCGGCTCCTATGCCCCCGAAAAACGCGAGCGGCACGGATATAACAAGTGCGCATGGGCACGATATTACCAGAAAGGTGCATGCCCTGAGTACCCATATGCCGAATTCAGAAGCGAAGTGTCCCGAAATAAGCGGCGGCAGAAACGCAAGTATGACCGCTGCTACCACTACTGTAGGAGTGTAGTAGTGAGCGAATCTTGTGATGAAGTTTTCAGTAACTGACTTGCGCGATGACGCCTCTTCAACAAGCTCAAGTATCTGTGACACCGTACAGTCATCGAATTCTTTCTCCGCCCTAATTCTGAGCAGCGTTTCTCCGTTGATGCAGCCCGATATGACCTGTTCTCCCACGCTTACAAGTCTCGGGAGCGATTCTCCTGTAAGAGCCGAAGTGTTCACAAACCCGCTTCCCTCGATTACTATGCCGTCCGTAGGCACCTTTTCACCAGGCTTTATGACCAGAATATCCCCTACCTCTATTTCGTCGGGATCTATGATTTCCACGCTGCCGTCTTCAGCTTCACGGTTAGCGAAGTCAGGCGCCATGCTCATGAGTTCAGCAATAGAGCCTCTGGATTTTCCGACTGCATATTCCTGGAAGAACTCTCCTACCTGATAGAACAGCATGACCGCAACGGCTTCTCCGAATTCTCCGCATCCGAAGGCGCCTATGGTTGCCAGGGTCATGAGAAAACTCTCATCGAAGAGCTGCCGGTTTTTGATTCCGATCAGACATTTGCGTACTACATCGTGTCCGACGATGAAATAAGGTATGAGATACAGCAGAAGCTCCGCAATCATTCCTCCCGTTGTATCAGGGAATAATCCGGCGTGTTCTGCGATCATCAGTATCACGAACAATACCAGCGAAATACCGATCTGTTTTAATTCTTTTTTCTGTTTATTTGTAAATCTTCCCATCACAGAACTACCTTGCAGTCAGGCTCAACCTTTGCAATACGCTTTACCGCTTCTTCAACGACTTTATCGAATACCGCGTCATCCGCATCTATCATCATTTTCTGAGTCATGAAGCTTACAGAAGCGTCATTGACGCCGTCGATCTTCTTTATTGCTTCCTCCATTTTTGCAGCACAGTTAGCGCAGTCCAGATCGATGAGTTTGAATTTCTTTTTCATTTCCGTTCTCCTTTTCCTTTTCAGCAGAAACCTTATTCTTCGATGTGTTCTTTTCCCATCTCAATGATGGTCTTAACATGGTCGTCATCGAGGGAATAATAGATCGCTTTTCCCTCACGGCGGCTCTTTATGAGCTTGCCCGTCTTAAGCGCCTTGAGCTGGTGCGATACGGCGGACTGATTCATCTCGATATCTTCACATATCTCGCTGACGTTCTTTTCTCCGTCAAACAGATCATAAAGTATCTTTATCCTGGTAGAATCCGCGAACATTTTAAAAAGTTCAGCCAGCTCGAGCAGTTCCTCCTCGCTCAGATCCTTTATCATGTAATCAATTTCTGTCATCAATTGTTCCTCTTATAAAAAAAACATATGCTAATATATTCATATGAATATATTAGCATATGTTCATTGTAAGTCAAGCCTTTATTTAAAATAGTTTCAGTCTGTGAAGCCGTCCCAGACAGGTATGCCCGTGTAAACCTGGGGCTCCTCTTCACCTCTCAGCACTCTGAGCGCTCCCGCCGCCATTGTTTCGTGCTCTACCTCTCCCGGATACGAATAGACCGGAGCGATCCAGCCGCAGCGATCTTTTATATAGTCATATATATCTCTGAATCTCAGAAGTCCGCCTCCGAGGATTATCGCATCAACATTGCCGGACAGAACAACCGCCATTTCTCCTATGCCCTTGCATATATTGTAGATCATGGCATTCCAGACACGTACCGCCTTCGGATCACCTGACTCTACCAGCTCATGCACTTTGTCTGAATCCGAAGTGCCGAAATGGCTCACAAAACCTGCCGATCTGGTGCAGGCACTTCCAACTTTCATGTTTTCTTTATTACTGAAGTATTCAACAGCAGGCTGCACAGGCAGAGCGCCTATACGTGTCGGTGTGAACGGCCCCTCTCCAAGAGCGTTGTTTGTGCCATCCACCATGCGCCCGTGATCGTGAGCAGATATGGACATGCCGCCGTCTATATGGCAGACGATAAGATTTGAATCCTCATATTTTATGCCATGCTTTTCGCAGTGCAGCCGTGCTGTGCCCCTGAGATTCAGCACATGCAGGCTCGATCCCCTGTAGAATCCGTCTATACCGGTTATGCGGGCCTCATCGATGAATTCATCCACCTTAGGTCCGTCTACCATCAGAGCTTTTCCTCCGTATTCAGCAGCAAGCTCACGTGCCAGAGGTGCTCCCAGGTTAGCCGGATGATCCACACCTGTCACCTTGTTGCGGGTATCTTCTAAAAGCTTATCGTTAATTTCGTATACGCCGCTGCGGATCGTAGCTGTGCTGCCACCGCGCCCCACTATCGCATCCACACCATGCAGATCTATGCTATTCTCATCAAGAAAATCAAGTATCATCTGCTTTCTGAATTCAAGCTGATCCGCAGCACAGTCAAATTTTGCAAGCTCAGGCGCATCATGGAATACGTTGGCTTCGTAAAGTTTGTTTTCGTCTTCAAAGTATGCGAGTTTTGTGGATGTGGATCCTGGATTTATGACGAATATTCTGTAACTCATATCGTTTCAGTTTTTATACAATCAAATACAATTTCTGTTATTGAATATAGAACATTTGTTCGGTATCATTGTACTGCCGGGATTCCATTGAGTATTATGAGACAGGCAGTTGATGTACTGGCCGTTTTCGATGTAGGAGCGATGTCTCCCCGTCCTATCAGATTCAAGGTTGTGGAGTTCGGAATAAAGAAAACGGTCAGGGTGACGGACATTAAGAATATCGAGTGGCTCGGCGCAGGCGGTGTTTCACGCATCGTCTATGATTGCTGTACAGTCAATGAGGGACGACGTGTTGATTACCGGCTTCTTTACTTCTATCGTGAATGCCGCTGGGAAATCGAACGGAGCGCGTGATGTCCCTAGAGATCGAATATGCTTATCTGTGCCGATTCAGGCAGCCCTCTGAACAGTCCGTGTTTTTTCAGATCTTCTATGTTAGTACCCGTGAGCTTGGTCCTTGATCTGACATCATCGAGAGTGTTGAATGGTTTCTCCGCATATGCCGATGCGAGCGACTCTGCAGCCGTATCACCGATCCCGTTTATCGCATTGAACGGAAGCATTATTTTCCCGTCAACAACTGAGAACCTGCATGCCTCGGCTACTCCCAGCACCGGCTCTGCAAAGCTGAATCCTCTTGAGAAGGCCTCATACATGACTTCATATACCGTCAGCTGTTCCTTCTGTTTTGCCGTGGCTGTATTGCCGAGTTTTTCTATCTCATCCATTCTCTTTTCTGTTCCGGATATGCCGAGACCGATTATATCAGCATCGAAATTATCCACCTTTGAAGTGAACCACGCAGCATAGAAAGCTTCAGGATAATTGACCTTGAACCACGCCATTCTGATAGACATCATTACATATGCAGCGGCATGGGCACGCGGGAACATGTATTTCAGAGTCTCGCACGACCATATGTACCAGTCCGGCACGCCATGTTCCTTCATCATGTTGAGCTGATCCTCACTCAGCACGCGATTCTTTCTGACGATCTCCATGATCTTGAACGCGTCTCCGTTCGGAAGGCCCTTTTTGATGAGAAAATTCATGATGTCATCACGGCATGAGATGACCTCATCGATCGTAGCTGTGCCGTTTCTCAGAAGATCCTGCGCATTGTTCGTCCATACGTCGGTGCCGTGCGAGAAACCCGACATCTTAATCAATGCTGAAACAGTGGTCGGATGTATGTCATCGAGCATGGCACGTGTAAAATTTGTGCCGAACTCAGGTATCGCATATGTACCGTGTGTAAATCTGTAATTGTCGTTTTTGATTTTCAGAGCATCCAGAGATGTGAAGATGCTCAGTGTCTCCCTGTCATCCAGCGGGATACCCATCGGATCGACACCGGTCATTACCTGAAGGTGCCTTATGAGCTGCGGCACATCGTGACCGAGTATGTCGAGCTTCAGCAGGTTCTCATCGATCTTGTGATAATCGAAGTGCGTCGTTATGACATCGGTATCACGCTTGTTCGCCGGCTTCTGTATCGGGCAGAACTCATAGATCTCATGGTCGTCAGGAACAACGATAATTCCGCCCGGATGCTGGCCTGTGGTGCGCTTTACACCCGTACAGCCCTTAACCAGATAGTCAATGTCGTACTTGTTTGCACTGATATGATTCTCTTCTACATAGTGCTTAACATATCCGAAGGCTGTCTTGTCTGCGATGGTCGCAACAGTGCCTGCCTTGTATACATTCTTTTCTCCGAATATCTCGCCTACATATCTGTGAGCAACAGGCTGATATTCACCCGCAAAGTTAAGGTCTATATCCGGTTCTTTGTCTCCCTTGAATCCAAGGAATGTCGCGAACGGGATATTCAGGCCTTCCTTTTTCATACGGGCGCCGCACTCCGGACATGCCTTCTCCGGCATGTCATATCCGACATCGTACTTGCCAGGCTCAGCAGACCATTCAAAATGTCTGCATTCAGGGCAAATATAGTGCGGTGCCAGCGGATTTACCTCAGTTATTCCCGCCATGGTAGCAGCAAATGATGAACCGACCGATCCTCTGGAACCTACCAGGTATCCGTCCCGGTTCGACTTCTGTACAAGCATCTGGGCTGCTATATACATAACCGCATATCCGTTTCCTATGATTGAACTCAGTTCAGTCTCAAGCCTCTCCTCTATCTCAGGCGGAAGAGGATCTCCGTATATTGATTTAGCCTTCTCATAGCAGCTGTTTCTCAGAGTATCTTCAGCACCTTCGATCTTAGGCGGGAATTTGCCGGCCGGAACAGGACGGACCTCCTCTATCATTTCAGCGATCTTATTGGTATTGGTCACCACAATCTCTTCAGCCCTGTCGCCCAGATACGCAAACTCCTCCATCATCTCGTCTGTCGTCCTCAGATAAAGTGAATCAGACGGAGTATCGCGGAAACCGATGCCTGCCATAATTATGTTACGGTATATAGAGGCTTCCTTAGTCGGATAGTGAGAGTCGGTCGTAGCCACAGTGAGTTTACCGAGACGGTCTCCAACAGCTATGATCTTCAGATTGTTGTTGATAAGATCCTGATCGTCCCGGGCAATACCGTCTTCTATCATGAACCGGTTGTTGCCGAGCGGCTGTATCTCCATATAGTCATAAAACGATGCGATCCTGTCAAGTTCATCGTCATCAGCGCCTCTCACTATCGCCTGATACAGCTCTCCCGCCTCGCACGCAGTTCCCAGTATAAGCCCTTCTCTGTGAGCCTGCAGTACTGAGCGCGGAATCCTCGGGCGCTTGTAAAAATAATCAATGTGCGAAGTGCTTACAAGCTTGTAAATATTTTTGAGACCCGTCTGGTTCTTCGCAAGTATTATTATGTGATATGTCCGGTTCTTCTTTATGTCGAGGGTGCCGTCTGAAGTCATCGCATCCTCATCAGGATACAGATAACCTTCGACTCCGTAAATTATCTTTATGTTTCTTCCGTTTTTGGCCTGCTTTGCTGCCTCCTTGGCTGCATCAGGAAAAGCCTGCACAACTCCGTGATCAGTAATGGCCACAGCCGGCTGACCCCAGTAAGCCGCTTTTTTTACGATATCCTTCACCTCGTTGAAGCCATCATTATCGCTCATCTTAGTATGACAATGCAGCTCTACTCTGCGTCCGTTAGGATAGGTGTCCTCTTTGAGTTTCTTTTCGATCTTCTTTATGGAGCTCAGCATCATAAGGTTCTGATGCTCATATGTATCGTATTCGATACTGCCGCGGGCCATTATCATGTCACCGGCGGAAAGATTCTCCTGGATCTCCTTTAGCTTTTCCTCAGATATGAAAGCCTTCAGGCCAAATGTCCTTATCTCTGATGCTATGAGAATAGTGATGAGCTGCCGGCCGCTCTTGATAGGCATAGACTCCATGCTGAAGACTTCACCTTCAATCACAGGCTTTTCCTTACTGCCGACATAACCATCAAGTTCTGCGTAAGCGACTGTGGATCCTGCGAAGTCATCACCAAGCAGCACAAGCTCCCCTTGCGTATTGGTAAATGCAGGCTTGTCTTTTTTGCTTTGTCTGTACTGGCGGCCGTTTCCTCCGCTGTATCCGCCGTTGCCTGACGCCTGAGCCTGGTAGTTTTCTTCGCCTGCAGTTTTTTTAGGGATCATGATCCCCGTATATGTATAATTGAATCGTACTCTCTCTGCTGAAGCTATCCTGGCCGTTATCCTGCTCTTCATGAGATTCTCGGTCTTTTTAGGCATCACAAAATTGAGCTTGGCGTCGATGTTCAACGCCACGCTCGTACCTCCGTTCACCTTTGACACAGCTACATTTGTAATCTCTATATCTATGTCTTTGATGTCCCTGCCGCTCGCCTCTTTCAGCTCGTCGGCAGTCAGAATGTCTTCAGAGATTTTTATCATTTTGCCTTTTATTCACCATCAGCTTCAACAAGCTCTATAAGTCTGTCTATTAGCCTGTCTTCCTGTACTTTCTCGAGTATCTCACCGTGAATGAACACCAAACCTTCGCCCTTTCCGCCTGCAATGCCGTAGTCAGCTTCCCTGCTTTCTCCCGGGCCGTTTACCGCGCAGCCCATAACCGCGATTTTAAGCGGCCTCAGGCCGGCATCCGCACGCTTCTGCGCAATAGGCATAAGTCTGTCTTCAGCTTCATTGGCAAGGCCGATAAGGTCTATTTCCGTTCTGCCGCATGTAGGGCATGAGACCACGTCTATGGCCTTCTCCCTCAAACCTATCGTCTCAAGTATGCGTCTGGCGAAGAGCACCTCTTTCACAGGATCATCTGTCAGCGAGACTCTCATGGTGTCTCCTATGCCTGCAAGCAAAAGAGATCCGATACCGATGGCAGATTTGAGCTCTCCGTTGCGCGGAGTGCCTGACTCAGTTATACCGATATGTATAGGAGCATCGGTTAATTCCCTGAGCCTAATGTGAGCGTCGTAGTTCATACGGACATTGGACGATTTGATAGAGACCACAAGCTTGTTATATCCGAGGTCTTCGATATATTTCAGCATTCCGGCACCGCTCTCAGCCAGAGCATCAGCAGTGACTCCGCCGTGTTTCTCAATGAGATCTTTCTGAAGCGAACCTGAATTGACGCCTACACGTATAGGTATATCATGCTCCCGGGCTTTATCCACGACTGCTTTTACTCTGTCGATACTGCCTATATTGCCCGGATTTATTCTTATTTTATCAGCTCCGGCATCAATTGCCGCAATGGCAAGCCTGTAGTCAAAGTGTATATCAGCAACCAGAGGCACTCTAACAAGCTTTTTTGCCCTGCCGAACGATTCCGCTGCCTCCATGTCAGGTATGGCGCATCTTATGATCTGACAGCCGGCATCAGTAAGCTCGTTTATCTGTCTGACCAGCAGGTCAGTATTTCTTGTGTCGACATTCGTCATCGACTGTATGGAAACCGGCGCTCCGCCCCCTATGGCGACATCGCCGCAAAAGACCATTCTTGACATTCTGTCTCCTTTAACCGAAAAGATTCATAACATCGTTAACAGTAATGAGTGCAAAAAGCGTGAGCAGCACTGCCATGCCGATGACAGTCGCCTTGTACTCCATATCATCGTTTATACGTCCTCCTGAAATGATCTTCAGGAGGATGAAGAAGATCTTGCCTCCGTCAAGCCCCGGTATCGGGATGAGATTGAAAATCGCGAGATTCAGGCTTACGATCGCAAGAAGCATCAGATATGACCCCAGGCCGTAATCTGAAGCTGTACCGACTATCTTTACAAGGCCTACCGGTCCTGCTATCTCATCTCTTTTTACACCACCCGTGATCAGCATTCTGAAGCCTTCGATAAGGTTTTTGTTGAGTTCCCATGTAGTTACCGGTCCCAGTTTTGCACAGGTCAGGAAATCTTTCGTTGTTCCGGCTACTATACCTACCATGTAGCTTCCGTGCTCCTCACTGAACTCCGGAGTAACAGAAGCTGTGGCTTTTTCACCATTACGCTCATATGTCATTTCAAGAGACCCGTTCCCATCATAGGAGCTTATCTCTCTGACTACCTTCTCCCAGGTGCCGGTCTTCACACCGTTTATCGCAACTATTGTATCACCGGCTCTCAGACCTGCAGTATCTGCAGGAGAGCCTGCCTGTACCGAATCAAGGGTATTGCAGACTACTCCGGATACGCAAAGTGCTATAGTCACCGCAAGAACAGCGATTATAACATTCATCGTTACTCCCGCAAGCAGTATTGCTATCTTCTGCAGGTTGGATTTGCTTGAATAAGAAGTAGGGCTGTCTATGCTCTCTTCTTCACCTTCCATTGCGCAGTAGCCTCCGAGCGGAAGCAGTCTCAGGGAGTACTGCGTGTCTCCCTTCTTTCTCTTGAATATCAGAGGTCCCATGCCTACTGAAAATTCATTGATTTTAACGCCGCACATTCTGGCGACCGTCATATGACCCCACTCATGCGGAATGACCAGCACAAGAAGCATGAGTAAGAATAAAACTGCAGTTTTCAATTTTTTATCTCCTGTCCTCTGTTCTTTATTCAGTCAAATGGACTATAGTATCTGTCTTATCAAGCCTGATGCGAGGTATTATACCTCTCCTTATCTTCATCAGGAGTATCCTTTTAACAGATTTATCCAGTTGTTTCCCTGATATTTCACCTTTTTTCACAGCATTCCTGAGTGCTTTGAAACAGGTCTTATAGTTTCCTGTCACACAAAGCATATCGTTTCCTGCCTTGACGGCCATAACAGCTGCCTTTCCTTCATCTCCGCCTGTGAAATCCCTGATACCGGACATATCAAGGCCATCGGTTATAATGACGCCTTCAAACCCCATCTCGTTCCTGAGATATTTATGTACCCCTTTTGAGAGTGAAGCGGGTTTTTTTCTGTCAAAGGCATCAACCTTTACATGTGACACCATTATCATGTCGGTGCCGGCCTTAATGCCTGCAGAAAAAGGTTTCAGATCTCTGCGCTCAAATACTCTGAGCGAGCGTTTGTCACGTATTATGCGGTTATGGGTATCTCCGTTGCCTCCATATCCTGGAAAATGCTTCAGTACAGACAGCACTTTATCCTTTCCCATCTGCGAGACAGCCAGTTTTACATACTTTTTTGTTTTGCCTGTGCTTGTCGAAAAGGCTCTGTCGTAGATGAAATCGCGGCTGCTGTAAGGCACATCTGCAACAGGTCCGAAATTGCAGTTCAGTCCCAGAGACTTAAGGAACCTGTCTTTGTCTTTTGTATCTTTCGTTATCTCCCTATAGCCGCCTGATTTATATACCTGACGCGGAGAGCGGAATCTGGTTTTCCGGTAATTAGAATAAAGCGAAGCCCTCACTACGGTGCCGCCCTCTTCGTCTGTACCAATCAGCACCGGTATCTCAGACTCTTTCCGGATAGATGCGGTCAGATTTTTCATTCCCCTTTTGCCGGTCCTGTAAAAGTCCCTGCCAAAAAGAATATAACCTCCGAACTGATACTTTTTCTGTATCTCTGCTGCGCCTGATGCCGGCATCGCGATCACCATCATCTGGGCGATCTTTTCTCTGGTGCTCATTTCAGCAAGCATGCGGTCTGCCTGTTCTTCCGGAGAATCGGCAAAAGCAGGCCGTATAAAAGCAGCACTCAACAATATTATGACAGTAAGAGCAGTCAGCACTGCGGCTGTTTTTTTTAAGAACCTGTGGCTTAATGCTGTCATATGTTCAGAATGCCGGTCGTGGCGCATATCGTATAATATACAACAGGTGCAACGAATATCACGCTGTCAAATCTGTCCATGATACCGCCATGTCCAGGTATAAGTGTTCCGTAATCCTTGATGCCCATTTTGCGCTTGAACATAGATGCGGTAAGGTCTCCTGCCATTCCGGCAGCTCCTCCTACGAGGCCGAGCACAAGACATATAACCGCCATGTCTCTCATGAATATGAAACCGAAGAGTCCCGAGAGCAATGAGCTTCCTATAAGCCCGCCTACTGCGCCCTCTATGGTCTTCTTAGGGCTGAGGTTTGGAGCCATCTTATGTCTTCCGAGGAAGTATCCGGTGAAATATGCAAAGATATCCGATCCGAACGCTGCTATCACGACTATCCAGATGAAGAGAATGTATTCCGTCATATCGATCAGAACCATGTGATATGTGAAAAATGGTATGTACACCAGACCGGTCACAGTCGCCACTGCGTCATACGGTCCGCGTCTGTCTATCTTCCAGCCGTATATCATTCCGGCAGCAGCGGCCAGGAACATCCAGATACATATGACCATCATGTTCTCATAAAACTGCGGTACGGCGCTTTCTCTGCTTCCGTACGGGATCGCAGTAACAAAGAGCAGCACGGTCATAATGTAACCGATCTCATTTGACGGATGAACATTGAGATTATTCCAGCCCTTATAGAATTCATGGAGTCCCATTATGGCTATAAGGAGAGCTGCAGCCCACAAAAACCAGCCGCCGAGATAAAGAACAATCAGCAGCGGTGCCATTATAAGTCCTGAGATGATCCTTGTTTTCATTTGTCCTTCTCCTTGCGTCCGCCAAATCTTCTGTCCCGGTTCGCATAAGCGTCTACCATTTCCGCATACTCCTCAGGTGTGAAGTCAGGCCAGAGAGTGTCAGTAAACATCAGCTCGCTGTACGCTCCCTGCCATGTGAGGAAATTAGACATGCGTTCCTCTCCGCTGGTCCTGATGATAAGATCCGGGTCCGGAACATCAAAATGAGCGCTTCCTGAATAGAGGAATCTTGAAATGTCATCCTCTGTCAGTTCCTGAGGATCTCTGCCTTGCTCAATGCATTCTGCAGTCAGTGACCTGACACTTCTCAGGATCTCATCTCTTCCGCCATAATTCAGCGCGATGTTGAATATGAGTCCGTTATTGTCTGCCAGTCTGCTCACCATCTTATTTATGGCATCTACTGAAGCCTTCGGCAGCATGTCGTATTCACCGAAGATATTGATATGCACGTTGTTTTCATCCAGCTCTTCGAGCTCTGAGTTCACGTACTTTACAATAAGATTGAAAATGCCACTCACTTCTTCAGTGCTGCGTTTCCAGTTTTCGGTAGAAAATGCATAGACTGTGAGATACTTTATGCCAAGGTCTGACGAGGCAATAACGATTTTTTTCATTGCCTGCATTCCTGCATTGTGCCCCATAACGCGCGGTACGCCGTGAGCTTTTGCCCACCTGCCGTTGCCGTCCATTATTATTCCGATATGCGTAGGTATTGGTCTTTTATCCATTTTGAATCAATTGCTTGTGTATTTACACACATATCTTGAAATTACAAACAGTAAGCGTGGCGACAGGCCACGCTTTACTTCAATATGCGATACGGTTGTTTAGACCTCCATGAGTTCTTTCTCTTTTTCACCGATGATAGCGTCGATATCCTTGATCGCTTTCTCAATGGTCTTCTGAGTGTCTTCGAGCTCTTTCTTGAGATCGTCTTCTGTGAGCTCTCCGGCCTTCTCAGCCTTCTTAAGCTCATCATTTACATCACGTCTCAGGTTTCTTACTGCAACCTTGGCATCTTCGCCGTAGTTCTTAACGACTTTTGTGAGTTCCTTACGTCTCTCTTCTGTGAGCTGAGGGATCGCAAGTCTGATCACTTTACCGTCGTTTGTCGGGTTGATTCCGATATTGGCTTCGAGGATCGCTCTTTCGATATCTCCAACCGACTTAGGATCGAACGGCGAGATCATCAGGGTTCTCGGATCAGGCACCGAAATGTTAGCAAGGGCTTTGAGAGGTGTAGGTGATCCGTAATAGTTCACCATGATCCTGTCAAGGAGTGCCGGGTTGGCTCTGCCTGCTCTTACGGTGTTAAGGTTGTCTTTAAGAAAGTTCTTAGCGCCTTCTATTCTCTCTTCGAGTGGTTTCTTTGCCATGATATGCCTCCTACTGTATGAGTGTTCCGACATTTTCGCCGTTGATAACCTTCATGAGATTGCCCTCTTGCTTGAGTGCAAACACATATATCTTGGTCTGGGTATCTTTGCAGAGTGTTGCTGCTGTAAGATCCATAACCTTGAGATCTTTATCGATTATGTCCATATAGGAAAGTTCGGTATAACGTTCTGCGTCAGGATTCTTTTTCGGATCTTCTGAATAAACAGCGTCAATATTCTTTGCCAGGAGCAGCACATCTGCTCCGATCTCTGCTGCTCTCAGCGCCGCAGTAGTATCCGTAGTGAAGAACGGGCTTCCCGTGCCGCCTCCGAATACGACTACTTTGCCTTCCTCAAGATAGTCCAGAGCTTTGCGTCTGGCGTAGCCTTCTGCCATATCTCTGATTTCGATTGCCGTCATCAGCTTAGCCGGGCATCCTGCTGCCAGAAGCGCATCCTGAACAGCAAGTCCGTTCATGACGGTAGCCAGCATACCCATATAGTCTGCTGTCGGCTTGTCAATATTGCCGCCTGTACGTCCGCGGAAGAAATTTCCTCCGCCTACTACGATCGCTACTTCGACTCCGGCATCGCGAATCTCTTTGATCTGCGCAGCCACCTTACCAAGTTCTTCGTCATTTACTCCGAAGCGGTCTTCGCCTGCAAGCGCTTCTCCGCTGACCTTTATAAGGACTCTTTTGTATTTGATTGCCATATTTTAAGTTCCTCCAACTGTTTAAGTTTATCGAAGGAGCACTGCCTCCGAGGATCAATGTCTGCGATCTCGCGGCAACGCCTTTTCAGTCAACGCAAACATTATACCATAGTTTGTCGGATTAACTCTATGCATCTTTCTTTTCTATCTTGCGGATCTCCTTGGTGCGGATCTCCTCGCAAACAGCGCTTACGAATTCACCGAGTGGTTTTACGCCTTCATCGCCGAGATATCTTGAGCGTACCGAGACATTGCCGTCTTCAGCTTCCTTGGCTCCGAGAACCAGCATATAAGGAATTTTCTCCATCTGCGCTTTACGGATCTTGTATCCGATACGCTCGCTGCTGTTGTCTACCGTAACATCTACGCCGTTTCTGCGGAGTTCCCTGCGGACTTCTTCAGCATAGTCAGCGATCTTGTCGGATATAGGAAGTATCCTTACCTGCTCAGGGCAGAGCCATGTAGGCAGATTGCCGGCATAATGCTCGATGAGCCATGCAAGAGTACGCTCATAGCAGCCGATCGAAGTACGGTGAATGATGTACGGACGCTTTTTCTGGCCATCCTTATCGATGAAATACATATCATATCTTTCAGCAAGCATGGTGTCGAGCTGGATTGTGATCATTGTATCTTCCTTGCCGTACACATTCTTTGCCTGGATATCGAGTTTAGGGCCGTAGAAAGCAGCTTCTCCTACTGCTTCTTTGTACTCAAGGCCTATCTCATCGAGAATGTCTCTCATGAAGCCTTCGTTGTATTCCCATTCTTCAGGAGTTCCAAGATATTTGTCAGCATTATCCGGATCCCACTTGGAAAGTCTGTATGTGACATCCCCTTCAAGACCAAGTGTTGTAAGACAATATTTTGCAAGTTCAACACAGCCCTTGAACTCATCTTTGATCTGCTCAGGTGTGCAGACAAGGTGTCCCTCAGATATGGTAAACTGGCGGACTCTTGTAAGTCCGTGCATCTCGCCTGCCTGCTCGTTTCTGAACAGAGTTGAAGTCTCGCCCATTCTGTACGGAAGATCACGGTAGCTCTTCTGACGGGCTTTATATACATAGTACTGGAACGGACATGTCATAGGACGCAGAGCCATTACATCAGCATCTGCATCGTTTTCTATGAGATTAAGGTCCTCAACTCCGTGTATCTCGTGTGAGCGGTCCTCGCCTGCCATAAGTTCGTCCATGCTGTCATAGCCGAGCAGGAACATACCGTCTTTATAGTGATACCAGTGGTCAGAGATTTTGTAGAGAGTTGACTTGGCCATAAGCGGAGTTCTGGTTCTTACATAGCCCCAGTCATACTCCTCCAGGTCTTCGATCCACCTCTGCATCTTCTGGATGATCTTGGTTCCCTTAGGCATGAAGAGCGGGAGTCCCTGGCCGATGACATCGACAGTCGTAAAGAGATCCATCTCACGTCCGAGACGGTTGTGGTCGCGGTTCTTTATGTCTGCAAGGTAAGCCAGATACTCTTCAAGATCATCTTTTTTTGTAAAGGCTGTTCCGTAGATACGTGTGAGCATCTTGTTATGTTCATCACCTCTCCAGTAAGCTCCGGAGCTGGATGTAAGAGCGAATGCCTTGATAGGCTTTGTGCTCATGATATGAGGTCCCGCGCAGAGCTCAACGAAATCACCCTGCTGGTAGAACGAGATCTCCTCATCTTCAGGAAGATCTTCTATGAGCTGTACTTTATAAGGCTCATCCTTATCCTTGTACATCTGTATGGCTTCTTCTCTCGGAAGTGTGAAGTAAGTCAGCTTTTCACCCTTTTTGATGATCTTTTTCATCTCGGCTTCGATTTTGTCGAGGTCCTCACGTGTCAGAGGCGGCATGTCAAAGTCATAATAGAATCCGTTTTCGATCGAAGGTCCGATAGCGAGCTTTGCATCCGGATAAAGATGCTTTACAGCCTCAGCGAGCACATGCGAAGCCGTATGTCTGTACGCGCGCTTTCCTTCATCGGAATCAAATGTAAGGATGTTGAGTTCGCAGTCCTTATCTATCATGGTTCTGAGATCAACAGCCTTTCCGTTGATCTCTGCAATGCACGCAACTCTTGCGAGTCCGTCACTCAGATCTCTTGCGATGTCATAAGCGGACATCGGCTGATCATATTCCCTTTTGCTTCCGTCTTTCAGTGTAATGATCAATTTGTTTTCCTCCTTCTATTCTCCGGAAGGGCCAAAAAATAAAGTCCCCTCCGACATGTTGTCAGAAGGGACGCATACTCTTATATGTGTGAGTATCCGTGGTTCCACCCATCTTCCGGCAAGTTCTCTTACCGGCACTCATTCAGACTTTTAACGCGGTCTAAGCGGGCAGGATTGGTGCCACTCGGAGGTGGTTTTCGGTACACCGGGACTTAGGATGATTCCAGCTGCCATCCCTCTCTGGCAAGCCCCGTTGGTGAACTTACTGTCCTCGTCATCGTTTTTACTCGCCTATAATACAATTTTTAAGGCCTTATTTCAACTATTTCTTCGGACTCTACCGCATTCTTTACAAGCGTTTCGACGTCAAGCGCGGATTCAGACCTTTCGATCCTCTCTTTCTTAGGTTTTGTCACAGGGTGCTTAGGCAGAAACACCGTACAGCAGTCCTCATATGGCTGTATGGATATGTCATAAGTGCCTATCTCGCGCGCCTTGTCCATTATATCCACCTTATCCATGGCTATCAGAGGCCTCATTACAGGCATTTCTACAACACTGTCGGTCACGACAAGCGCTTCCGCAGTCTGACTGGCCACCTGCCCCAGATCTTCTCCGGTTATAAGCATCATGCAGCGGTTTTTCAGGGCTATCTGCTCAGCGATTCTCATCATGAAACGTCTGACAAGCAATGTAGTTTCATCTTCAGGACAATTCTTCACTATCTCTTCCTGTATCGGAAGCAGATTTATCACGTGCATCCTGACTGTACCCATGTATCCCGCAAGAGTTCTGACAAGCTCCTCTACTTTTCTCTGCGCCCTCTGGCTTGTGTACGGATACGAGTGGAAGTGTACAGCCTCGATGCTCATACCGCGCTTTGCCATCATAAATGCCGCTACAGGGCTGTCTATGCCGCCGCTCATCAGAATGAGTCCTTTTCCGTTGGTTCCGAGAGGAAGTCCTCCGAATCCGCGGATCTTGTCTCTGAAGATATACGCGCCCTCACGCCTGACATCCACAGTAAGCAGGCAGTCAGGATTGTGTACATCCACGCTGAGTACTTTGCAGGCTTTAAGCACCATGCCGCCTACCTGTCTGGCAATCTCAGGCGACTCCAGCGCGAAGGATTTGTCTGCTCTCTTTCCTTTTACCTTGAATGTTTTGATGTCTTCTGTTTCAATGACCTTCTGCATGAACTCGGCAGCTTTTCTGCCTATCTCGTTGATGTCTTTAGGTGCTTCTACCGCCGGGCTTACCGAAGCCACGCCGAATACTCTGACGCACTTTGAAATGACTTCGTCTTCAGGGATATTTGCAGGCACTCTGACAAACATCAGACCCTCTATCCATTTCGCCTCCGCGCCTTCATAACAAGACAGAGCGTTCTTCACTCTCTCGAGCAGTACGCGCTCAAAGTACGGCTTATTCATGCCTTTCAGTGCGACTTCACCACACCTTACTATATAAAGATTCTTTTCCATATTGATACTTCCTGTTTTATCAGCGGAAGCTTCCGAGTCTGCGGAAGCGTTCGACTGCGGTCTTCGTGCGTTCGATTACGAAATCCATCTCTTCAGCTGTATTGAATTCCGAGAAGCTGAAACGTATTGCTCCTTCTATCTCTTTATGAGTCATTGACATAGCCTGAAGCACATGACTGTCACCCGTCTTATTCGATGAGCATGCAGATCCTGTAGAAACGTATATGCCATCCTGTTCAAGCGTGTGCAGAAGCACCTCGCCGCGTGTACCTTCAAAAGTGACATTCAGCACTCCCGGGCAGCGCTTTCCGTGTTCGTGCAAAGTATATCCGAGATCTTCAGGGCCATTGACAATTATGTCTTTTATTTCAGATTTAAGACCGCTCAGCAGATAATTGTTGACTATACCCATACGGCTCGACTTCATCAGGAGATCTGCACAGGCCATTCCGGCAGCAAGGCCCATACCGGCTATTCCCGGTGTATTTTCTGTTGACGATCTGAAACCGCCCTCCTGACCGCCTCCGATGATATATGGAGGCAGGCTGTGACGTTTCTTCATATACAGAACCCCCATGCCTTTAGGTCCGTGAAACTTATGTGCACTTGCTGATATGAGATCGGCATCGATATCGTCCAGAGGGAGCTTTCCGAAAGCCTGTACAGCGTCGGTATGGAACATGATATCCGTACCATGCTGCCTGTTGTAATCCCTTACCGTGCGCCCGATCGGTATAACCGGCTCGATAGTACCCACTTCGTTGTTCACTGCCATAATCGAGACGATAATTGTTTTTTCGTCAAGTGCAGCTTTTAACACCTGTTCTTCAACATATCCATCAACATCGACGTCGAGATATACCACCTCAAAGCCGTCTTCTTTGAGTCTTTTGCATGTTTCAAGAACAGCCGGGTGCTCGACCTTTGTAGTGATGATTCTGTTGCCGCGGCGTCTCAGTTTGCGCGCTGATGAGAGCAGCGCCATATTGTCGCTCTCAGTGCCGCCTGAAGTAAAGATCACATGTCCGGCAGGCGGAAGCAGATCTTCGATCTGCCTACGCGCGTCATAAAGCAGATTACCGGCTTCGAAGCCGAGCGAATGAAGCGAAGACGGATTTCCGAAGTCTTCTTTTGCGACCCTGTACATCAGATCCGTTACTTCATCGTATTGTCTTGTTGTGGCACTGTTGTCCAGATAAACCATTCCTCAAACCTTTTGAACTTTTATTGCAGTGGCTTACAAAGGCTCCTCTCTCGAGGAGCCTTTAATGTTGCTTTCTATTTAGCGTAATCCGTCGCCCTTGTTTCTCTTATAACATTGACCTTGATCTGTCCAGGATATTCGAGTTCAGCCTCGATTTTCTTGGCGATCTCTCTTGCAAGCATAGGTACTTCATCGTCCTTAACCTGATTAGGCTTGACTGCTACTCTGATTTCACGTCCTGCCTGGATAGCATAGGATTTCTCTACGCCCTTTGTGGTATTGGCAATGTTCTCAAGATTCTGAAGTCTCTTGATGTATGACTCAAGAGTCTCTCTTCTTGCTCCCGGCCTTGCTGCAGACAGCGCGTCGGCAGCTGCTACCAGCATAGCTTCGAGCGTAGTCGGTTCCACGTCGCCGTGGTGCGCTTCAACCGCATTGATTACCTTCCATGATTCCTTATACTTCTTGCAGATATTGACCCCAATTTCCACGTGTGTTCCCTCTACCTCGTGGTCAATGGCTTTACCTATATCGTGCAGAAGTCCGCCTCTTCTGGCGAGTCTCGGATCAAGCCCGAGCTCCTCTGCCATCATTCCTGCTAAAGTCGACACCTCGATGGAGTGCTGGAGCACATTCTGTCCATATGAGGTCCTGTATTTGAGTCTTCCGATGAGCCTTACCATCTCCGGATTGAGGTTGTGTACTCCTGTCTCAAAGCACGCTCTCTCTCCTTCTTCCTTTATGATGGTGTTGACTTCCTTTGTAGCCTTCTGGACCATTTCTTCGATCCTTGCCGGATGGATACGTCCGTCAACGATCAGCTTCTCGAGAGCTATCCTTGCGATCTCTCTTCTTACAGGATCAAAGCCTGAAAGGATGACTGCCTCAGGAGTATCATCAATGATCAGATCTACTCCGGTAAGAGTCTCGATTGCTCTGATGTTGCGGCCTTCTCTGCCGATGATGCGTCCCTTCATGTCATCGTTAGGCAGGCTGACTACCGAAACTGTAGTCTCTGTTACCTGATCCGAAGCATACCTCTGGATCGCTGTCGTGATGATTTCTCTTGCTCTCTTGTCGGCTTCTTCCTTTGCTTCGCTTTCGATGTTGACTATCATGTCGGAAGCTTCTTTGCGGATCTCTGTTTCGAGTTCCTGAAGGAGCAGATGTTTTGCTTCTTCTCTTGTGTAGCCCGAGATTCTCTCGAGTTCCTCTACCTGCTTCTGGATGTAGGCATCGATTTCTCTGTGCTTTTCGTTCATCGACTGCTCTCTCTTTGTGAGGCCGTTCTCACGCTTCTCTATGCTCTCGAGTTTGCGGTCGATGTTTTCCTCTTTCTGCTGGATCCTTCTCTCAGCCTTAGTGACCTCAGCCCTCCTGGATTTGAGTTCACCTTCATATTCTTCTCTCAGCTTGTGTATTTCCTCTTTTGCCTCAAGCACCTTCTCTTTCTTGAGGTTCTCGACAGTATTTTGCGCGTCCAGGATCATATTCCTGGCCTGCTGTTCTGCGCTTCCTATGGCCTTTTCTCCGACATTTTTACGAAGTATGTAACCAATTGCTATACCGACGATAAGGACTACAATGCTGATCACAACAGTTAAAACCGGTGACATAAGCACCTCCTTATCAATTATTTGGATTTTGTAATATATACATTATCTACGCATCGCGTTGTATAAGACTCTATATAGGGTTCTTATCGCCCATCGATACAACATATATGCGGTTAGATGACATAAACATACGTAGATATTATACATATCGCAATAAGTCCAGTCAATAAAAAAGAAGCATCTATAGAATCGCCTGTTCACGTCCCGGAAAGCACGAAGCACGATCCGCAATGCAGCGGTGTGCTTCTGTACTTTCTGTGGAGTAAATCACTCCATTTCTATATCTGCTTTACTTCATATACTGTATAACGACATCCGCATCTGAAGGTGTATCGATGTATCGGATGCCTCGCTTTTCGCGGGTCTCACGTCCCTTGCCCGGCAGGAACAGAATCGTATCATCATCCATAAGTGTAATGGCTTTTCTGATAGCCTCTACCCTGTCAGTAATGATCTCACACTTTCCTCCGGCAGCTTTTACAAAGCCGGCTATCTCACTGCAGATCTTATTTACGTCTTCTTCGCCGTAATCTTCCTCTGTAATTATAGAGTATGAACAGTTATGACCGGCTATAGTACCGAGTTCCTCACGTCTTGCAAACGCTTTGCCTCCCGGGCAGCCGAAGACTATCATCATCTTTTTACCCGGGAACTCATCTCTTATCGTTTCAAAGAACTTCTCATAGCTCAGCTTGTTGTGGGCATAGTCCACTATCGCTATGCGCCTGCCGTCATCACTGTAGAATACTTCCATACGTCCCGGGGACTTGGCTTTGGAAAGGCCGCTTTTTACATAACTGAGCGGAACTCCAATCAATGCTGAGAGGGAAATCGCCGCAAGCGCGTTCTCCACATTGATTGTCCCGAATGTGCCCAGAGTGAATTCCTCATCAAAATCCTCGCAGCCTTCTATCGAAACACCTTTTGCCCTGAAAGTGACTTTCCCCTCGCAGGATCTCACATCATAGCCGTACACATCTGCGCTGTCGTCTTTCTGACTGAACGTGATCACATAAGGACAATCGGCTGAAGCCGCTTTTATACGATCCTGTTCATCACAGTCGAGATTTATGCACGCCTTACGGCAATGTCTGAACAGCCTCAGCTTGGCTTCAAGATAGTCGTTGAAATCAGGGTGTTCTATTGCGCTTATATGGTCGCTTCCTATGTTGAGGAAGGCTCCTGCAGCGAATTCAACACCTGTCACTCTGTCATACTTGAGCGCCTGGCTCGAGACCTCCATAGTCATATGGCTTATACCGCTCTTCAGAGCATTATCCATATGCTGATAGAGCTCCATGATCTCAGGCGTTGTAAGGTGTGATTCTTCCTCTATTACTCCGTCATAATTGTCTATGCCGGAGCAGATGGCACTTCTGCATCCGCCTGTACCTGCCATATAATCATCGAGTATATATCTCATGAAATAGGCTGTAGTGGATTTTCCTTTTGTGCCTGTAATGCCGATCATGCAGAGATCGGCAGAAAGTCTTCCGTAAAAGGTTTCTGCAATGACAGGCATGGCTTTACGGATATCTTTGACCCATATATCGAGGCATGAATCTTTTACTTTGTCTATGATTCGTTTTGCTGCAGCTGAAGCTTCCGAATCACTGACTAAGCTGCAGCCCGCAGTCTCAGCTGTGTCAGGAGCTTCCCTGACATAGCATACGGCGCCTTTTTCTATCGCGTCATTAAGATACTGTTCTTTGAAGTGGGCACCCTTTACAACGAACAGAGTTCCCTCATCCGACTCCTTTGAGTTATATGTGACACCTTTGACTTCTCCGGCTCCAAGTGATTTCAGCTCCGGTACGGTATAAAATGCCATAACTGCGCTGCAGGAAGGCTCTCCTCCGATCGATGTGAGAAGCCCTGCCATTCCCAGAGAATCTATAAAATCCTGTATCGTTACTTTTCTTTTCATTCTTTTCCCGTTAATCTTCGAAATATCCTTCTGTTTTCATGCTCGTAAAGCAGCCATTGCCGACTATCACGTGATCGAGCAGTCTGATGCCGAGGATTTCCGAAGCCTTTATAAGCCTTTTTGTAACTTCTATGTCCTGTGGACTTGGTGACGGATCTCCGCTCGGATGGTTATGGGCAACGACAACTGCCGCCGCTCCTCTTCTGACAGCCGGTCCGAAAACCTCTCTTGGGTGTACCGGCGCACTGTCAAGATTGCCTATCGATATGACCGACTTCGACTCCACCTGCAGTTTGGAGTTGAGATTCAGGGTCATGAAAAACTCCCGCTTTTCATACATCATCTCATCCATTAGGATCTCAGCCACCTGCCGGCTGTCTCTGAGTCTGACTTTAACAGCACCTATATGACCGGACATCAGCCTTTTTGAGAGTTCCATAGCAGCTACTATTGAGCACGCTTTTGCTTCACCGATGCCGTCAATCTCTGTAAGCTCCCTCACTTCTGCAGCTCCAAGCCCTCCAGTATTCTCGTTTGCATAGGAAATCACCTCGTCTGCCAGCCTAACTGCTGACTTTTCGCCGGTCCCTGTCCTTATGATAAGCGCGAGAAGCTCTGAGTTGCTGAGTCCGCCTGCTCCGCTGTAGAGCATTTTCTCCTGTGGCCTTTCAGCCTCAGGCATCTTTTTTATCTGCATATTTACTCCTTTCCGGAGCACACATGCTTATAATACCACTTTAAAAGCCACCCCCACAAGGACGTGGCTTAACGATCATGTGCCATATTCAACGTTACGCGCTGTGTCCCGTCTTTAAGGTAATAATGTCTGCTACCGCATCAATATTCTCTTCAATCGACATGTCTGATGTATCGAGAAAAACAGCGTCATCAGCGGCTCTCAGAGGGCTTACCTCACGGTGAGAATCCTGATAATCTCTTGCCTGTATTTCGTTGAATATCGTATTATAATCCGCTTCTTTGCCCGCTGCAAGCAGCTGTTCGTAGCGTCTTTTTGCCCTTACTTCCGGCGAAGCAGTCATGAAGATCTTTACCTCGGCGTCAGGAATGACTGTAGCGCCGATATCCCTGCCCTCCATTACTACATCTTTGGTAGATGCCAGATAGCGGCTGACCTCATCGACTTTGGCTCTGACGATGGCCAGCTTGGAAATATTTGAGGCAGCCATCGAGATCTCATTTGTCCTTATGAGACCGCTGACATCTTCACCGTCTAGATGAGTCTGACCGCTTACGAAGTCAATGGATGTATCAGCAAGCATAACCCTGACCGCTTCCTCATCAAACTCGTCCACGCCGTTTCTGCGTGCTTTAAGACCAAGCGCTCTGTACATGGCGCCGGTATCAATATATTCAAGTCCAAAACGAACGGCAATGGCCTTTGCTATGGTGCTCTTGCCTGTGCCTCCCGGACCGTCTATGGCAACTCTCAGCATGTTGACTCTCCTGTCAGGTTATTTGTTCTTGTTCTTTGTAAGTTTATTGATCTCGTCGATGAATGTGTCGATAGTCTGGAATTCCCTGTATACAGACGCGAATCTTACGTAAGCGACCTGGTCGATAGCCTTTAACTCTTCCATTATGAGAAGGCCGATGCTTGTGGACTGGATCTCCTTCTCCATAGTGTTAGAGAGCCCGCGCTCGATATTATCCGCGATTCTCTGAACATCATCGTAAGTGACTTTAGTCTTTTGGCAGGCTTTCAATATGCCGTTGATGATCTTATTTTTGTCGAAGCTTTCACGGGTGCCATCCTTCTTGACGACCACAAGAAGAGAATTCTCAATTTTTTCAAAGGTCGTAAACCTCTTATGACACTTTGTACATTCGCGTCTTCTTCTTGTAGCGAGTCCGTCTTCAACAGGTCTCGAATCGACTACCTTCGTGTCTTCATAATTACAATACGGGCATTTCATATCGATCTCCTCCATTATTGCGAACTCCAAAATGGAGTTCTTTTCCATATGCAACCCGATGTTATCACAATATATAGTGGTAATGAACTCTTCTTAACAGAAATTGAGCTATCTGGCCGGTATGTGAAAAATGCTTCACATTAGTCTGATAATGTCTTCACATTATAGTGCTACAATTCAGATATCGAAAAGATTCGATAATTTACCTTTTTCTTTTGATTGTTCTTTCTTAGTTAGATATTTTCGCAACAGAAAACTCCGGCAGCAAAGCCGGAGTTTTCTGTTTTTACTTTTTTGTTAAACGCTCTTCATTTATATGAACAGCCTTCCTTCCGAAATATCGTCTGACCCGCTCATCTGCTGGAGCTGACAATACGTTTTCCGGAGTGCCTGTCTGTACTATTTTTCCCTCAAACATGACAGCCAGTCTGTCAGCCATACTGAAAGCTTCCTCTCTGTCATGAGTTACCATGATAGTTGTCATTCCGAACTCATGATGCAGCTTTTTTACAAGATTCCGCATGTCCTCTCTCAGATTTTCATCAAGAGATGAAAACGGCTCATCAAGGAGGATCAGTTTAGGTTCTGCAGCCAGAGCCCTTGCCAGCGCGACGCGCTGCATCTGTCCTCCTGATAATGTAGAAGGCATTCTGTCCTCAAAGCCTTCGAGCTGAACCGATCTGAGCAGATCGCCTGCTTTCTCCCGCCTTGATTTCTTTTTTATTCCTTTGAATCTCAGCGCATAAGTGACGTTATCAGCGACTGACATGTTCGGAAACAGCCGTATATCCTGGAACACGATCACAGTTCCCCTTTTATGAGCCGGAACATCATTCAGAACTGTTCCGTCAAGTACAATAGTTCCTTCATCGACATAGTTTATGCCTGCGATCGTTTTCAGAAGAGTACTTTTGCCGCATCCGCTCGGACCTAGCAGCACAAGAAATTCTCTTTCTTTTATTCCAAGTGATACATCATCCAGTATCTTCGTTTTATTGATTTTTACGGAAAGATTATTGATTTCCAGTTTCATTCATTTCTCCGAATTTGCAGCTGTCAGCTTTCTGTTTTCATCAGCCTGTGTATGGCTGCCTCGAGCAAAAAGAATACTATGAGTGCCGAACCGACAAATACTGTTGAATAAATCGATGCGAGAGCCCTGTCTCCGCTTTGTATATACGGAACAAGAACGAGCGCCAGGGTCTTGATCTTGCCTCCTCCGGCCAGAAGTGTTGTGAAATACTGACTGTAAGAAATAATATACGCCATGCTTGCCGATGACAATATTCCCGGCATTATCTGAGGCAGTGATGCATCGATAAAACTTCTTAAAGGGCCTGCTCCGAGCACTGATGCCTGTTCTTCCAGACTGTCTCCGGCAGCTGCGGTAACATCCATCATTATCGTGACACAATACGGTAATGCAACGACAAGATGCACCAGAACCACACCGGCGATCGTATCATTGATGTGCATTCGTATAAGAAGCACCTGTATGCCCATCGCAAATACCGTTCCGGGTACTATCAGCGGCAAAAGCGCTGCTGTACCGACAACATGTCTTCCGCGTATTCTATAGATTTCGGTTGCTCTTGCTGTCATCAGACCTATCACAGTGCCTATTATAGCTACCAGTGTGGCCAGAACAACACTGCTGATAAGGATCTCGATCAGACTGTTAGATCCGAAGAGCATCTCCTTCACAGTTCGCAAAGTATAGTTTTCAGGCAAAAGGCCCGGCCACGGCCATCTGGCTGTCACGGTCCATATAAGGATCACAATGACAGGAAGTAATATTATTAAGGCTGTGATCAGCAGCACGGCATTCATCGCCTTTCTATCCTTCATATCCGCCTCCCAGTTTCTTCATGAGGCGCTTCATACACACAGCATATATCAGTGCCATCATCAGGGACAGAATCAGCGTGATCCCGTTCATTGCCATTGAATACGGTCTGAGCCTGAAATCAGGCTTCAGAAACTCGATATATGTATATACCGGAAAAGCTTTTGGAAGCGTCGCTCCAAGAAGCATCGGCAGCTCATATCCTCCGAATGAAAAGATCAGAACTATGAGAAACCCTTTAGCTATTGCAGGCAGACTCAGAGGAAGCGTGATATGCATAAAGCTTTTGAACGGCGTTGCTCCGAGGTTCTCCGCTGCTTCGCCCAGAGTTTCGCTGACACCTGACATCAGAGCCAGTGAAAAATACGCTATGAATGGCGCTTCCTTCCACACATAAGCTATTATCACACCAAAGTAGCCAGTTCCGTAAAGAATTGCGGGAAATTCAGTATAGTCGCTTATCATCCCTCCCGCATATGCCAGACGGGCAAACAGTCCGGTCTGAGAAAGCATCGCTACCGTAAAAAGCGCAACTACTGTATGCGGTACAAGAATAGGCAGCCTGACAGTGTATAACATTGCTCCGCGTGTTTTGCGTGTCCTTACAAGGGCTGCACATATAAGAGTACCGGCAGCGGCAGCAGCGGCACTTGAAAGGGCCGACACTTTAAGAGATACTGCCAGTGACTGCACGACTTCAGGTCTCCTAAGCGTCTCTATGTAGTACTTAAGAGTAATATCGTACAGATCAAACACCGGCATGTAGCCAAGACTCTGTACCATAATATTCAGAATAGCTGCCAGTACCAGTGCAGTAACAAGCATAAATGGTGTAATCAGCAGTGCAGATACGATGCGGTCTCTTTTTCTCATTATTCTCCGTTACTGAAACAGCGCAGCCCTTGGGCCACGCTATTTCATAATGTCATATTATCCTTAGGAATATCAGGTTATTGATGAACTCTATTTACCTACTACTTCCTCTGCCCAGATCTCTTCGATCACCGGTACAAGATCCGCAGGCATCTCCGGAAGCCTATGAGCCAGAAGTTCAGACTGCGGCAATACGCCCTTTCCGAGATCAACTGCATCAAATGCAGCTTTTTCATCATCAGACAGTTTACTCTGATCTACTACAGGAAGATCTCTCAGCTGTGAGTACTGAGTAAGCTGCAGGTCACCTCCGATTATAGCATTTATTGCAACCATTGCGCCTGCTTTGTTAGGAGCGTCAAACGCTATGGCCATATAATTTGTATTGCCTATGGTTCCGTTATCGAATACGAATGTCTGGCATGTCTCAGGAAGGGTTCCATCAGCAATGCCCGTTGCTACGCTGAAAGGACCATAACTCATATCCATAACAACTTCTCCGTCCTGGAACATTTTGTCAAGAGCTGTGGAATCCGCAGGGAAAGTCTTTCCCTCATTCCAAAGATACGGATTTAGTTCTCTGAGGTATTCAAGTGCAGGCTCGATCGCTTCCTTTACTGTATCCTTTTCTGCCTCCATAGTCTGGAACTGTTCCCATCCGCACTTTTCATAAATGAGGTTGCGTACAAAAGCGCTTCCTGTAAAATCAGGCAGAGCAGGATAGGTTACCTTACCTTTGTTCGCTTTGCAGTATTCAAGGAATTCGTCTGCATTCTCAGGTGTATCAGGAGTAACAGCGCTGTCATTATACATTACCATCTGAGCCTTTGCGTATGGGGCTTCATAACCATCAATAGGCTTGCAGAAGTCGTTCAGCGTTTCAGGATCATCCGTATCGATATATGCTTCCATATTCGGCAGCTGTGAAGTGAACGGTCCGTAAAGCAGTCCATTCTCCTTCGCAGTGTAGAAGTTTTCACCGTTGATCCAGATCATGTCTATAGTTCCGGTCTCTTCACCCGCTTCTTTCTCACTCGTAAGTTTTGCAAGAATGTCATTGATGTCCATTCCTACATACTCAAACTCGATGTCATAGTTCTCTTTGAGATAATCGGCAACAGTACCGTTGAGCCAGTTGTTGCGGTTTTCATCACCGCCCCATCCATAAAATGCCACCTTTGTACCTTTTGCCTGTTCGACGATCTCATCCCATCCTGCAGAAGACAGGTCTGCAATTTCCGGTTCCTCCGGCTTGTTTCCGCATGCAGTCAGAGGAAATACCATCACGATCGCCAGTAGTAATGCCAGCAGTTTCTTTTTCATAATAAGTCTCCTTCTCCGTTTATAGACCTGGTCTAATAGCCGGTCAATTTTTAGATTAAGTGAAACGATGCCTTTTGTCCAAATGCCGGCTTTTATACTGCATGTATAAACGATAGAAAAAAACTATAGTAATAGGATAACGTTGGAACTATTCGCTGTTTGAAGAAAAAAAGGGCTGTGCCCTTTTTAGTTGAACTTGTAAGATCAAAGTAGACATGCAAAAAAGCGTGTCTACTTTTCTTATGTTAGGATTTAAGCAAGGAGGTGGTTTTATGGGAAGACCAAAAGGAGGAAAGAATCGCAAATGGACCGCTGAAGAGAAATTGCGTA
>JAFRKO010000065.1 GCA_017431685.1 Mogibacterium sp.
ATCACGGGATTTTGAATCCCGCGCGTCTGCCAATTCCGCCACGCCGGCACATGGCAATTTTGGCTAAAAAAATGGTGTGGATGACTGGACTCGAACCAGCACGGTTTAACCCACATGGCCCTCAACCATGCGCGTCTACCAATTCCGCCACATCCACACGGCACTTATGGATTATAACCATCTTTAAATCATTTTGCAAGGCCATAATCAAAGTTTTTTTAAATTTTTTTCATTAAATGTTTTCTTTCCATCAAATCAAGCATTTGTATTACAGCAATTCGTATGATTTCAATGCTGTATCGACCGATTCTCTGAGTTCTTCAATAGTTCCGTTATTGTATATTACATAGTCTGCCAGCTGAGCTTTATTCTCCTCTCCTTCCTGCGAATCCATAATAAGATCAATTATGGACGGATCTATTCCGTCACGTGCCATTACTCTGCTTTTACGTACTTCATAATCAGCTGTGACTACCCATACGGCATCATAATCATCTTCACTGCCGGTCTCAAAAAGAAGCGGTATGTCAAAGAAAAGAGCTTTGTCATCACTTGCCGCCCTTTCCTCTTTTATAGCCTCAATATCTTCGAGTACCACTTTTGTGGTGCCCTCTTCCAGAAGCTTCTTTTTGTCGGGATGTTTAAAAACCAGATCCCTCATAGCTGCCCGGTTAAGACTTCCGTCTTCCAGAATAAAAGCCTGTCCGAAATTTTCCAGTATATACGGTATTGCTTTACCCCCTGCCGAAGTCATCTCACGTGACATTTTGTCAGCATCAACAACAGTAAAGCCCTTGGTTATCAGATAATTTGTTACTTCGGTTTTTCCGGAACCTATTCCGCCGGTTACTGCTATAGTTATCATATCTTTTCTCCGTTATTTAAGCTCATACCAGGTCTTGCCGGTATGAATATCACATACCAGATCCACCGGAAGATCTGCGGCATTCATCATACAATTTTCAAGTATATCTCTTACAGCATCAGCTTCGCTTTCAGGGCCTTCAACTATGAGTTCGTCATGTATCTGCAGTATGAGTCTTGACTCGAGTCCCCTCTTGCGAAGCTCTGCGGATACGGAATTCATGGCGATTTTTATTATATCGGCTGCTGTACCCTGAATAGGAGTGTTCATCGCCAGTCTTTTTGCGAGTTCACGTTCCATAAATTTACGCGAAGCAAATTCAGGCAGCTTTCGCACTCTGCCGAAATATGTCCTTACCTCGCGTGTTTCTTCTCCGGTCTCTATCTGCTTATCAAGATATTCCTTGACTGCTGCATGTTTGGCAAAATACTCATTGATGTATCTCTGCGCATCACTCCTTGTGATATTCAGGCTCTCACCAAGGCCGAAACCGCTCATGCCGTATACCACTCCGAAATTGACGGCTTTTGCTCTTGTCCTGTCAAGTGCAGTGACTTCATCTTCAGGTATATCAAAGACTCTGGACGCAGTTGCTCTGTGAATGTCTTTGCCTGCACGGAAGTCTGCGATAAGCGACTTATCTCCGCTCAGAGCTGCCAGAATCCTCAGTTCTATCTGTGAATAGTCCGAGCCTGTAAACAGTTTTCCGCTTTCAGTCACAAATGCCTTACGGATCAGTCTTCCGTAATCATCGCGGATCGGTATATTCTGAAGATTAGGTTCAGTACAGCTCAGGCGGCCGGTGGCCGCTACAGTCTGCATAAAGTGAGGTCTTACCCTTCCGTCAGCGCCTATCAGCGGAAGAAGTCCGTCTACATAAGTGCTCTTCAGTTTCGCAAGCTTTCTGTATTCAAGCACATCGGCAACTATCTTATGATCGTCTTTGAGCTTGTCGAGAATGTCAGCTGCAGTCGAATAGGAACCGCTCTTGTTCTTTCCTGTTTTAGGATATGGGATTTTAAGGTTTTCAAATAATATGATCCCCAGTTGCTTTGGTGAATTAATATTGAAAGATGTACCTGCTTCGGCATAGATCTCTGCTTCAAGCTTCGTAATATTCTCTGAGAGTTCATCTCCTATTCCGGTCAATATTGATGACTCGCATTTTATGCCTTCGAGCTCCATGCGTGCGAGAGTAAACACCAGAGGCATCTCACATTCTTCAAAAAGTTCAGTAAGACCATTTTCCTTGAGCGCTTTATGCTGCGGCGGCATTACCTTTGAAACATAGAACGCTCTCTTAAGAAGATCTTCCGGATCAGCTTCAGGCGAATTATAAGATATATCTTCACCCATTATTGCAGCTTCTGATTCCGCTGATACGTATCCGGCGTATCTCAGAAGCATCTTGTCCAGGGTATATTTCTGCCTGTTTGCGTCCAGAAGATACTCAGCTATCATAACATCATAGTAAGGCTCAAGATACGAATCAGAACCGGCAAGCATCGAGTACAGTATGCGTTTAAGTCCGCACCCGCACAGTCTGTAAGCCATTCCGGATATCTGATCTGTTACGATTGATCTGTCCAAAGGAGTGATTTCCCTTATGCATCCAAGTTTTTTATCTTTGCTGTAGAGACATATATATCTGATCTCAGGTTCTGTTATATGATTTGCATCAGCGGCAGCTTCTATGTATACCTCATCGCCCGCCTTGACTTCCTTCATAAATCCTTCAAGATCAGTACGCCTGACTGATCCGAATTCATCATTGAATTCAACAGCAGACACATCAGAAGCACCGTCAGTACCGCTCGCTCCGGCCTGAAGCTTTTTGATGAAGGAATTGAATTCCAGTTCTGTATATACAGCGATCAGCTTTTCCATGTCCGGACCGGTCAATTCAAGATCTTCCCATTCAAATTCAACAGGAGCCTGAGTATTGATAGTGGCAAGCCATTTTGACATCTGCGCAATTTCAATATTGTTTCGCAGATTCTCACCCATTTTTCCTTTTACTTCGGCTGCATGATCGATAAGGTTTTCCAGAGTTCCGTATTGTTCAAGAAGAGCTATTCCCTTCTTTTCTCCAATACCCGGAACTCCCGGAATATTATCGGAACTGTCACCCATCAGACCTTTAAGATCGATAAACTGTTCCGGCGTAAGGTTGTATCTTTCATGCATTGCTTCAATATCGTAAAGATCAAACTCACTCATGCCGCGCTTATTAATAAGAACGTTTACATGAGGTCCGATAAGCTGGAGTTCGTCTTTGTCACCCGATATAACAAGCGTGTCAAGACCGTCTTTTTCAGCTCTTGCAGCAACGGTTCCGATGATGTCATCAGCCTCGTACTGCGGTACTTCCAGTACAGCAATATTCATTGCATCAAGAACATCGTGCAGAACAGGGATCTGTGAAAGGAGCTCTGGCGGAGTTTTAAGCCTTCCGGCCTTGTACTCCTTGTAGACATCATGTCTGAAAGTACCTCCTTTAAGATCGAATGCTACAGCCATATGAGTCGGCTCATAATCGTTCAGGATCTTCCCCAGCATATTAACAAAGGCAAACACACCTTGGGTGTGTATGCCTTTGGAAGTTACCATTGGTCTCATCGCAAAGTATGCTCTGAAGAGCAGACTGTTACCGTCAATGAGAATAAGTTTGTTCATATTTCTTTCTCCGGTTATTGCATATCTCTTGCAGCAGGCAGTCCGTATGCGCCTTCTGCCGACATTGCTCCGTCAATTATTGCATACTGCATTACATCTGTTGCAAGTGCGGCAAAAGCATCAAAGTTGACCTGCTGTTTTCCTGTTGCCAGAACGAATACTGTGTCACCATCCATTGTACCGTGTACAGGTTTAATTGCGCGTGCATAAGCATCATGTAGTATCGAAGCGAGCTTGTTGGCCTGCGACTTAGTCAAAGCAGCGTTTGTGATAAGGCACGAGATCGTAGTATTGAAAACAATATCGTAACCCATTTCTTCACGTGTTAGAGTAACCGGTTCTTCGATTTCTTCAGCCGGTTCCCCTATGATTTCTGCCTCAGTTTCTGTTATCTCAGGAACGGCTTCTTCTTCATGCATATCAGGAAGCTCTTCATGTATCTCTGCATCAGGAAGCTCAGCCTGTTCTTCAGCTGCTTCAGCCAGCTCTACATATGCTTCAGCTAACGCTTCGTATTCATCAGCACACTCTTCGGTTTCTTCTGAAAGTTCCCCTGCTATCTCTTCTTCAGGCTCTGTATCCGGAATGTCTTCTGTTTCAGGCTCAGTTTCTGTTATCTCAGGAACGGCTTCTTCTTCATGCACATCAGGAAGCTCTTCATGTATCTCTGCATCAGAAGGTTCAGCCTGTTCTTCAGCTGCTTCCGGCTCTTCAATGTGTTCTGCAGCTTCCTCATTTACCTCTTCTTCGGTATCACATTCGGATTCAGATTCAATGTCAAAGGTCTCTGTAACGACCGGCTCTTCAAGCTGATCGATGATCTCTTCTGCCGGTTCATCGAAGATCTCTTCTGTCGGTTCTTCAATTATTTCTTCCGGCTGCTCTTCAACAGAGTCTTCCACAGGCTCTGAAGTCGCCACAGGTATAGATATCTCAGCATACTCCCTGTAGTTGTCTTCAAAGATGTCTACAGATGGAGTTTCTGGAATGAATTCTTCAGAAGGTTCTTCTTTCAGTATGTCTCCTGTTTCAGACTCTGCTTCTGCTATCTCAGAAACGTCCTCTTCTTCATGCACTTCAGGAAACTCTTCATGAATCTCTTCAGCAGAAGGTTCAGCCTGTTCTTCAGCTGCTTCCGGCTTTACGATATATTCTGCAGCTTCCTCACTGACCTCTTCTTCAGTATCACATTCGATTTCATGTTCAATGTCAGAGGTCTCTGTAACGACCGGTTCTTCAGGTTGATCGATGATCTCTTCTACCGGTTCATCGACGATTTCTTCTATTGGCTCTTCAATGATTTCTTCCGACTGCTTTTCAACTGAGTCTTCCATCGGAGTTTCAAAAACAAACTCCGCTGCAGGAGCTTCAGCAGTTTCCTGAGTTTTCTCTGCAGGTTCTTCTGCAGGTTCTTCTGCAACCTGATTCTTTGCCGCTGCTTCCTCTTCTTTGAACTGTCTGGCTGCGGCAGCAAGTGCTTCCTCTATTTCAGACCTGTTTTTAAACGCAGTGCTTGCAGTAACAGCAGTACTCTTATCATTTTGTATGACATTATCGTGCACCATGTTTTTCAGCGTTTTGATGGTACCGTAAATGGCTGTTCCGTCTTCAGACCTCAAACCGGCAATGATATTACCTGCACCGTTGTAAATATCACCTACAGCATTAACAGCTGCAATTGCTCCGACTTCAACTATTCCGTCACCACAGGCAAATGTCCCGATGCCTGTTTTCATAGCCCTGTCATAACCTTTAAGTTTTCCGACAGTAGCACCTGTACCAGCACCGTGATTTCCTTTTGCAAATGAGCCTGCAAAAGCATTTCGGACAGCCTGGGCACCCATGTAGATATCAGGAAAAGCCTTGTCTCCTACAGGAAGATCGTAAAGGGCCGCTCCGCATACAATAGGAACTACGATATCATCACCGACATCGAAGCCGATCTTCATGTCAGCAAGTTCTCTCATGACGCCCGAAGCAGCTTCAAGACCGAACGCGGAACCCCCGCTCAGAACAACTGCATTAACAGCGTTTACCGTGTTTTCGCTCCTGAGAAGATCAGTCTCTCTTGTGGCAGGGCCTCCGCCTCTTACATCTACACCTCCGACCGCACCTTCTTCGCAGACGATGACAGTGCAGCCTGTGCCCTTTTCGCTGTTCTCCGCATTACCGAGTTTGAAACCTTCTATATCAGTAACGCTGATCATTTTCATAGCCATATATCATCCTTTTTGTTCTATACAACTGTTTATTTTTATAACTATACCATAATCAAAAGCATTTTTTAATCATTTCGGCGTCAGGCTCTTCATTGCAGAATGATCCGACGACAAAATATGCTATTCCGCTTACGATAAGTCCTGCAATTATTTCATGAATTCCCAAAGGAAGTATCTTTACCCTGTTAAAGAAAATGAATACAGCAAGTCCGGAGATTACAGACGCAAGGCACGCCTTGTCGTTACCTTTCTTCCAGTAGAGACCTCCGATCACAGGCCAGAAGAACGTTGCCTCAAGGCCTCCGAATGCAAACAGATTTATCCAGACGATCACATCAGGCGGGTTGAGCGCCAGAAGACATGCTATGATTCCTATTCCTGCTGTAAGTGCAAAGCTGTACTGAGGAACCTTATTATATGCATCTTCGTATTCAGGTTTTTCTGCTTCTTGCATATCAAAAGGAACTTTCTTTATGTAGTGTACATAGATGTCCTTGATAATTGTCGCTGAGGCAAGTATCAGAAGCGAATCTATTGTAGACATTACCGCAGCAAGAGGAGCAGCAAGGAAGAATCCTGCAGCCCATGCAGGCATGTATTTCATCACGACGTAAGGAATAACCTGGTCAGTGCTTTCCAGTCCCTCCTCAGGCAGAAGCGGAAAAGCAAGAGTACCTGCAAGATGCATGCCTATCATCAAAATGCCTATAACCACGGTGCCATATATCATTGCTTTATGCATCGACTCTGTATCTTTGAAGCCCATACATCTGACAGCAGTCTGCGGAAGTCCGAGGACAGCAATGCCTACCAGGACCCAGAAAGAAATCAGCGCTCCCGGTCTGAGAGCTGCTATTTCAGCACCATATTCACCCTTTCCCATAAGATCCCATCCGGGATTATTAGCATCAAGGGTGTTTATTATGCTGTCCATGCCTCCTGCCTGTCTGATCACGAAGAACAGCAGCAGAAATGTACCGCAGGTCATAACTATACCCTGTATCGTATCAGTAGTAACAACGGCTTTGAACCCGCCTACTGAAGTGTAGATGATTACGACAGCTCCGAAAAGCAGAAGTCCCGCCCAATACGGCAAGCCTGTAACAGTCTGCAGCAGAGTTGCTCCACCGATAAACTGCGCTATCATCTGTGTGATAAAAAATACTACCATAGCGACGCCGCATACTATGACCACCGCGGGTGATTTATAGCGCGCACGCAGATAGTCGTTTATTGTAACAGAATTTGTTCTGCGTGAAATCATCGCAAATTTTTTACCGAGCACACCCAGAGTAAGGAATGTAGCTCCTATCTGTACACCCGCGACCCATGACCATGACATGCCGAAGCTGGATGCCAGTCCCGGTCCTCCCAGGAATGAGCTCGCGCTTGTATATGTTGCGACAAGTGTCATTGCAAGAACGACGCCTCCCATACTGCGTGATCCCGCAAAATAGTTTGAAAGAAATCCCTTGTCAGAATTTTCCCTGGCTGACTTTCTGCTCGTTCTTATACCCAGCCAGAGATTGATCAGAAGATAAAGTACGAGGATGATCAATACAACTGTATTTTTACTCAGCATTGATATCGCCTCCTTCCACGTTATCTTCAAGGTCGAAGTTGACAAATACTTTTTTCAGCAGAATGACTACGCCAATTACGGCAATGATAAACATTCCCGGTGTGCTGATAAGCCACCATAACGGAAGGCCAAACAATCTCGCACCCGTTCCGGACAGACCGTAAGCAAAGCCGACGTTCCACACGAAGCAGATCACGAACAGTATCAGTGTAGCTTTCGCCTCCCGTCTGATCTGTTTTTCCTTCTGCTCTCTTGTCATTTGCATTTTCATTTAGCAATTCTCCTTTCTTATAGGACAATGATCGCACTAACTTATAAAGCCACCCGAAAACGGGTGGCCTGGCGATCATTATCGGGTTGTGCCCGGTATAGTTTCCATATGGAATACCATCCGTCACAAGAAATTTAACACAAGTTGAAGAAAAATCAAAGCAAATAAAAACCCGGAATACCGTTAAGCCTTTAATTGACGCCCTATCAGTATTGATAAGGTGGGTACTTCCTGAGCCTGGCTTCTGTAGTCCTCTCTGAGGAGGCTTTACATAATGCGTCCGCATCGGAATCCCTTTAAGTATGTGTAGGTTCAATTATGAAGACTTTAACGCATATTCCAGGAATTTAAAACTCATTGTTTTATTATTCTATTCGAGGTCGAGATCGCAGTTGAAATAAACCTTCTGAACATCATCGTTATCTTCGAGAGACGTAATCAGCTTTGTGAGAGACTTTACAGCGCTCTCGTCTGAAACATTTGCTTCCATTGACGGGATCTGTTCGATCTCTGCTTCGAAGATCTCGTAGCCTGCTTCCTTTATAGCCTGATGAACATCATTGAAAGCAGCCGGCTCAGTCCTGATCTCAAAGTTATCCTCGTTGACTATCATATCATCGGCGCCTGCATCAAGTGCCACCATCATTACTTCATCCTCATCAAGATCTTCTGAATCGATGATAACGACACCCTTACGACTGAACATATAAGAAACGCAGCCCGGTGTTCCGAGATTGCCGCCGTTTTTATCAAATACGGATCTTACGAAAGATGCTGTCCTGTTTTTGTTGTCAGTCAGTGCTTCAACGATAACAGCGACACCGCTTGGTCCATATCCCTCAAACTGCAGTTCTTCGTACTGTTCACCTCCGAGTTCACCTGTACCCTTTTTTATCGCTCTGTTGATGTTATCGTTAGGCATTCCGATTGCCTTGGCTTTATCTATCGCTACTCTGAGCGAAGGATTGAAGTCAGGATCACCGCCTGCTTTAGCGGCAACGATGATCTGTCTTGAATACTTTGTAAACATCGCAGAACGCTTTGAGTCCTGTGCAGATTTTCTGTTTGCTATTGTCCCGTGTCTACCCATAGGTAGTAGCCTCCTTATTTCATTGATTGATCTTTATGCCTTTATTATACGCTCAGGCCTTTTCATCTTCAAGGTTCTTGAATGCTGTTGACATCATGAGCTTTATACGGTTGAGCTGATTTACAGTTGAAGCTCCGGGATCATAGTCGATCGCAACGATATTAGCTTTCTCATCATACTGCCTGAGAGCCTTCAGCATTCCTTTGCCCGCAACGTGATTAGGCAGACATGCGAACGGCTGCAGGCAGAGGATGTTCTTTACTCCGCTGTCAATAAGATCGACCATTTCTCCTGTAAGAAGCCAGCCTTCACCGCACTGATTTCCGATTGATATGAATCTTTCCGCATTTTTTGCGGTCTCTTCGATACGGCAGTCAGGCTCAAAGCGCTTGCTCTTTCTGCACGCTTCCCTTGAGTACTTTCTGTACGATTCGATGAAGCTGAGAAGCGCTTTATTGATGGCCATGTCTCTCCATGTACCCGAAAGGTTGTTGTAGTTGAACACCTTGTTGATGAAGCCGTATTCAAAGAAGTCGATGAACGACGGCACGACTGCCTCGCCTCCTTCTGCTTCGATGGTCTCAACAAGATTGTTGTTTGCGTTCGGATGGTACTTTACAAGGATTTCCCCTACTATGCCGACCTTCGGTTTTACCATATCTTCATGAATAGGAATGCTGTCAAAATCTTTAACGATAAGTTCAAGATTTCTCCTGAGGGTCTTTTTATTGAGATCCATGCAGTTTTTAGTGATCTTATCGAACCAGGAATCCATAACTGCCTGTGCAGACCCCTTCTCGATCTCATACGGCCTGATTCTGTAAACGCATTTCATCATGAGATCCCCGTAGAGTGCTCCGTAAACAAGCGAAAGTGCAAGTCTTGGTGTTATCGAGAATCCCGGATTTCTTTCCAGGCCGACCATATTGAACGAGATGACCGGAATCTGCTCCATTCCGAGATCTTTAAGCGCCTTTCTGAGCAGTGCTACGTAATTGCTTGCCCTGCATCCTCCGCCGGTCTGTGACATGAACACTCCGGTTTTGCTTAAATCGTATTCACCTGATTTAAGCGCGTATATGATCTGACCAAGAGTTACAATCGTAGGATAGCATGCATCATTATTGACATATCTGAGGCCTTCCTCTTCGGATTCCTTCGTTACTGCAGGCAAAAGTACAGCATTATATCCCGCAGCCTTTAATACAGGTTCGAAATACTGGAAGTGCATCGGTGACATCTGCGGCACAAGAAGAGTGTATCCGTCATTTCTCATCTCTTTTGTGAAGAGTTTGCGCTTGTACGGTTTGTTTACTTTGCGCGCTTTTGTACCAAGCTTCTGGCGTTCATCGAGAGCAGCCTTTAAAGATCTTATTCTTATTCTGGCAGCTCCGAGATTAGCACCTTCATCAATCTTAAGAACTGTATAAAGCTTATTGTTCTGCTGCAGCAGCTCATCGACCTCATCAGTGGTAACAGCGTCAAGTCCGCAGCCGAATGAATTAAGCTGTATAACTTCAATATCATCATGCTGACCGGCAAATATTGCAGCCTTGTAAAGTCTTGAATGATATACCCACTGGTCGAGTATCCGGACAGGTCTGGCAGCTTTTACCTTCCAGCTGACAGAGTCTTCAGACAGAACTACCATATCCTGCTGCGTGATGAGTTCGTCAATACCATGATTGATCTCAGGATCTATATGATATGGCCTTCCGGAAAGAACGATTCCTTTCTTGCCATGTTCTCTCATGTATTCGATAGCTTTGGTTCCTGCTTCAGCTACCCTTCTCTTATATGCTCTTTGTGCTGTCCTTCCTGCATTCAGAGCATGCTCTATTTCGAGCAGATCAGTATTGATTCCATAAAGAGAATATTCACGTCCGTCTTCCCCCAGGCCGTAGCTCTTTACGATATTTTCAGTTGCTTCAGTATCAACGCTTCTGCTTCCTGAGAAGAAGCCTGTCATCTGACGGATGAATCGCTGATCGTCATCATATGGGACAAACGGATGATAAAATTCAACTTCATTATCATAGAAGTAATCGGCCATATTTTTGTCGATAACTTCCGGATATGTAGCAACTACAGGGCAGTTGTAATGATTCGGCGCGGTCCTGTCTTCAACAGCCTCATAGTTGATTGACGGATAGAATATACGCTTCACACCGTTTTCTACAAGCCATTTGATGTGACCATGTACAACCTTTGCCGGATAACACGCAGTATCTGACGATATAGTGTCCATACCGCTCTGATACATTTCCTTGCTTGTCGGAGGACTCAGTATCACCCTGAAACCCAGTTTCGTGAAAAAGGCATGCCAGAACGGGTAGTTCTCGTACATATTAAGCACTCTCGGAATACCGATCGTTCCTCTCTTTGCGTCTTTTTCATCAAGAACAGGTCTGTCGAAGAGAAGTTTATTCTTTATTTTATAGAGATTAGGAAGCTCTGACTTACTGTTTCCGCCTCCTGCACCTTTTTCACAGCGGTTGCCCGTTATATATCTTCCACCGTCAGCAAATTTTGAAATAGTAAGAAGACAGTTGTTGCCGCAGCCTCCGCATCTTGCATTGGATGTCTTTACACTGAAACTGTCAACGTCTTCAAGAGGAAGGACTCCTGACCGCTCGCCTTCAACATATTCGTCACCGGCGATGATCGCGCATCCGTATGCTCCCATAAGTCCGGATATGTCAGGCCTCACCACATCTTTTTCAAGTATGAGTTCAAGGCTCCTGAGAACAGCTTCATTCAGGAATGTGCCTCCCTGTACAACTACATGATCTCCGGTATCCGAATTGTTTCTGAGTTTTATGACCTTATAAAGAGCATTCTTTATTACTGAATATGAAAGGCCTGCAGATATATCAGCTATCGACGAGCCTTCCTTCTGAGCCTGTTTCACTTTTGAATTCATGAACACGGTGCATCTTGTTCCGAGATCTACCGGTCTGCGGCTCTTAAGCGCTTCTGCTGCGAATTCAGGAACACTCATGCTGACTGACTTAGCGTAAGTTTCGATAAATGATCCGCATCCCGATGAGCAGGCCTCATTGAGCATGATACTGCTTATCGCTCCATCATGGATCTGCATGCATTTCATGTCCTGACCGCCGATATCCAGAATGAAGCTCACTTCAGGAAGGAACTGCTTTGCAGCCTTATAGTGAGCCATTGTCTCTATCTCTCCGGCATCTATCTTATACGCAGCCTGTATGAGGCCTTCGCCGTAGCCCGTTACTACCGATCTGCCGATGAACGCCTTCTCAGGAAGTAAAGCGTAAACCTCCTTAAGCACCTGTTTTACGACTGAGAGAGGGTCTCCCTCATTATTGCTGTAATGTTCATAAAGAAGTTCCCTGTCCCTGTTGATGACTGCGGCTTTCGTAGTGGTGGATCCGGCATCTATACCAAGGAAAACAGGACCATCAGCTTTTGAGAGATCTCCTCTTGTAATGGTATCTTTTGCATGACGTGTCCTGAACTCAGTCAGCTCTCCTTCGTTTTCGAACAGCGGCCTCAGGTATTTAGTATCGGAAATATCATCAGGAGAAGCATTCTCCAGTTTGGAAATCAGGTAATCGAGTTCTACAGGCTCTTCATTGTCAGCAAGATATGCCGCTCCAATAGCTACAAAGAACTTGGCATTCTGAGGGAATACCACATCCTCATCCTTGAGATTGAGCGTCTTGATAAACCTTTTTCTGAGTTCTGAAAGATATTCCAGAGGGCCGCCAAGAAATGCTACTTTTCCTTTTATAGGATGGCCGCATGCAAGTCCGGAAATCATCTGGTTGACTACAGCCTGGAAAATTGAAGCTGCTATATCAGCAGTCTTTGCTCCGTCATTTATAAGAGGCTGTATATCGGTTTTTGCGAAAACACCGCATCTTGAAGCTATAGGATAAATGATCTTATGATCTTTAGCCGCTTCATTGAGACCTGAAGCATCCGTATTCAGAAGAACAGCCATCTGGTCGATAAAAGCTCCGGTTCCTCCTGCACAGGTGCCGTTCATTCTCTGCTCAACAGTTGATCCATAGAAAGTAATTTTTGCGTCCTCACCGCCAAGTTCGATTGCTACATCGGTCTCAGGTATGAGTTCCTCGACAGCTTTGCTGCAAGCAATGACTTCCTGCTCAAATCTTATTCCGAAAAGATCCGCAAGTGAAAGACCGCCGGAACCGGTAATTATTGGCCTGACGGAAATATTGCCTTTGAGTTCTCTGAGCTCTTTTATTAACTCACCGGCTTTCTCAAAGACATTTGACATATGACGCTCATACTTCGAATAAACGATGTTATTATCGTCATCCAGCAATACAAGCTTTACAGTTGTAGATCCTACATCGATTCCAAGTCTAACCATTTTTTCCTTTTTTCCGTGATTCACGGAGTTACCCTTTTTATTATTGTCCCGTAAAAAATTTTATAACAATCTGGGCAGACCGTAAGCCGGGTTCTGTATCTGACGATCATCCATCTAGGACTGCAGTTGCCTGCAGCCTCATGCGACATACCTCTGGGCGGGTACGGGCCGCACCACATAATGCCCATTTTGTCTTGCTCCGGATGGGGTTTACACGGCAGCTGTGTCTCCACAGCCCCGGTGAGCTCTTACCTCACCATTTCAACCTTACCACGGCATTACCCGTTTCGGCGGAATGTTTCTGTTGCACTTTCCCTACAG
>JAFRKO010000038.1 GCA_017431685.1 Mogibacterium sp.
GTAAACGGTAAACCATCCGTCCTTCGTTTAAAATAGCCCGGTGCTTGATCAGCATCGGGCTTGAGTATTACTTGGATGCCATTTTCTTACGGCATTCAGGCGGCAGTGACTTGGACCACGGCAGCAGGCCTTCTATGAAGTCTGTGCCGGTCTCATCCATGTGATGCGGGATCTCCGTAAGCAGGTATTTAAGATATTTGTATATATTAAGATCGTTAGCCTTAGCCGTCTCGACTATGCTGTATATGATCGCACTGGCATTGGCACCATTGATCGTATCGATAAGTTTCCAGTTGTTCCTGCCGACACAGAAAGGCCTTATCGCCTGCTCAGCGATGTTGTTATCCAGAGGGAGTGCCGGATCATCAAGGAAGGCACGCAAATACTTCTCCTGGTTAAGGCAGTACCGGATACCTTTCTTAGTTTTATCGCTGCCAACTGCAGCATACTGTGCTTTCCTTGCCCAATCGAAGAATCCATCGACCAGCGGCTTCACCAGCTTCTTTCGCTTCTTCTTACGTTCGGACGGAGGAAGCTTTTTAAGAGAATTGTCTGTGTGGTAGATATTCTGGATCTGTACATACGCTTCGTATGCCAGAGTACCCGCCGCCTTGTCTTCACCCAGACTCTTGATCACATCTGCGAATGGCCTCCTCGCATGGATCCAGCAGCCTGCTACGGTGAAGTCTGTCCCGGAATCATTCTCAAGAGTGTGGTATACCTGGTATCCGTCACAGACAAGCTTGCCTTTGAAGCCTTCGAGGAATGTTCTCGGTGCATCGGCTTTTCTGGTCTTCTGGTAGTCATAGACTATTGCCGGATGAGCCTTGCACATGCTCCCGGTCCTGTATACCCACATATAACTCTTATGAGTACCTTCACGGCCATCTTTCGTTACCTGTACCGGGGTCTCGTCCGCATGCGCCACACGGCTTTTTGTGATCTCTTCCTTGAGTCTGTCATATATTAGAGACAAGTACCTTTCTGCTGTGGTGATCATCCAATTTGCCATCACCTGACGGGAGATGTTCACATCGTTTCTCTGAAGCTCCTGCTCCTGCCTGTACAGAGGCACTGCATTCACGTATTTCGCATTCATGATGAAAGCTGCCAGAGATGGTGTCGCAATGCTGTTGCTTAGCATCTCCTTTGGATGCTTTCCCTTGACGATCGTTCCGTTCTTTCCCTTGTATACCTTGATGTGATGCTCGATCACCTTGAATACTGCAGGCTCTACTTCAAGCTTTCTGTACACTTCGTCATCGAGCTCGTAATAACCTTCAGGGAATCTCTCTGCGAGTTCTTCATCACTGAGACCATGCTCTACAGGGATAGCCTCGAATCCGGAAAGGTCTTCGTCGCGCTTGCCTCTGCGTTTCTTCCGATGGATGACTACAGTCTCCATCTTAGGCTCTTCGATGACCTTGCCCTTGACTGTAGCCTCAGCTTCATTAAAGCCGAAGTCGTAGATGCTGAGCTGATCACCTGTAGCGAGGCTCTTCTCAGATGACTTCCCGAACAGCCTCGTGTTCATGATACGGATCTGCTCATTGAGCTTATCTACAGTTGCTCTGAGAGCATCGACCGTGTCATTTGAACGCTCAAGCTGCTCCTGCATGCCCATGAGGAGCGTCACCAGAACATCCTTATCCATCTTATTCAGTTCTTCTCTGCTGATGACCTCTTTCATACTCAAATTATACCTTAATTCGAGATGCAAAAAAAGACTTACAGCTAAAGAAAAATGCAGCTTTCCCTTGAAATCTCAGGCCTTCAGCCGATCCCTCACAGCGCATATTCCGGCACCGGCACCTTCTGTATCCCGGGGTCTATGGTGAAGCCGTCAAGCAGCCTCGTGAGCTGTTCCGGCGTCAGGTCTCTGAGGTCTGAGCTCTTTCTCGGCCAGTTGAATCTGCCTTCAGCGACCCTTTTGTACAAGAGAAGGAAGCCATCGCCTTCCCACACGAGGGCTTTTATCCGGTCGGTTTTCCTCCCGCAGAACAGGAAGATGGCGCCTTTTCTGTGTGGATTCAGATCGAACTGCTGCTGTATCCAGGCAGCAAGCCCATCGATCCCTTTTCTAAGATCTGTATAGCCGCATGCTATGTATATCTCACTGTAACAGGCTTCCTTAAGCATGGGCTATCGCCTCCAGCACCATGCGCACATGTTCGTTGCTCGCATCCGGCGAGATGCTGATCTCTGCACTGTCCAGCTTGATCCTGATCCCGGATGAAGCTCCGACTGTCTTTGGCAGATCGACTCTGACGAATTCCGGTTCCTGTTTGACTGCAGGTTTATTAGGCTCCATATTTATGAGGCTGCATGCTTCCTCACGCAGGACTCTCAATCTGTAGTAGAAAGTCTTCTGCGTGATACCTTTCTCCTGGCACCACGCTTTGACCGTAAGCCCGCTTTCCTGCTGCCGGGCATAGTCTTCCATCCATGATCTGTGCCGCATCTGTGTTGCTACTAGCTGTGTATCCATACCTGATCCCTTTCCTGTCTAAATTACTTCCCTGGAGTAATTTGGAGTGATCTATACCTTTTGTCAGTATGGATTATCTCATTTCGGCACCGGGCCCGCCACGCACGGATGGTTTACCGTTTACATTAATGTGCGATTTGTGAAAAAAACAGGCCTCGGAATTGTTGAAATTCCAAGACCTATGGTGCGCGCGGAGGGATTCGAACCCGCGACCTACTGATTCGTAGTCAGCCACTCTATCCACTGAGCTACGCGCGCATAGTTGTTTTGCGACTTTAAGATGTTACAACGAAGACAGACAAATGTCAATATCTTTTCAGCAAACGAAGCAAAGCAAAAGGCCGGCAGACTGCCGGCCATCTTGTTGTTTTACATGTGTAAAGCGATCAACTAGATTGAGAAGCCCTTTGTCATATGGTCATCATCGTCCATGAACCATTTCGCCTCGCCGCAGAGATACGCAGCGCCTGTGACCTGTGGGATGATGGAGTCGAACTCACCAACCTTTGGACCTTCAGCAGCAATAGTTCCGATGAATCTTGTTCCGATAAACGATTCATATACGAAGCTTTCACCAACACCGAGCTTGCCCTTCTTGTAGAGCCAGGACATCTTTGCGGAAGTACCTGTTCCGCATGGGGATCTGTCGAGCTGAGGATTCTCAGGCTCTCCGAAGATTACGACGTTTTTGAGTGCGAATTTGGCATCCGGGCATGTTTCCTTGAAGTCGATGTCTGTTGTGCAGTAGTTCTCAATAAGATCTACTGTTGTGATGTCGAGTTCAGGATGCTGGATCTCGAATTTCTCGTTGATTTCCTTGAGAGCGAAGCTTGACCACTCCTGAAGGAATTTAGAGGATTCCGGATTTACCTTTAAGCCGAAATTTTTCTCTGTATCTACCAGTGCGAAGAAGGAACCGCCGAAGCAGATGTCGAATGTGACTTCCTTGCCCTGATACTCGAGCTTGCAGTCTTCCTTGTAAACGAATGCAGGAACGTTTGTCAGTGTAACGCCGGTTACCTTGCCGTTCTTGCATCTCGCTATGGTTCTGATGAGACCAGCCGGAGCTTCAAGAGTAACATGTGTAATAGGCTCGTTCATTGCCATGAGGCCGCCTTCGAGTATGGCTGTGACAGCACCGATTGTGCAGTGTCCGCACATATTGAGATATCCGCCGCCATCCATGAAGAAGATACCGAAATCAGCTTCAGGATTGATTGGCTCGCAGAGGAATGCACCGAACATATCGTGATGTCCGCGAGGCTCAAACATAAGCATTGTTCTCAGGTGATCATAATGTCTCTCAAGATAATGCTTTTTATTGATCATCGTGCTTCCCGGTACGTCAGGGCAGTCGAGAGCGACTCTGCAGTACTCGCCCTCTGTATGTGCCTCAATCGTTCTTACGACGTCCTTGTTGTAAAGGTCATAGTTGATCTTGGCTTCAAGATACTTTGCCATAGGTAATTACCTCCCTAGTAATTATGTGTTTTTACACGTGTAAATAGTGCCTGAAGATCATTTGTCTTCATAATGTATGATATCGCAAACAATAATTAGCGTCAATGAGATAACATCCCCCCGCATCCACTTTTGCTTAATGCTCAATTTAAATATTTTAAACGACATTTTTATAGAAAACGCAAACCGTTCTATGCCTTGATTTTTATAGGTTTTCAATAATTTTTTTGCATATGCGTAGTTGTTTGAAATAAATAAAAGTGATATTATGGATTCGTCAAAAAAGGCGTTTTTTTGCATGTCGAAAGACAAAAAAGGAGATAGAGTATTATGGAAAACATTCAGATGTTACTGAAGCAGGGTGCCGTTGGCAGACCATGCGCTCCGGTAGTAGCGGTAGGCGACAAGGTCAAGAAGGGCACACTGATCGCAACACCGACAGGACTCGGCGCAAACGTTCACTCCAGCGTATACGGCGAAGTAGTTGAGATTCTGGAAGACAGAATCATCATCAAGCCGGACGAAGAGCAGCCTGATGAGTATGTCAAGATCGCAAAGGGATCGAACCTTGAGATGATCAAAGAAGCCGGAATCATCGGCCAGGGCGGCGCAGGATTCCCGACATTCATCAAAATCTACAACGGCAAGGATGACAAGCCTGTTCTCGATCACGGCTACATTCTCGTCAATGCTTCCGAGTGCGAGCCTGGACTTGCTCACAACATTCAGCAGATCGATGAAGACCCTGCTGCACTGCTCAGAGGTATCCATTATCTGATGGAGATCGCAGGCGCTGACAAGGGCATCATTGCTATCAAGAAAAAACACAGAGAAACGATCGAAAAGCTCGACGCTCTGCTGAAAGATGATCCTGCAATCGAGAGACATCTTCTGCCGGACATTTATCCGATGGGCGAGGAGCGTGCTGTAGTAAGAGAGTGCCTCGGCATCGAACTTGAGCCGGACAAGCTCCCATCAGCAGCAAATGCTGTAGTAATCAACAGTGAGACAGTATACAGCTGTGTTTCTGCAATCGAAGATCAGAAGCCTCTTATCGACAAGAACATCACAGTAAGAGGAATGATCAAAGGCGGAAGTGAAGCTCACGTATTTGAGAAGGTTCCTGTAGGTACAAGCGTACAGGCTCTGATCGACAGAGCAGGCGGCTTCGACGAGAGAGGCTACGGCGAAGTCATCATGGGCGGATCCTTCACAGGAAAGGCAACAGAGCTCGACGCACCTATCACAAAGTGCACAGGAGCACTGCTTGTAACCCGTCCGTTCAGAGATCTCCACGGAGCTAAGGTTGGTATCCTTGTATGTGCATGCGGCGGCAACCTTGAGAGAATGGAAGACCTCGTTGCTAAGTACAATGGTACAGTAGGTCATGTCTGCTACTGCAAGCAGGCTGCTGAGATGCCTAACGGAACACGCAAGTGCGAACGCCCTGGAAACTGCCCTGGACAGGTAAAGAACAACCTCGAGTTCAAGAAGGCAGGCTGCGAGTACATCATCATCGGAAACTGCTCCGACTGCTCCAACACAGTCATGGCTTCCGGCCCTAAGATGGGACTTAAGGTAATGCATATGACAGACCTCGCTATGATGGCTGTCGGACACCCGCTCTACAGAACACTCAAGGTGTCCAAGAAGGTCGACCAGGATCTCAACGTTGTAGATAACGTTGAAGACAACGAGACCGTACAGTAATAATACATTATCACCGTTAATTATCTTCGCCCGGATAACCCCATAAGATCCGGACGGGGGGAATTATATAACTGCCGACACATATTGTGAGGCAGGCAAGAATAACTTTTAGGAGGAAGATCGATATGTCAATCACAGCTGAAACAGCTAAACAGCATGCGAACGATCCAGCAGTACTCTGCTGCAGAGCAGAGGCAGGAACAGAACTGACACCTGCAAACTTCGAGGATCCGGCAATTTTCCCAGATCTGGTAGATTCGGGACTGCTGAACCTTGATGGCGCACTGAAGCTTGGCCAGGTGCTTAACGGATCAAAGCTTACCAAGACTGTTGATTCTCTCACCCCTATTACACCAGACATCGTTGATAAGTTCGATGCAGCAGAAGAGGAAGCTGAAGAGGCTCCTGCAGCTGAGGAAGCAGCAGCAGCTCCAGCAGCAGCTCCTGTATTTGCAGCTCCTGCAGCAGGCGGATACATCAGCCTGCACATCGGAGAAGGCAAGGACATCGACATCCAGATCCCTACAGGAATCGGCGGCGGCGCAGTCGCAGCTCCTGTAGCAGCAGCTCCTGTAGCAGCAGCAGCTCCTGCAGCAGCAGAGGAGACCGGTGAGGCTGTAGTAGTCAGAGAGATGACACGTAAGCACTACAAGATCGACAAGGTAGTTCTTGGCGACGAAACCAAGATCGAAGGCACAACACTGTACGTCCGTAAGGCAGCAGCTACTGAGGGTGCAGACGCTCAGAAGCTCGTTCACAGCCTCGAACTCGACGTGATCACTCCGGACAACTATCACGTATACTCCGAGACAGTAATGGATATCCAGCCAATCGCTACAAAGGAAGACGATTATGAGCTTGGTGAAGGCGTTACAAGAGTACTCGATGGAGTAGTAATGGTAGTAACCGGTATCACAGAAGAGGGTGTACAGGTAGGTGAGTTCGGTTCTTCGGAAGGTTACATTGATGAGAACATGATGTGGGGACGTCCTGGTGCAGTAGACAAGGGCGAAATCATGATCAGAGCTCATGCCGTAATCGACAACAAGAAGAACATGGAGAGACCGGGCCCTATCGCTATTCATACTGCAGTTGACCACGTAACTCAGGAGATCAGAAACGCAATGAAGAAAGATCTCACAGACGACATGGTTGTGGAGACTCAGACAATGAAGCAGGTTAGAAGACCTGGAAAGAAGAAAATCGTTATCGTTAAGGAAATCATGGGCCAGGGCGCTATGCACGATAACTTCCTGTTCCCGACAGAGCCAGTTGGCGTACTCGGAGCTAAGCCGAACGTAGACCTCGGTAACGTTCCTGTAGCAGCTAACCCTCTCGAGGTAATGGACGGCTGCATCCACGCACTGACATGCATCGGACCAGCTTCGAAGGAAATGTCCAGACATTATTGGAGAGAGCCGCTGGTATACGAAGCAATTCACGATGACGATGTTGACCTGGTAGGCGTTATCTTCGTTGGTTCGCCACAGGCTAACACAGACAAGTTCTACGTATCCAGAAGACTTGGCCAGATGGTAGAGTCCATGAACGTAGACGGAGCATTCGTTACAACAGAGGGATTCGGAAACAACCACGTAGACTTCACTTCTCACATCGAGCAGATCGGTAAGAGAGGCGTTCCGGTTGTAGGATTCTCATTCTGCGCTGTACAGGGAGCTCTCGTAACAGGTAACAAGTACTGCGATGCTATGGTAGACAACAACAAGTCGATGTCCGGTATCGAGAACGAGGTACTTGCATGCAACACACTCTGCCACGAAGACGCTATCAGAGGCCTGGCTATGCTGAAGGCTAAGATGGCAGGCGAGACCATCAAGGCACCTGAGAGACAGTACACACACGCAGTTAAGGAGAACAACGTAGAGCTGATCGAGAAGGCTTACGGCACAAAGATGGAACTCGTTGAGAACGAGCAGTCACTGCCAATAAGCGAGAAGAGAAAAGCTAAATACGACTAATCTGAACAGGGAGATCATAAAGAGATATGAAATACGGTGACAAAATAATCAGAATGGAAGGCGTTATCGTGGAAGTCCATGACGGAAGCGTAGCCATCGACTTTAAGGGCAGACTGGGACATCTCAGGATTCCGAAGAGAATGATCATATCTGATTACGATCTGGAGATCGGACAGGAAGTAGCCTGGAATATGAGTTTCATAGAACAGGAAAGTTCTGAGGTCAACGCAAGACATCTCGAAACGATCGAACATTCCAGAGAACTCCAAAACGAAATGCAAAACAAAACCATGTAGGAGGTTTATTACGAAATGAGTATGACAGTTGTAAAAGGATTACAGTCTGAGATCTTCGTACCTATCACTCCTAAGTCAGTATGGGCTCCTGTAACAAAGCCGCTGAGCGAGATGACAGTTGCTCTTGCAACAGCTGCTGGCGTACACAGAGTCGATCAGGAGAGATTCAACCTTGCCGGTGACTTCACCTGGAGAAAGATCCCTAACGAGTCCACAGAAGAAGAGCTGATGGTAACACACGGTGGTTACGACAACTCCGATGTTAATAAGGACATCAACTGCATGTTCCCTATTACAAGACTTAAAGAACTCGCAGCAGAGGGATTCATCAAGGCTTGCGCTCCATACCATGCAGGATTCATGGGCGGCGGCGGAAACATTGAGAAGTTCACCAATGAGACAGGTCCACAGGTCGCAGAAATGCTTAAGAGTGAGGGTGTTGACGCATGTCTCCTCACTGCTGGATGAGGAACTTGCCACCGCTCTGCAACAATCGTGCAGAGAGCAATCGAGTCGGTAGGTATCCCTACAGTTATTATCGCTGCTCTTCCACCGGTCGTAAGACAGGCTGGTACACCGAGAGCTGCTGCTCCTATGGTACCTATGGGTGCTAATGCCGGAGCACCTCACGATGTAGAGATGCAGACTGCTATCGTAAAGGCATCCCTCGAGCTCCTCGAGACAATCGAGACTCCGGGCAAGATCGTATCACTGCCTTTCGAGTATCACGCAGTTATCTAGTACTGACGTACAGAGACAAACGAATAGGACATCGGACTATTCCGAAGATGGGGCTGAGAAATCAGCCCCATCTTTAAAAAGAGAATATGTGTGAAGCAGAGTGCAGGCAATATCAGGCTGCGCTCGTTCGCAGGCTATCGCATAAAAAAGCGAGAGGGAAACATATAATGGAAGACATTGAACTGAGAAGACTGGTGATCAGAGCGTTCCACATGAACGATGTTGAGTTCGGAGATGAGAACCTGATCACTACAGACGGTAAAATGACCATTACAAAAAATGGTCTTGACGCGCTTGCAGCAAAGCACAGCGAGGTCATTGAGAAAATCGACATCCAGATCATCAAACCGGGTGATCATGACAGATATACAAACACCATCATGGATATCATTCCGATATCCGTTAAGGTGCTGGGTAAGTGCGGAGAGGGCATAACCCACACAATCACAGGCGTTTACGTCATGCCTACGGGCGTTGACGTTGACGGCGAGCAGGCACACGAGTTCGGCTCATCCGAGGGCAACCTCAAAGACATGCTCTATCTCAACAGAGCAGGCACACCTGCAGATGACGATTACATTATCTCTTTCGACATCACCTTCAAGAAGGGCATGGGCCAGGAGAGATATGCTGTCATCGACGCATACAGAATGGTAGAGGAGTGGATGAATGAATTCAGACCACAGCTCAAGAAGTTCGAGGGCACAAAGTGCACAGAAAGACATGAGTACTACGACAGGATCCGCAAGGGCCAGAAGAAGGTGCTCGTCATCAAGGAAATGATCGCTCACGGCGCTATGCTCGACACATGGATCTTCCCTGATCAGCCAAGCGGCGTAGAGGGAGGCAAATCACTTATCGATTACGGCTCGATGCCTGTCATGCTGACTCCGAACGAGTTCAGAGACGGTGCTATCAAAGCGATGAATTAAGGAGGTGCAACATGGGAGTAGGTCCTTCAACAAAAGAAACAAGCCTTCACCATTTCAGAGATCCTCTGATCAGACTGCTTGGTGAGGACCCTGGCATCGACCTGATGGGAGTACTGGTGTTCGGATCACCTGAGGGTAACGAGGAAAAGATCAGATGCTCCAGGACTGCAGCAGTCGTAGCCGAGTGCGCAAGACCTGACGGAGTCATTGTTGAGACAGATGGCTGGGGCAACCTTGATGTAGACTATGTAAACTGTGTCAATGAGATAGGCGAAAGGGGGATCCCTGTTGCCGGCCTCAACTGGAGCGGCACAGCAGGAACATTCGTTGTAGAAAGCCCTTATCTCGACAACGTTGTCGACTTCAACAAGAATCCTGAAGGCATAGAATCCAACATCGTAGGCGAGAACAACTATACCGAAGACGATGTAAAGGAGTGCATCAAGAAGCTCAAGATCGCTATGCTCAAGAAGGAGCGCGGAATCAAATAATCGCAAAATAATATGCGGCTGTCTTTGAGACAGCCGCTTTTTTGTGTGTTCATTCTTCGAATAACGGGGTGGAGAAGTAACGCTCTGCTGTATCCGGCAATACCGTGACTACTGTCTTGCCCGGGCCGAGCTTTTCAGCGAGCATGATGGCTGCAACTACGTTGGTGCCTGAAGATATGCCGCACATTATGCCTTCTTCACTGGCGAGACGCTTAGCCATGTCGAGAGCGTTGTCATCAGGAATTATGCAGGTGTTGTCATAGATTTCCGTGTTTAGAATATCTGGTATCAGTCCGTCACCGATGCCCATCTGAACGTGCGTTCCTATGCTTCCTCCCGCAAGTATAGCAGCGTCTTCAGGCTCTGCTGCCCATATCTCGATGTCCGGATAGTGCTCTCTAAGCACTTCGCCTATGCCTGTTATTGTACCTCCGGTACCAATGCCTGAGCAGAAACCGTGGATCGGCCCATTGACTTGCTCAAGGATTTCTTTAGCGGTTGTTGTTCTCTGAGCAATGATGTTATTTTTGTTGATGAACTGCTGCGGAACAAATACGCGTTTGTCCTGCTCCCTCATTCTCATCGCTGTTGCAAGGCACTCATGGATACACTTGCCTATGTCACCGTCATCGTGCACAAGCACTACTTCTGCACCGTAGTGCTGAACAAGTTTGCGCCTTTCTATGCTGACAGAATCAGGCATCACGATGATGGTACGGTATCCGCGTACTGCTCCGACGAGAGCCAGTCCTATACCCTGATTGCCGCTGGTAGGCTCGACGATTATGGATCCCGGTCCCACTACACCTGCTTCTTCTGCTGCCAGTATCATCTGATATGCAGTTCTTGTTTTGATGGAACCGCCGACATTCAGCCCCTCGAATTTAACCAGGACCTCTGCGTTTGTAGGCGGATTGATGTGATTGAGGCGTATCATCGGGGTGTTGCCCATTGCCTCAAGGATGCTGTTATACACCATATGCTGTCCATGTCCCTTTTTTTTTTCACCCAAGTATTGTACAACTAACTGTGGAACCGTGGCAATAAACAGCACAATAAATTCTCAATTAATCATAGCCAGTGCCTGAGATATGGTATACTTTAGCCATGCACAGAACTAATGGAGAAAGAAAAAGCATTGGGCACAGAACGATGATAGGTTTCATCATTTTCACTCTGTTGCTCACCATCGCGGTCAGCGTTCCGGTGAGCTATGGTTTTTCTGTGCTGTCAAGAAGACATTATTATGAGGATACACAAGACTATGCAGGCATAATTTCACATGTGATAAACGGGGATACTGTTTCCGAATTTACAGGGACAGGAGAAAAGAATGAATACTATAAGAATACCGGAATATTTCTGGTATCGTTCTGCGATGAGGTAGGCCTTACAGATATTAGTATATTTGTGCCTGACGGAAATGAAGTAATATATGTATGGGATACTAAGGGCGGTGAAGGAGATTACGATCTTGGAGACCGTTCGGATTCATACAGTAAATACAGCACAGCTTACGTTTTTGATTCGTCAGAGGATGAATCCATTGAAAGAAATCTTATAAAGACGCGCAGTGATGATAACACTTACATTAGTGCATTTGCACCTTTGTATGGCAGCGATGGCAGTGTTGCCGCTATTGTTTGCGTAACACGCCCGGAGATCAAAACAGGAGCGGCAATATCGCAGTTCTTTTTAGGCATACTTATTACCTCAGCTCTTTTTTCAGCAATCGCTATGATGATAGTGTACAGGCTGATCAGAAAAACTTTATACGTCCTCTTGGCATTCTGACCAAAAGCGCGCAGACGATGGTCAGCAATCTTGAGCGCAAAGAGACGGTAAATATTGACATTCATACAAATGATGAGCTGGAGACTCTGGCAGATGCTTTCACTAGGATGGACATCGACATCAGGGATTACATAAAAGAGCTTTCATCAATAACAGCAGAAAGAGAAAGAATCAGCGGAGAGCTGGATGCTGCTGCAAAGATCCAGAAGGGAATACTTCCGAAGAGAGGCATGCAGTATGAGGATATGGAAGAGTTCGATCTGGCTGCATCGATGACACCTGCCAGGGAGGTTGGCGGAGATTTTTATGACATCTTTATGACTGATGACAGGCATTTAGCACTTGTGATTGCTGATGTATCCGGCAAAGGAGTTCCGGCAGCCCTTTTTATGGTCGCAGCAAAGATTCTTATAAAATATGGAATGAAGCAGGGAATGAGCCCGGAGGAAGCGTTCAGCGCTGCAAATAAGAGGTTGATAGAAAGCAATGACATGGAGCTGTTTGTAACAGCCTGGCTTGTTCTGATAGATCTTGATACCGGAGAGTGCACAGAAGTGAATGCCGGTCATGAACATCCGGCTGTCAGAAAATCGGGCGGCACTTTCGAGCTCGTCAAATACAGACACTCACCGGCTCTTGCGGCTCTTGAAGGTATGACTTTTAAAGAGCGGAGTTTCAGACTTGATCCGGGAGATTCACTCTTCGTATATACTGACGGAGTCACTGAAGCAACCAACAGTGAAATGAAGCTCTTCGGCGAGGAACGTCTTATCAATGCTCTCAATAAAAACAGAGGGGCGGACCCGGATGAACTCCTGAATAATGTTAAGGCTTCCATAGATGAATTCGTAGGGGATGCGCCGCAGTTTGACGACATCACCATGCTTGCTTTCAGATATAACGGAAAATAATGTTTACTCACTTGCATCTGCATACTGAATACAGCCTGCTCGATGGAATGAGCAGGATATCCGAGCTCCCTGAATATGTCAAGGAGCTCGGTATGGATTCATGCGCCATAACAGATCATGGAGCAATGTTTGGTGTGGTCGATTTCTACAAGGCGTGCAAAAAAGCGGGAATCAAGCCTGTCATTGGCTGTGAGGTATACACCGCAGCACGCACTCTCTATGACAAGGACCCGGATAAAGACCGCGGTTACGGACACCTGATACTCCTTGCAGAGAACCAGACCGGCTACAGCAACCTTGTAAAGATCGTATCAAAAAGCTATGTTGACGGCTTTTACTACAAGCCGCGTGTCGACAAAGAGCTCCTGAGACAGTACAGCGAAGGACTTATATGCCTTTCGGGATGTCTTGCGGGCAATGTACAGAGAATGCTGCTTGCAAGAGACTATGCCGGGGCAAAAAAGGAGGCCCTCGAATTAAGGGAGATCTTTGGTCATGACAACTTCTTCCTTGAGATACAGAATCACCATCTCGAAGAAGATCTAACGGTCATGACCGAACTCAAGATGATCAGCGATGATACGGGAATCCCGATCGTAGCTACGAACGATGCTCATTATATGAGGCGCAGCGATGCAACAGCTCAGGATGTTCTTATGTGCATCCAGACTCAGGCAAAGGTGACAGACGAGAACCGCATGAGGTTCGAGAACGACGAGTTCTACGTGAAGTCCGAGGCTGAGATGAGAGAGCTCTTCCCGGATATGCCTGAAGTGATCGACAGGTCGCATGAGATCGCCGAAAGATGCAATGTGGAGTTTGAGTTCGGGAATTACCATCTGCCGGAGTACATACCTCCGGATGGAAAATCTACGGATGAATACCTGAGGGAGCTCTGTTACAGAGGTCTGGTAAAGCGCTATGGAGCCGATGCGATGGATCCGGAAAGCATCTACCGCCAGAGGCTTGAGACTGAACTCAAGGTGATAGAAGGCATGGGCTATGTGGAGTACTTCCTGATAGTCTGGGATTTCATCCACTACGCAAAATCACACGGCGTAGCTGTAGGACCGGGCAGAGGCTCAGCTGCGGGAAGTATCGTTGCATACAGCCTAGATATAACTGAGATAGACCCTATAAAATACAGCCTCATCTTTGAGAGGTTCCTGAATCCGGAGCGGGTGAGCATGCCGGATATAGATATCGATTTCTGCATCGAAAGGCGCCAGGAGGTCATTGACTACGTTATACGCAAGTACGGCAAAGACAAGGTGTCGCAGATCATCACTTTCGGTACGCTGAAAGCCAAGGCGGCTGTCAGAGACATAGCAAGAGCACTCGACGCCACTTATGCTGAGGGAGATGCGATAGCGAAGGCGATACCAAACGAGCTTGGCATCACCATTGCAAAAGCGCTTGAGGTCAACCCTGACCTCAGGCAGAGATATGAGAACGAGCCTCTTGTAAAGCAGGTGCTCGATCTGTCAATGGCTCTAGAGGGACTGCCGCGCCATGCCTCGACTCATGCCGCGGGCATCGTTATCTCGAAGATGCCGCTCGATGAGTACGTGCCGCTCTATTCATCCGATAAGGGAGTCGCGACACAATTCAATATGACGACTATCGAGGAGCTCGGTCTCCTCAAGATGGACTTCCTCGGGCTCAGAAACCTCACGGTAATCCGCGATGCGCTTCGAATGATAAAAGCGAACCATGGCATTGACATCGACTTTTCGTCCATGGATTTCGATGATCCCGACGTTTACAGACTTATCTCGGAAGGCAACACGAAGGGAGTGTTCCAGCTGGAGAGCGGCGGCATGACAGACTTTATGAAGAACCTAAGGCCAAGCTGCTTCGAAGATATAGTCGCGGGAATAGCACTTTACAGACCGGGTCCTATGGACTCGATCCCTAAATACATAGACAACAAAAAACATCCGGATCATGTCAAATATGTGGATCCTCATCTTGAGCCTATCCTTGGCGTAACCTATGGCTGCCTCATCTATCAGGAGCAGGTAATGCAGATAGTGCGTGATCTAGGCGGCTATTCTTTCGGCCGCTCCGATCTGGTGCGCCGTGCGATGAGCAAGAAGAAAATGCAGGTGATGCTCGAGGAGAAACAGTACTTCATAAATGGTAAAACGGATGATGAAGGTAATGTTGAAATTGCGGGCTGCGCCAGGAACGGCGTGCCGGCTGCGGCTGCTGAGACCATATTCGAAGACATGGTCACATTTGCTTCGTATGCGTTCAACAAATCACACGCAGCCGCATACGCAGTAATCTCATATCAGACCGCTTATCTCAAGGCTCATTATCCTGCGGAATTCATGGCGGCACTAATGACCAGCATGGCCGGGGATGCCAGGCATACAGCAGACTATGTGAGGAATTGCCGCGAGATGGGCATTGCCATGGATCCTCCGTCGGTAGTTAAAAGTGAAAAGAACTTCTCCACAAAGGACGGACGCATCAGGTTCGGCATGCTTTCGGTCAAGAATGTGGGCGAGGGTATAATCGAAGCGATCATCGAAGGTCGTAAGTCTGTCGAAGGTACTCATGACATTTATGAATTCGTTGAGGCAATAGATGCAGGCGAGCTCAACAGAAAAGCTATCGAGTCGCTGGTCAGAGCAGGCGCTTTTGATGATATAAATCCAAACAGAGCGCAGCTCATGGCAGTGTGCGATAATGCTGTGCAGAGAGCTCAGAAAAAGGCGAAGCAGGGGAACAGGGCGCAGATCAGTCTGTTCCAGCTTGAGGATTTTGCCGATGAAGCCCTAACAAGCCCTGAGCTTCCAAAAGTGGCTGACTTCAACAAGGAAACAAAGCTTGCCATGGAGAAGGAGATGCTCGGAGTCTATCTCTCCGGACATCCTCTCGACGAGTATGCTGCGCTCATCAGAGACAATACGAGCGCCGGCACGGCAGAGTTAACAGGAGGCGGCGAGGAGTTTACTGCCGAGGGAGATGACGCTGACAGCATGGTGATCAACACATCAAGCTTCAAGGATGGAGATGCGGTCATCATGGCCGGCATGATAAACGGCGTGAGAACCATGATCACGAGAAAGTCTCAGGAGATGGCCAGAATGACACTGGAGGACTTCGACGGTGTCATCGATGCGATAGTCTTCCCGAAAGTATACGAACGCAAGAGAAATCTTGTCAGAAATGACATGATAGTGGGAATCCTCGGACGTGTCAGCTTCAAGGATGAAAGCGAGGCTGAGATCCTTGTGGAAGATATAGTGCCGATCGAGAACATAGCAAACCTCAGCAGAGGCAGATCGCAGAACGGCACATATGACGGGATGTACGGATATCCTGCTGATGACAGATATGCACCGGAGCAGGCCAGAAGGGCTGAAAACAGGCCGGCATCACCGATGAATGATCCGGTCAAGCTCCGTATACCTGAAACTGTTGTCAGAGCACACGGCAGTGCGCGCAAGGTGCTGATGCATCTGACAGATATGTTCAGTCTGTATCCGGGTGACAGAGACGTACTGGTTTACCTTCCGGGACAGAAACCTGTAAGGTGCAACGCGGACAACAGAGTCGCATTTACGGACGGCCTGAGATCAAAACTTATCAGACTCCTTGGAGAGGAGAACGTAAAAGGGTAATGGCAAAAAGCATAGTTATATACACATCAAAGAGAGGCTCGACCAGGCAGTATGCAGAATGGATAGCCGAAGATCTCGGCTGTGAGGCGCTGCCGCTTTCTGATGCGAGAGGAATTGACCTTTACGGATACGACTGCATAATCTACGGCGGATGGATACGCGGCTCCGGTATTGTTGACTTCGACAAATTTGCGAAAATGCTGGATGATGAGCTTATGAACAGGCTTATAGTTTTCGGTGTGGGTTTTGCTGACGAGACAGCGGAGAACTACGCGCAGGTATGGGGTTACAGTCTGGGAAAGATCGACCCCAAAAACGAGCACAGAGTACTCATGTACATTCTCGGCGGAAGATACGACCCGGCATCGGTCGCCGGCCTGGATAAGTTCCTCATGAAAACCATGAGAGCTGTACTCCTCTCGGGCAGCACGACAGATGCCAGATCGCAGGCAAATATGATGAAAGACCGAATAGACAACGGCTGCGATCTTGTGAAGCGTGAGAATATAACATCGCTCGTTAGGGATGCAAAAAAGAAGGCAGACCGGCAGGTGACTTAAATGATGAATGATTTTTATGATCCTGATACTAAACCGCTTTTTACACCGGAGGACTTTTACGGTTCAAAGCGCGACTATGCAGATATCTGCATAGTCATATTTTCGCGCGAAATATATACCCACTTGCTCGATCATTTCGAGTGTGTAAAGTGCGGAGAGATGACCGGATGCAACATGAATACTCCTATATACTTGTTTGAGTACAATGGAAAACATGTCGCCTTTTATCTGTCTGCGATCGGATCTGCAGTCGCATCCCATAATGTTATTGAATCAAACTGGCTCACAGGCGCAGAGACTTTCATAATGTTCGGTTCGGCGGGAACACTTGACAGCAGTAAAACCGACGGCAGATATGTCGTCCCAAGCAGAGCTTACCGAGGAGAGGGCATGTCATTCTATTATGCCGCGCCTGCTGACTACATAAAGATAAACGGGGCAGATAAGGTCGCGGAGTGCTTTGAGGAGGCAGGTATTCCTTTTGTGGCCGGCCCGGTATGGACAACGGATGCATTTTACAGGGAGACCGAGCGTCTGGTAACTGACCGCAGAAATGAAGGCTGTATAGCTGTAGAAATGGAACTTGCAGGCGTTCAGGCTGTATGTGATCATTACGGCTGGCATCTGTATGACTTCCTTGAGACAGGTGATGTTGTGGATGTAGACGGATATGACAGAGCAACCCTCAGCGAGGCAAACCACGACATACGTAAACTGACAGCAGCTTTTGCGATTATCGATAAGCTTTGATAAATGTTTATTGATATACGTTTAACATCACTGAAAAAGATCTTCACAAATCTTCATGTCTCCATTCTATTGAAATGGATTATTTAATTCTCTGACAATATCAAAAGCGCCTATTTGTTATACAAATGCCTTGAAATTACAATGGTAATGTGAATAGGGATATACGTATCCCGGTGTATTTGTGTATTTAAATAGGAGGAACGTAGAATGTCAATTGAACTGGAATATGCATTAGAACATAAGAATGATCCTGCAGTGCTTTGCTGCAGAATGGAGCCGGGCGAGATTTCGCACCACAACCTTGAAGACCCTGCTATTTTCCCTGATCTGGTAGATACAGGCCTTCTGAAACTTGACGGATGTCTGACGATCGGACAGTGCCTCGGTGCTACTCTCAAGGAAGTATCCGACTCACTGACACCGCTCACAGCAGAAATCGTAGACAACATCCAGGATCCTGCTGCAGGTGAAGAAGAAGCTGCAGAGGAAGCTCCTGCAGAAGCTGCTCCTGCACTTGCAGTTCCTGCAGGCACACAGATGACATTCGGCGGCGGAGTCGTTAAACTCTACATCGCAGAGGGTAAGGACATCTCAATCGAGTTCCCTGTATAAACATAACTGATCGCGTTGTATCAGTGAAAACAAAGAGGCATCCGCAAAGGATGCCTCTGATTTTTGTCAGCAGAAAACCCCGCGTTTGACGCGGGGTTCCGTGAACGCTATGCGTTTGACCAAAAATCCTCCAAACCTTAGAATGTCGATGCGGTCTGCCAACTGCAAAACAAACTAAGGAGGAGGAAGAATGGGTCTAAA
>JAFRKO010000066.1 GCA_017431685.1 Mogibacterium sp.
GACTATATTGCTTATCGAAGGCGGCACATAATGCTTACCCACGAAGAAATGCCTGCTCCGGCCGATCGGCTGGAGGAGGACTATCAGCAGATCATCACTAAACTTCAGGACGAGGCGAAGCAGTCAGCAGTTCACGCGGCAGAAGAGTATAACGATATGATCGACTACTATACTGTCTGGGCACATCAGATCAAAACTCCGATCGCAGCCATGCGGCTCAGCCTCCAGTCAGAGGATACAGAGACGGCAAGAAAACTCACTTCAGATCTGAACCGGATCGAAGAATATGTCGAAATGGTGCTGACGTTCCTGCGACTGGATTCGGACAGCACGGACTACCTTATAAAGGAATATGATCTTGACAGTATCATCCGCACGGCTGTCCGGAAGTTTTCAAGGGAATTCATTCTGAAGAGACTGACGCTGGATTATCAGCCAGTGAATTATACTGTGCTCACCGATGGAAAATGGCTGACATTCGTTATAGAGCAGATTATTTCAAATGCGGTCAAGTACACTTCAGAAGGCGGCGTGCATATCTATATGGATGAGCCGGGAATTCTCCATATCAGTGATACCGGTATAGGTATAAGTGCTGAAGACCTTCCTCGCATATTTGAAAACGGCTACACCGGCTTCAACGGTCGTGAGGATAAACGGGCAAGCGGGATCGGGCTTTATCTCTGCAAAAGGATAACGGACAATCTCGGGCATACGATAAGCGCTGAGTCGCAGCCGGGCAGGGGGACAACAATAATACTTGATCTCACGGCCGCAAGACTCGTGACAGATGATTGATATTAAATGTGACAGATATGTAAGAAATACGTAAGCAGATCCGATGGAACGGCTCTGCTTATATTATTATCATCAGACTGTAATCAGGCAACAAGGAGGTTACAGTAATGAGTTTACTTGAAGCAAGAGGAATAAAGAAAACATACAGGACTCGTTTCGGCGGAGCATCCGTTGAAGCGCTGAAGAACGTCAATTTCACAGTTGAAAAGGGCGAATATGTCGCTATCATGGGAGAATCCGGCAGCGGCAAGACCACCCTGCTGAACATAATCGCGGCTCTGGACAAGCCGACAGAAGGAACGGTCATACTTGACGGCATGAAGCTGAGCGCAGTCAGGGACTCGGATCTTGCAAAATTCCGCAGAGACAATCTGGGGTATGTGTTTCAGGACTTCAATCTGCTGGATACATTCTCTCTCGAAGACAATATCTATCTTCCACTGGTTCTGGCCGGAATGAAGCCGGAAGATATGAAGAAGAGGCTGGATGACCTTGCATCACCGCTTGGTATCGAAACCCTTCTCAAGAAATATCCTTACGAGGTATCCGGCGGTCAGAAACAGAGAGCGGCGGTTGCGAGAGCACTGATCACAGATCCGAGAATAGTTCTGGCGGATGAGCCTACGGGCGCACTTGATTCAAAGTCATCGGACGAGCTGCTTGATCTTTTCGCTAAGGTGAATCAGATGGGACATACCATCCTGATGGTAACTCATTCCACAAAGGCTGCGAGCAGGGCTTCCAGGGTGATGTTTATACGCGATGGAGTAGTGTTCCACCAGATATATAAAGGCGATGCCACTGATCAGCAGATGTATCAGAAGATTAGCAATACACTGACGCTTCTCGCACAGGGAGGTGACAGATAATGAAGCTGGGATTCTATCCAAAGATGGCTGCGAACGGCATGCGTAAGAACGGCAGGCTGTATGCACCGTATCTGGTGACATGCATCATGATGGTAGCTGTGTATTACATCCTTCACTTCCTCGGGTATTCAGGGATCATGGACGGCATGCCGGGCGGGCACACTGCTACCGATATGATGCAGATGGGCACATATATAATGACGCTGTTCGGGCTTCTGTTTCTCTTTTATACACAGGCAACGCTGATCAAAGGCAGAAAGAAGGAGTTCGGTCTTTACAGCATTTTGGGGATGAACAGATTCAACCTGGGAAGGATACTGTTCTTCGAAACGCTGTTTACATGGGCAGTCGCGATATTCGGCGGACTCATTGCCGGCATAGGGATTTCCAAGCTGGCAGAGCTCGGATTTACAAAGCTGATAGAAGTACCTGTAAGATATGCTTTTTCTGTTCCGTTCACCTCTGTCATCATGACAGTTGTAACATACAGCGCGATTTTTTTGCTGATCTATCTCAATTCGCTGAGACAAGTCAGTTTTGCAAGTCCAATAGAGCTGGTGACTGCAGATAAAGCAGGCGAGAAGCCGCCGAAGTCAAACTGGCTCACAGGCGTCCTCGGCCTTGCATCTCTTGGGTCGGGATACTATATCGCGCTTAAGATACAGCAACCTATGTCAGCACTCATGTGGTTCTTTGTCGCCGTGATACTGATAATGATAGGTACCTATCTTCTTCTGATCGCAGGGTCTGTCATCCTTTGCAGGATGCTTCAGAAGAATAGGAACTACTATTACCAGACAAATCATTTTGTATCGGTGTCTTCGATGGCATATCGCATGAAGAGAAACGGCGCGGGACTTGCGTCGATCTGCATCCTTCTGACGATGATCCTTGTAATGATGTCCTCGACTTCAGCGCTTTACACAGGTGCAGAGCAGTGCCTCAATGTGCGCTATCCTAACGAGATAGGTGCCTTTGCGTGCAAGTACGGTTATGATGAAAGCCTTGAGGATCTGGGTGAGAAGCTGGATGCTGACCTTAAGGCCGCTGCAGAGGAACACGGTGCGGAGATAATGAACAACAAAACATATTACGAGTGGTCGATCAGCGGTTACTTCGATGACAGCAAGCTGGATGTCACACTCAACTCAAAGTCAGATCTTGCTTTCATCAATTATGACAAAGTAGCGCAGATACTGTTCATTGATGTGGATGTCTATAACAGAGTATTTGGTTATAACGAGACAGTGGCTCAGGGTGAAGCATTGGTCGGAACCGCAAAGGACATAGAGATCGGCGATGTGATTACTATCGGGGATGTTCCGTTCAAAGTCACAAAGCGTATCGATGACAGGATAGAAGAGATAGATCCGGCTGCAGTGGTCTCGGCATCTCCGGGCATCTTTGTGATCGTGAAGGATGCTGGTGAGGTCGCGAAGAACTACACAAAATATGCAGATTACGACGGCGAGCCTATGCTGGCGTGGTTCTGGGACTGCCGTTTTGATACCGGCCTTGACGCCGACGAGCAGGTGGCTCTGGCAGCCACACTGGATAATTTGATCAAAGAGGAACTGAAGCCGCTTGACTTTGACAACTGCTACTGCGAGAGCCATGAAGCAGAACGAGGCGACTTCGTCAGCACCTTCGGAGGACTGTTTTTCCTCGGCATTCTGCTCAGCATCATCTTCCTGATGTCCTGCGTGATAATCATGTATTACAAACAGGTCTCGGAAGGTTTCGAGGATCAGTCCAGATTCGACATAATGCAGAAGGTCGGCATGACGAAGGATGAAATAAGAAAAAGCATCAATTCACAGATGCTGACGGTATTCCTTATCCCAATCATCTTAGCCTGCATACACTTGGCGGTGGTACTGCCTATAGTAAACAAGCTGCTCATGCTGTTCGGACTGTTTGACATACCGCGCCTGATCATTACCTCCAGTGTATGCGTACTGATCTGCGGTATAGTATATGCGGTCATATACAGAGTTACATCTAATGCATACTACCGGATCGTTTCGTAAAAAAGGTATTGACTAACGAACGAACGGTAGGTAGAATGGTGATGTCCAATATATTTTTTACTGCCGGAGGAATGCTATGGATAAGGGCAATACAAGAGATGAGATACTGAATGTCGCGCTGGATCTGTTTTCAGTTAATGGTTATGAAGCTACGAGCATTTCGCAGATCGCAGATGCGGTAGGGATCAGAAAGGCATCTCTTTACAGCCACTTCGGAAGCAAGCAGGAGATACTGGATAATGTCGTAGAGTCGGTGCTAAACGGATATGCAGAGCATTCCATATTCACTAAAGCCGACTGGGACGATCCTGAATTCACAAAGGACAAAGAGGGGATGACTGCGGATGATGCCGCGAAGATGATCCAGGGTCAGGTCAGATATATAGTCCATGATCCGGCCATCAGCAGGGGCAGAAAGCTGCTCTTGATCGAGCAGTTCCGCAACCGGGAACTCTCTGTTCTGCAGACCAGAATGAATTACGAAGGGATCATGAAATACTTCGAAGGCATAATCAGATACCTTATCCGCAGCAATACGCTTAGGGAAGCGGATACTGAGATCATGGCCGCGCAGCTCTCATCACCGATCACAGTCTGGATCAACCTGTGTGACAGGGAGCCTGCCAGAGAGGAAGAAGTGATGGAACTGGTGCATAAACACGTGCTGCAGTTCTTTGAGGTCTACGCAAAGTAGAACGATACTATAAATAAATCATATAGAATATCAATTGCCGGCCGGCCTTAAGGCTGACCGGTAAAAAAATACACCTCAAACTACCGAACGATAGGGAGCAAAAGAGGGAGGTCAATAATGTGTACAAGCATAGTAGTAAATAAGAATAAGACGATAGTAGGCTGGAATCTGGATCTTCTGGATATGGAATACAGAGTCAGTCCTGCAGATGAAGGGGTATTCATAGAGGTCAATGATGCAACAGAAGGGTGGATGCCATTGTTTGGCGCCAACAGCCGGGGAGACTTTGTCGGAATGCCTACATGCTGGCCTGCCGACAGAAGAAGCGATCCAGCGGGAGACGGCGAGAATGTAATCATGCTGGACATCGACCTCCTGCTGCAGAAAAAAACGCTGCAGGAGATCCGCGACATAGCGGCTGAAAGACCTGTCTACAGCATCCCGGGACTGACATTCATGTCTGCACTGTCGGATGCTGACGGCAACGTGCTTCACATAGTGCCGGGTCAGGGCTGCAGCTACTACGAAAAACCTGAATACAAGATTTTAACGAATTTCTCACCATATAAGCAGAACTCAGAGACACATCCGTGGATGGGCTGGGACAGATATCACATAGCAAAAGACATGCTGAAAAATGCGTCAGATGATTTTGATGTGGAGGATTGCTTTGAAATACTGAAGGCAGTCTCGCAGGAAGTCTGCCCGACCGTCGTGTCCATGGTATATGACGTGACAGACAGGACTGTTTACTGGTGCGAAAACAGAGAATGGGATAAGAAAGCAAGGAAACGAAAATGTTTTGGAGAGTCATTAATAGAGTAATTGAACTGATGAA